>DAIRTT010000009.1:0-27142 GCA_036803745.1 Solirubrobacteraceae bacterium | reverse complement strand
ACAACGCGTGGCAGATGACCGCTGCGACCTTCGTCGGGCTGATGAGCCTGCCGGGACTGGCGGTCCTGTATGGCGGCGTCATGCAGAAGCGCTGGTCGGTCAACAGCATGATGCTCACCTTCGTCGCATTCTCACTCGTCATGGTCGCCTGGGTTCTGTGGGCGTTCAAGATGGGCTTCGGCACACCGATCGGCACCGGACACGGGTTCTTCGCGTCGATGTGGGGCAAGTCGGGGACGGTGCTCTCGCAGGGAGCTGAGCAGGGACAGGCGATCATTCCGTCGGTCACGGAAGGCCCGCCGTTCCACTTCCCGGAGTCCTCGCTGGTGTACTTCCAGTTCGTGTTCGCGGCGATCACGCCGATCCTGATGCTCGGATCGGTGCTGGGCCGAATCAGCTTCAAGGCCTGGATTCCGTTCGTGCTGCTGTGGATCACGTTCGTGTACACAGTCAACGCGTTCCTGATCTGGGGCGGGGGCTACTTCGCCTTCCACGGCGCCCTGGACTACTCGGGTGGTTACGTCATCCACCTCGCGGCCGGCATCTCCGGCTTCGTGGCGGCGGCCGTCATCGGACCGAGACTGCAGCGAGATCGAGAGATCGACGCACCGAACAACCTGCTGATGGTGGCAGCCGGTGCGGGTCTGCTGTGGCTGGGTTGGAACGGCTTCAACGGTGGAGACTCCTACTACGCCGGTGCCAACGCATCGGCTGCCGTCCTGAACACGAACATCTGCACCGCGGTGGCGATGCTCGTGTGGATCGGCTGGGACTACATCTTCCGCGACAAGCCGTCACTGATCGGCTCGGTCAACGGAATGATCACCGGCCTCGTGGCGATCACTCCATCGGCCGGATTCATAACCGGCTACTCGGCGATCGCGGTCGGTGTGATCGCCTCGACAATCGTGTGGATGGCGATCAGGTTCCTGAGCCGTGCTCCGGTGTTCCGAAACGTGGACGACACGTTGGGGGTGATCTACACCCACGGGATTGCAGGCCTGACGGGCGGTCTGCTGGTCGGGGTGTTCGCCAACTCCAAGGTGATCGAGTACATCGGCGTCGGCGGAGCGAGCAACCTGCCCGGCAAAGACGGCGTGATCCACGGCAGCTGGACGCTGCTGCGCTGGCAGGCCGAGGCGGGTGCCTGGGTGATCGTGTTCAGCGGGGTCATGACGTTCATCCTGCTCAAGATCGTTGGGATCTTCATGCCTCTGCGGCTCTCCGACGAGGAGCTGGAGATCGGCGATCACGCGATCCACGGCAACGAGGTCTACCCGTCGGATGTGCCGACGCTCGGCGGACCCCACGCACCCGCGTGGCAGCCTGGCGGCGGCGGTGCCGTACCGGCGGGGGCAGGCGCCTAGCCAGGGCGCGGGTTCGAAAAACCTTCCGGCCCGGGCGCGGCCTCCCCACGGACGCGCTCGGGCTCGGAAGCACAGCGAACCTTCAGCGGCCCCGCTTCGGCGGGGTCGCTGTCGTTCGGCCACGATGGCGTTGGGGATCAACGCGGCGGGCGCGGGGCACAATGAGTTCTTGGGCAGCGTCAAGAAGGCAGCGAAACGCGAGCGTGCTCAGCAGCCCCCTCTGAATCTGAGCAGGGTTCCCAAACGGGTCGATAACCGGGCGAACTCGCCGCTTGGCGCGGGTATGTGCACAGGCGCCGACGGACAGAAGAATCCCCGCGATCAGAAGCGCGCCGAGAAAAGCATCCATGGGAACGTGATCGTCGAAGGGTTCGAGTCGGTCGACTTGTCCGCTCGGGCGAATGGCCGCAGGTCACGGGCGACGGCATGGTGCCCTGGCACGACGATGTTCGAGCCGTCAGAGACGGCCGGGAGCGCTACTGGTTGAGGGGGGCGGTCGTCGGCGCGTCGGTCGACGCCGACACGTTGACGCCGATCGGGCAGGCGACGCCGGTGCCGCCGAGGCCGCAGTAGCCATTCGGGTTCCTTGGCGAGACCATTCTCGGGGGGCTCGTCTTCGCACCCGTGCCGGTGCTCGCATGAGCGCCCCGAGCTGGACTCCACGCAGGAGCACCGCCTCGCCGGTGGAGCCCTCGGCTCCCGGCCCCAAGACTTCGAGCGCTCAGGCGCCCCTTGAAAGACGACGACCCGGCGTAAACCGGGCCGAACGTCAAGAGAAATACGCCCGCTCCGCGAAAGCGAGGTGCCGCAAAGCGTAGCTGAGCGTACGGCCGCTAGCGCGGCGGCTGGCAGAGCCCAGCCCGGCCCACCACCCAAGAGGGTCGTCAGTAAGCAGCGGGTAGCCAGCCCGAGACGGACCACACCTATGCCAGTGGCAGGGTGCCGTCCGGGTGAATGTGGCGGCCACCGCCTTGAGAGTGGCCGGCAGGTTAGTACCTCGATTGAGGCGCGGTGCAGTAGCGGCTATTGGTGTCCGCGACGGCAACCAGGCGAGCGCCGAGAGGGACCGTCCACGATTGCGACGCCGATGGGTATGGCAAGCAAACGGAGAGGACCCCGCTCCAAGCGGCAGGTGGTCCTCTCCTGCTCAACCTCCGGGATTGGCAGGGAGAACTAGAGAGCAGAGCGCATATGCGCATATGCAGTTAGGTTCGGCCGCGCTCCGCACTTTTGCGCTCAGTCGGAGGAGGGCGTAGGGTCGACGAGTAGGTGGAGCCAAGGGGAATCGCCCTGTTGGCGGCGGGTGACTCAGCCGTCGACCTGCCATCCGTCGGCGATCATCTGCTCGACCGAGTCGTACTCGGCGAGGACGGCGAGCTTGCTGCCGTCGATCACGCCGTTCGGATTCATGAGCGTTATCGCGGTTTCGTCCGTGGCCTCGAACATCCGAACGCAGTCCGCCGCCTGACTGTTGCGCTCGGGAGGCTCGATGTCGTCGGCGAAGATCAGACCAAACTCGGCCCCGCCGGGCTGTGTCCGCTTCATCGCCAGCCAAGGACCCGGCCACATCGAGATAGTGCGGACACGCTCAGCCTCACGCTCGGCGTCATCTTCGATCAGCGCCACGGCCGAGCATGATCGCAGGGCGGGGGCGGGGCGCCTGCAGGGGAGGGAGCGACCCCGGCCGCACCGCCTATGCGAGCGTGCCGCCGGTCACGATGTGCGGCGCGCTGTCGCCCGGCACCCACGCGTCGAGCTTCTCCAGCATCGGGATGACGAGGCGGTTGCGAATCGCTACACGACCGTCGCCCGAGATGCCACTGCCACCGTCGATCTCCGTCTGGACCTCGCGCAAGTCGATTCGACCGACCGTGCTCGGTATCCCGACGACTCCCTTCTCGCCCTCGTTGTCGAGAACGACCGGGATGATGTGCCCCGTCCTTCCGCTGTGCGTGAGGATGTCCTGCTCCCAACGCGTCCAGACCTTCTCCTTGTAGCGCTCGTCGAGAAACACGAGGTAGTAGCGGCAGGACTCCCGGTATACCGTCGCTAGCGCCTCCTGGAGGTCAAGAGCGAGGAGAACGGCCTGCTGATCGAAGTCGTAGAAGGTCACGACGTCCTCAGCCTTCAGTTCCTGGTTGGCAGCCTCGACGATGGTCCGCGCCTCGCCAGCGAACGAGAAGCCGACATCGTAGGTGTAGACGCGCCCGCGTTCGATATTGGCCTCCTCTATGCCCAGCTCCCCGAACAGCCGACTGGCGTCGAGGTGCGTGAGGAAGTAGCGGAACAGCGGGTCCTCGATGGAGAACCCCGAGTCTGGATCGAAGGCGAGCTGACGGCGCAAGTCGACCCCGGACGAACGATCATGGATGACCTCGCTGATTCGAGTGCGAATTGCCTTGATGCCCGGTCGACGTCGCTCAGTCACGAGCCCCAGCACCTTGTCGAAGGACGCTACCGAGTCGGGGAAGCGTGCGAGGGCGAGAAGAACCTCAAGGTACGGCTTGTTTCCACCAGGCCGCCACTTCTTCCCCTTGGCGAACGCCACCGCGACGGACATGTAGCGAGCCGTCAGCTCCGTCATCAGTCGCTGGCGGATCGCGAGCAGATCAAACTTCAGGATCTTGACCTCGCCCTGAGTCTCGAAGACGTCCTCACCCGCACAGATCTTGTTGCAGATGTACTGCGCGAGCCAGAAGTTTCCGTTGCTCTCAGCGAGGAGGACGTCGCGATCGTCAAACAGCACATTGAGAGCCGCCTCACCCTCGGACACCAGTTGGTCGATCTCCTCGTCTGAAGCTCGCTCGAAGCGGTACACGCCGAGGCGAGGACCGAGGTCGAGCGCCCCCGCGAGGAGGGAATCACCCGCGGTGGGGATCCCGATCAGAACAACCTGAGGTGGTTCCTTCTCCTCGAACGAGCGATCGCTGAGACGCTTCAGCGCCGAGCCGATCTCGCCGCGCCGCTGCTTGCCCAGGAGGTGGAAGTCGTCGACGACGAGCGTGTGAGGAGAGCCTGTATCGAAGAACTCGACGATCCGATCCTCCGCTTGCTCGTCGCGGCAGCTCACGTACCTGAATTGCTGTCCATCGCTCCACCCGAGCTCCTCGAAGATCTTGTAGACGACGCAGGTCTTCCCGATGCCGCTCGGCCCCTCGATCAAGAGATGCCTGCCAGCCGTGAGGACGTCTGACTTGACCTCGCCGTAGTACGGCGGCTTTACGTACGTGTAGGGCGGGAGGCCGACCGTCTTGAACACGTCCTCCAGCTTGCGGATCGTCTCGGTCACAGTGCCCGAGTCTAGAGATCCCAGTCCAGGGACTCTCGGGGGTCGACCCCGCCAACCAGCTCGCGGCCCCCCATCAGGCTCTGGAGCTTCGGGGAGGTGCCGACCGAGAGCATCCTCTGGCAGTTGGGGCTCTGATTGGCGTAGGTGAACTTCGCGCGCCGCCCGCGGGCCAAGATTGCCCGCGCAGGCTGGCTCACAGCCTGAGGTCTCTGCAGAATATTGTCTGTCAGACGTTTGTCTGTATAGTGTGTGTCGGATCGCCAATCAACCGACGCAATGGAGGGTCACACTCGATGCCGACAGCCGCGAAAACGCCGCACCGGCCGCCGATCACCTTCAGGACAGCCGGCGAGGCCGAGCGGGCGCACATCGACCGGGCCGCAGCCGCCGAGGGTCTGACCACGAGCGAGTTCGTCCGCCGGAGCGTTCGCGACCGGCTGTCGGAGCGCGCACCTGAAGCGGCCCTCCTAAACGCGCTCCGCGCCACGGGGGCGACCATGTGGATCGACGTCAAGCGCGCCCGCGGTGACAAGCCGCCGACTGCGCGAGTCGCTCGACTGCACGGCGGCGATGTGTCCTCGGTCGCCGAGCTCGAGGTCCAGGCGCTCGCCGCTGGCCGCTACGCGCTCTGCCTCGTGGGCGTCGGAGAGCTGGCGGGCGCACGCATCGTCCTCGCGGCGCTGCCTGCGCGGCTGGCCGCCACCCTTGAAGTCCCGCTCGCCGGCCTCGGGGACAACCTCTTGGAGGCGATGCCCGGATGACTGAGGAGCGGCTCCTCAACCTGGCGCAAGGCAGGCGCGCGGACGGCTCACCGGACCCCGCGATCGAGCGCTGCGTGTTCATGCTCAGCTTCGGATGTCGCCTGCGGCACCGGCGCACCCGCGTGCCCTGCTCGGCCCGCCGAGTGCGCCCGGCTGCACGTCGCCGAGGCGCAGGACGCCCGGCGAGGCGTAGCGGCAGTCGCGCTGGCGCCAGCGACAGCGAAGGCGAATCCAGCGAGCCGGGGGAAGCCCGGTACGTAGAGCCGTACGACAACGGTGTCGAGACCCGTGTGGAGCGGTCCGTCCTCCCGGAAACCCCGGCGGCGCTTGAGTTCGTGGGTATCTCCGCCGCGCTGAGCGCGCGCGCTGAGTGGGCTGGGGTGTCCGGCATGAGCGCGCTCGCTCTGGCCGCTCTCGTCGCGTTCACCTGGGCGGAGTACGGCGTGCTCCTCGCCGCAGGTGTCGTCGTCGGCGCAATGCTCGGCGCGCTGCATGCCAACCTGGCCACAACGACACACGCCCATTCTGGCCACAAGACGCCCACCGGTCCGTCGACCGCCTCCCCCGCCCAGCCGCTCGGGCAGCGACGCAACCAGAGGCGAGCAGCGGCATGAGCCCCGAACGACTGCCCGCGGACGAGTTTGTCGCCAGGGCGCTTGCCCAGGTGCCACGCGACCCTGCTCACGTCACCGTGGACGACCTTGCCAGGCTCAGGCCGGTGCACGCCGCGCTCGCAGACGAGGCCGAGCACGTGCACGCCCGCATGGCTGAGATCGCGCGCCGGCTCGACGGTCCCGAGGGCGAGCACCTAGGGCTGGCCGACCTACTGGCCGCCGCCGAGGAGAAACGACTGTTAGAGGCCCGCGACGGCCGTTTGCAGATCGCGAACCAGAGGCTTGACCGCTTCACCGCCGAGGGCGCTCAGGCGCTCGGCATCGACCTCGCCGCCCTCCTGGCCGGCGACTGACCAAAGGAGTGAACATGAGAAGCAAGACCAACATCAGCGACGTTCTGGAGCTCGCCGAGCTTCTGCGCCCGTCCTGGCCCGAGATCAACGCCCGCATCGACGCGAGCCGGGCGCCGACGTGTCGTGTCGCCGAGGGCTCGCCGGAGGCCAAGCTCAAGGCGATCGAAGGCGACCTGCGCGACCTGCGCGAGGAGCGCGCCGTCCTTCTGCGGGAGCGCGACAAGGCGCGTGCCGCCTGGTCGCAGTCACCGGACCGCGACCCGGCCAGTGCCGTGTTCAAGCGCGCGGCGCACGCAGTCGAGGAGCTGGCCGACGCCGACAAGCGGATCGATGACCTGCGGACGGCCCAGGAGGGCACGCTCCGGATGCTCGGTGGCGGTTCCGGCCACGCACGCCGCGGGCGTGACGGCAACGGGCCGACAAACGACGACAGCGGGGCAGGCAACGGCTGGCAGTTCGCAGCGGCACAGTTCGACCTGGAGCACGGCCGCGATCGTGTGACGCTGCCCCTGTCGGAGCTTCTGCCGCTCTCGCCCCGCGCCGTCATTGGCGGAGTCACCGTCTCGCCATCGTCGGGGCTCACGCACCCGGCCCTGGAGCAGCCATTCGTGCAGCAGCCGCTCGACATGCGCGGTCTGTCGGGTGTGTTCCCCTCGGAACAGCTCGACCCCGGAGAGGCTGCCATCCAGGACTTCCGGCAGACCTCGCGGGAAGTGGAAGGGACGATCGAGCGCGACCCGATCAGCAAGGCCGAGAAGGCCAAGATGGCAATGGGTATCGAGCTGGCCGTTGACCCGCTCAGGCAGTTTGCCCTCTACACGGACGACATCCCTATCAAGCTTCTGGACTACGTGGAAATGCTCGGCGAAGTGCTGCTGAATGACCTGGGCAAACAGCTCATCAAAGCGCGTGCCGCTCACTGCGTTGCGCAGATTCTCGCCGCCGCCCCGCCCGCTGGGATCAAAGGCGCGGACCTGCTCAGTCAGATCCGCTACGGCGTGAAGGAATCGAAAGCGCTTGGCGCATCGCCCAGCGCGATCGCACTGTCACCGGATGACGCCGAATCTCTCGACCTCGCCACGACCGGCACTGACAAAGTGCTGATCTTCCCGACTCGAGCAGTCGGCACCGCTTCGCCTGTATGGGGACTGACCGTGCTGGAAGTTCCGGACCTCGCAGCGCCGATCATCATGGACGCCCCGATCCTCGCGAAGTTGTTCAACGGCTCGGCGGTGCTCCGTGTCGACATGGCGACAGGACTGAGCACGAACGTATGTCGCATCCTCTTGGAGTTTGAGAGCCTGCTCAACGTGCGTTCACCGCTCGGCGCATGGGTCCTCGCCGCACCGGAAGGCGAATAGGGCACACGGTCAAGTGAGCCCACGCCGCACAGACTTGCCGGGGTTCCGTGGGGGATTCACCGGCAGGATTCACACGGCGAGCCGGGCGCGCACCCCTTCCCGCGCGCCCGGCTCCGTGGGGTCCAACGTCTTGCCGGGTGCCCTCCCGGCGAGGACCGCGCGGACAGCCTCCGGCGCGGTCGACCACGGCGTCGGGCGCGTCTTTCAGGAGCGGGAGCGCGCCCGACGTCCGTGTACCGACGTGACCTGGCCAAAACAACCACGTCGACTTCTGGCCACGGGCCGCCCGCCAGCGTGTCCTCAGGCAGGGGGGGAGTGCCGTAAGAGGCGGCCTGACGATGCGCGCCTAAATGGGCGCCTCACCGTGAAAAAAACTCTGCGCTGCAGAATCTGGCGCCTGGGCGCGGGAATTGGGCGACCGAGGACGGGAGGCTGAGTTGAACGGTGACGTGAACGCGGCGCTTGACCGTGCAGCGAAGCGGTGCGACTGGGCGTCGCGGGCGCTGAAGGCTGCCGCCGACGAGCTGGACCAGGCGAGCGAGGAGGGCATGCCCGTGGGCTCAACGGCCGACCTCGCACGAACCGAGGCGGCCTGCGCGAGGGAGCTGGCGCGGCGGATCGCGGACGTTCGGGCTCTCGCCGGCAGCGACCGGCGAGTGAGGGACGGGTTGTGACCCGCTCCCGGCTGTCTCCGGCCAGTTCCCGGCCGCCTCAGGCACGGCGCCCGCAAACCCTCCCCGGACACTCACACGAGGGCCGCAGGACGCCTCAGAAGGCCCCCGGCGCCCAGCAACAGCACGCGGCTGCGTCCCATAGAATTGGCCAGACACCAAGTTGCCCCCGCACCGCTTGCGACGGCCGGGGGCGTGACCCACAGGAGGTAAGTCCAGTGAGTGCTCAGGAGCGTATCGACGGGCTCGCCGACGAAGGCGCCCCAGCAAGCAGCAAGGGCCGATGGGAGATGCGCCCCACGGCTCGCCACGCACACGACCCGAGCGAGTGCATCTCGGCGATCCAGAAGAGCATCCGCCGTGGCGAAGAGGACGCGGCGCTCTACTTTGCCGTGGAGATGGACCTCAGCGGCCACGGGGCTTGGGTCTTCAAGCGCCTCCGCGTGATCGCCTCAGAGGATGTCGGCCTCGCTTCGCCGGGCATCGCGGCAGAAATCCAAGCGCTGCATTCCACCTACACCGACCTCCGCAAGAAGAAGGACGACAGGCAGGAAAGCTGGCGCCTGATGCTCGTGCACGCGGTGCTCCTGCTCGCGCGTGCCCGCAAGAGCCGGATCGTTGACCATGCACTGGTCGCCCACTACAGCGACGTCGAGCGCCGCGAGATCCCGGACATCGCTCTCGACAAGCACACAGCCGCGGGCAAGCGCAAGGGCCGCGGCTGGGCCCACTTCTTCGAGGAGGGCACGCTCCTGGCCGACCGGGAGACCGGCGAGCTCCACCACGAGCCCCACCTGCCGGACCCATACCGGGAGAGGGCGGAAGCGGCCGTGTCGCGCACGACGGAGGCGTCTCAGGCGAAGGAAGCGGCAATGTCTCAGACGAGGATCGAGCGGCTATGAGAGCCGTCGGCTATGTGCGGGTCTCGACGGACGAGCAGGTCAAGCACGGCTGGAACCTCGACGAGGATCGGGAGCGCATCCGCGAACGTGCGGAGGCTGAGGGCTGGGACCTGATCGGCGTCTACGACGACGGCGGGCTCCAAGGAGACGATCCGAACCGGCCCGGCTTGCAGCGGTTGCTCGGGTCGCTCGGCGAGTTCGACGTGGTCATCATGCGAAGCCTCGACCGGCTCAGCCGCGACCTGCTCATCTACGCGACCGTCCGCAACGCGCTCCGCGACGCGGGCGTGCAGGTGTGGAGCTTCGAGGGCCCGATGGCCTTCGACCTGACGACGAACATCCGCGCGGTGATCGCCGAGGAGGAGAAGGCTCAGATCGGCCGGCGGGTGAAACAGTCGATGCAGGCGAGAGCCAGGGCCGGGCTCCTGCCGGGCGGCACACCGGCGTTCGGCTACGCCTGGCAGGACAAGGCGCTAGTGAAGGTGCCCGCCGAGGCGGGCGTCGTGGAACGGGTGTTCACCGACTACGCGAGCGGCATGGGGATGCGCGGAGTCGCTCGGGCACTCAACGACGACGGCTTGCGAACGGCGAACGGGGCCAGGTGGATGCAGGGCGCGATCAGCCGGATGCTGTCCAACGTGCTCTATGCGGGCA
The DNA here is from genome assembly GCA_036803745.1 of Solirubrobacteraceae bacterium. Lineage (GTDB taxonomy): Bacteria > Actinomycetota > Thermoleophilia > Solirubrobacterales > Solirubrobacteraceae > Palsa-744. The sequence goes on along the minus strand of DAIRTT010000009.1, from coordinate 17,170 downwards.
GGCTGTCCGTCAAGGGCACGGACGGCGAGCGAGTCGTGCTCCCCGGCGCCCATGAGGCGATCGTCGATGACGAGCTTTGGGACCGCGTCCAGGCGATCCGAACTGGCGCGCTGCGCCGGAAGGGCGGCAGGCACGCCGACGGCGCTCATCTGCTCGTGAGAGGGACGCTGCGCTGCTCCTGTGGGGCCGCGATGCTGCCCAGGAAGGCCCGGCCGGGTGTGGAGCGGGAGCGCTACACATGTGCGGGCAGGATCGCCGACCGAACCGCCTGCTCACAGCCCTCTATCCGCAGGGAGAAGATCGACGAGCCGCTCCTGGCCGCGATCCTCGACGGCTACATCGACTTCGCGGCGACGAAGAGACGGATCGAGGACCGCACCGCATCGGCGCTGACAGTCGCCCGCGAGACACTCGAGCAGGCTGAGCGCGAGGCGGCATCTGTCGACTACGACCGTAGGCTCGCCCGCGTGACGCGCGGCTGGCAGGAGGACGTGATCGACGATGACGAGTACGCCCGGCAACTGGCTGAGCTCAACGCCGAACGTGAGGGCGCCCAGGCGGCCCTACAGCAGGCCCAGGATCGTGTCCGGCAGACCGAGCAGGGGTCCATACCCGGAGACGCCGAGCAGGCTCTCCTGGACCACCTCGCGGCGTTGAAGAAGGCGGTCGGTGAGGGAGTCGGCAGCGCGCCCGACCTGCACGCGCTCCGCAACGTGATCGCCGAGCTGTTCGAGCGCATCCAGCTTGTTCGGGCGGGTGATCTGCCAGCCGGCGACGTGCCGATGGCCGACGACGCCGTGGGGGTGTCACCCGACTTCTGGCTTCACCTGGTGATGCGGGCCTCGGCGGTGGACGCCGACACGTTCAAGCCGATCGGGCACGAGATTCCCGTCGGCTCCATCGAGCAATACCCGCCTTCGGTTGCAAAACCCTTCTTGGCCAGATACTGCTGGTGGTAGTCCTCGGCGTAGTAGAACGGTCGCTGCTCGCTCGGCTCGACGAGCTCGGTCGTGATCGTGCCGTGACCTGATGCGGACAGAACGTGCTGGTAGGCCTCGAGCGAGGCCGCGGCGGTCGCCCGCTGGGTCTCCTCGCTCCACATGATCAGCGAGCGGTACTGCGTGCCGAGGTCGTTGCCCTGGCGCATGCCCTGCGTCGGGTCGTGGCCCTCCCAGAACAGGCGCAGCATCTCGGCGTAGCTGGTGCGCGCGGTATCGAAGGCGACGAGGACGACCTCCGCGTGGCCGGTCATGCCGCTGCACGCCTCCTCGTAGGTGGGGTTGGGCGTCACGCCGCCGGCATAGCCGACCGCCGTCGTGTAGACCCCCTCGGCCTGCCAGAAGACCCGCTCGGCTCCCCAGAAGCAGCCCATTCCGAAGATCGCGCTCTGCACGCCATCGGGGAACGGACTGCGCAGTGGCGTCCCGAGAACCTCGTGGCGGGCCGGGACCGGCATCTCCTCGGGGCGACCGGGGAGAGCCTCGTCGGCCTCGACCATCGCAGTCTTGTCACGGCCGAAGAAACGCATGGGCTCAGGCTAGCCGATGGCCACGCCCACCCGGACGGCGCGGGTGGGCGCGACGCCGCGATCAGCGGGAGGAGATGGTAAAGAAGTCGCGGTCGTCGGGTTCGAGGTAGCGCGTCGCCGAGCGGTTCATGGCCGGGAGCATGTTGAGAGGGCTCAGGGCACCGGGCGCGCCGTAGGTGATGAAGCTGACCCAGTAGGAGTTGATGTCGAGCTCCATCGCGCGCACCGCGCCGGCACGGATGAGGGCGTGGGCGAGGCTGCCGACGGTCTGGTTTTCGCCGGCCGCGTAGATCAGGTTGCCGTGGGCGTCGACGCCGATGCCCGACCGCCAGACGAGCACGGCGTTGCCGACCGTCGCGCCCCATTCGGAGGTGTTGCCGATGTTGGGCGCGGTGCGGCCTTCCCTGACGATCAGCGGCAGGTTCTGGCGTGCGAAGGAAACGCCCGCGGGCGCCCGCGAGCCGGAGCTCCAGTCGACGACGTCGACGTGTCCGTCTTCGTAGCCCACGAGCGTGCCCTGGCCGTTTCGCAGCGGCGCGTAGGTGTGTCCACGCAGGACGAAGCCGCCGTTGGAGTCGCTCAGCTTGAAGCCGCTGTTGAAGGTGGCCAGCAGCTTCGGCCGCACTTCGTGGGGAACCTCCATTGCTCCACGAGGCAGTTCTACCGAGGGCTCCAGGCGCCCGGCGTGGAGGGCCAGATGCGTCCGTTTGGTGTTGATCCACGCCAGGCCGGCGACGACGCGCGGATATTCGGGCTGATCGCGCAACGTCGTCAGCAATACCGGCGGACTGCCTTCGAGGCCCGGACGCGTGGCATGCCAGACACCCTCGCCGGGGAGAGCCGGGTTGAGCATCGCGTGGACGCGCGCCGGCCGGTATTCGGCTGACGCGGCTCCACCTGAGGTGCCGAAGCCGACCTTGGGCAGGGCCCGCAGCGTCGGGCCGCCCTTGCTGGGCGCCGTCAGGCTGTAGTAGACCGACTCGACCTTCGCGACCAGGCCGGCGCCGCCGTTGTCGCGCAGCCACTCGACGGCCCGAATGCCGAAGCTCGAGTTCGATGGCTGGGTCATCGCGCTCACGAACGAGATGCCCGCCGGCAGCAGGATGACGACGGCGGCGACGAGCGCGATCCGGCGCAGGCGCACGGACCCGCTGACGCGGGCACGGCTGTCGGTCCGGCGGCTGCCGGGACCGAGGCGAGGGCGCGTGGCAGCACCGAGCTCCATGTCTAGACTGTAGGTGCCCTCGAGTCGACGATCGCCGCTCGGCCGGCCGCGTTAAGCGGATTCTCACTAAGAGAAGTCTCACCGCGAAAAGGATCCAACCGGGGGTTGGAGAAGTCAGGGTGTGGAATCCTCAGAGCGGTCGGGTAGTGGGTTGCTCTCGGTGCACTTCCCCCGCAATTGACTGGTTTATCGGAGGTTTATCCAAATTAGCCCACTCGAGGCAGTCGCCCCTGACGAGCAGCCTGTGCTGAGGACGCCGCAGGACGTCGGCCCTTCCCGGCTGCACATCCATCTGGCCCCGGCTCCCACCCCGCCGGGACGCACGTTCCCCCTCGTGCTGCTCCGCGCCTGCCGCCCGCGGCAGTGGAGCAAGAACCTGCTTGTCCTCGCCGCCCCGGCAGCCGCGGGAGTCCTCGGCCGGCCGCTCGTGGCCGCCCAGGTCGCGGGCACCTTCGTGGTCCTGTGCCTGATCTCGAGCGCGACGTATCTGATCAATGACGTGCGCGACCGCGAGCAGGACCGGATGCACCCGACCAAGCGTCTACGGCCGATCGCCGCGGGTGAACTGGCATCCAGCACCGCCGTGCGCATCGCCGTCCTGCTGGCGGTGCTCGGCGTCGCCGGGGCCGTCGCGATCCGCCCGACGCTCGGCCTCGTCGCGGTCGGGTATCTGCTCTTGACTGGCAGCTACTCGATGTGGCTGCGGCGGGTCTTCGTGCTCGACATCCTGGTGATCGCCGCCGGGTTCGTGCTGAGGGCCCTCGCGGGCGGGGTGGCCACGGACATCTATCTGTCGCGCTGGTTCGTACTCGTGACGGCATCCTGTGCGGTCTTCCTGGTCGCCGCCAAGCGCTTTGCCGAGCTCCGCGAGCAGGGTTCCCGCGGGACCGGCCGGCCGTCGCTGCGGCGCTACTCGGTGGCCGGACTGCACTTGATGATGTTGGCGTCCGCGAGCGCGGCGAGCGCGGCGTATGTCGGCTGGGCTTTCACCCGGCCCGCCCATCACGTCTGGTACGGCCTGTCGATCGTGCCGCTGCTGGCGTGGCTGCTGCGCTACTCGGTCCTGATCGGGAGCGGTGCCGGCCAGGCGCCGGAGGAGCTGATCCTGCGCGATCGGACGCTTTTGCTGCTGAGCGTCGCGTGGGGCGTCCTCTTCCTCGGCGGCGTCTATGTCGGTCGCTGAGCTGAGCGCGCCCGCCGGCATAGCTGGCAGCGAGCGCACTCTCTCGGGGTGGGGGCGCGCGAAGAGCAGCCGTTGCCGCGTGATCGAGCCCCGCAGCGCCGCGGAGGTGCTCGAGCTGCTCGGCTCACGGGCGGTCCCCGGCGGCGCGATCGCGCGGGGCGCAGGGCGCAGCTATGGCGACGCGGCCCAGAACGCCGGCGGACTCGTGCTCGACATGACGAACTGCAACGGCGTGCTCTCGATCGATCGCGGCCGGCTGCGCGTCAGAGCGCAGGCGGGCGCGACGATCGCCCAGCTGATGGCGGCGCTGGCGGGCGAGGGCCTGACGCTCCCGGTCGTGCCGGGCACACGTCACGTGACGATCGCGGGCGCGATCGCCAGTGACATCCATGGCAAGAACCACCACCGCGACGGCGGCTTCGCACGCCACGTCACCGCTATCTCTCTGGCTACGCCGGCGGGCGAGTTGCACGAGCTCACGCCCGTGTCCGACGCCGAGCTCTTCTACGCGACGCTCGGCGGCATGGGCCTGACCGGCGTGGTCCTCGAGGCGACGCTGGCGGTCGAGGAGATGGCTGCGCCCCTGGTGCTCGCCGACGTCGACCGCACCGAGAGCCTGGAGGCGACGCTCGAAATGCTCTCCGGCCGCGAACGTCACCGTTACTCGGTCGCCTGGCTCGACCTACTGGCCCCCGGCTCGCGGATGGGCCGCGCGGTCGTCAGCCGCGCCGATTCACTCGAGATCGGGGAGCCGCGGGCTGCAGGTCAGGGGCCGGGGCGCCCCGGTCGTGCCGAGGACCCGCTCGCGGGCCCGGCGGTCGAGATGCCAGGCGGGTTGGGGCGCTCGCCGTTGAGGCGGGCGAGCATGCGCGCCTTCAACGCCCTGCGCTGGGGAGCCAGCCCGAGGCGGGTGCGCGAGCAGCTGCAGCCGATGGTTCCGTTCTTCTTCCCCCTCGACGGGATCGGCTCCTGGAACGCGCTCTACGGCGCGGCCGGGCTGATCCAGTACCAGTTCGTGATCCCCGCCGGCCGGGAGGCTGACCTCGAGAGCTGCTTCGAGCTGATCCGCATGCGTCGCCTGCCCGTCTACCTGGCGGTCTTCAAGCGCTTCGGCGCCGAGTTTGGCGGACCGCTGTCGTTTCCCCTGGAGGGCTGGACGCTCGCGATCGACATGCCGGCCGCGACGGACGGCCTGCTGGGCTCGCTGGCGAAGCTCGACGAGATCGTGGCCGGCGCGGGCGGTCGCGTGTATCTGAGCAAGGATCTGCGCCTGCCCCCGGAAACGCTCGCTGCGATGTACCCCCGCCTGGCCGAGTTCGCGGCGGTGCGCGCGCGGGTCGATCCTCACGGCGTCCTGCGCTCGGACCTCGCTCGGCGCCTCGGTCTCTGCGGAGCGGGCGAATGAGCTCGGTCGGCAGCGGCTCGCGAGGCCGGCACGTGATCCTGCTCGGCGGCAGCTCTGAGATCGGCCTGGCGATCGTCCGCGAGCTGCAGATGGCCGCGCCGCGCGAGGTCGCGCTCGTGGGCCGCTCCTCGGCAGCACTCGATCGCGCCGCCGAGGAGCTGCGGGGCGCAGGATGCGAGAGGGTGCTGACAGCCGAACTCGACGCGCTCCAGGTCGAGGCTCACGGCGAGGTGATCCGCCGGACGATCGCTGAGCTCGGCGGCGCCGACATCGTCATCCTCGCCGCCGGGATCCTCGGTGAGCGCGGCGGCCTGCCCGCTGACGTCGCCGGGGCGGTGGAGGTCATGCGCGTCAACTTCGTAGGCGCCGGGTCGCTGTTGATCAACGCAGCCGGCGCGCTTCGCGAGCGCGGAGGCGGCACGATCGTGGTGCTCTCGTCGGTTGCGGCTGAGCGGGCGCGCCGCTCGAATGCCGTCTACGGAGCCTCCAAGGCCGGTCTCGACGCACTCGCCCAGGGGCTGGCCGACGCGCTGCACGACGAGGGCGTGCGGGTGATGGTCGTACGCCCGGGCTTCGTCCACACGCGCATGACCGCCGGTCTCGATGCGGCGCCGCTCTCGAGCACCCCGCAGGCGGTCGCGGGATGCGTGCTCGATGGTCTCGACCGCGGCGCTGACACGGTGTGGGCGCCGCGCCCCCTTCAGGCGCTTATGCTCATCCTGAGAATCGTTCCCCGGACGTTGTTTCGCAGGATCAAGCAATGAGCGCCACACGACCCAGCTCCCGCAGGACCGCCGAGACCCAGGTCGGGCCGGAGCGGCGCGCACCGCGGGGGATCTCCCAGCTGCATGCGCGCCGGCGCGAGGCCAACCGCCGCCGGCGCCTGTTCAGGCTCGACATCGGCCTCGGTGTGCTGCTGGCGATCGTGCTGCTCCTCGCCACTCCCGGTCTGGCGATTGCGGCGATCTTCGCTGGTGCACTGGTCCTGGGATGTGCCGTCTCGGTCGTCATCCAGCGGCGGCGCCGCCGCGCGCAGGGGGCTCAGCGGGGCTCGAGGACGAAGACCGCGATGTCGCGCGACGTGCGCTCGTCGTAGAGTCCCGAGCGTGCCCTCACCCGGCCCACCGAGCCCCATCCGAGGGCGCTCCCGCGGGGGCGCCGGGGCGACATGAGCGAGCCGCCGGTCGTCCGCTATGAGGCCGCCGAGCGCGTGGCGCGGATCACGCTCGACCGTCCCGAGCGTGGCAACGGGATCACTCCCCGACTCGTCTCAGAGCTCGTTGGGTGTGTCGAGCGCGCCGACCTCGACCCGGACGTTCACGTCCTGCTCCTGAGCGGCAACGGCCCGGGCTTTTGCGGCGGCTATGACCTCGTAGAGAGCGCCGAGGGGATGGGAGCCACCGGCAGCGAGCGCTCGGATGCTCCTGCCGGCTCGCCCGTCGACATGGGCGTGATCGCCGCCAACCATGATCCGCGCGGGACGTGGGACCCCATGGTCGACTACGCGATGATGTCGCGCAACGTCCGCGGCTTCATGAGCCTGTTCCACTGTGGCAAGCCGGTCGTATGCAGGGTTCATGGATTCTGCGTCGCCGGGGGCACCGACATGGCGCTCTGCTCCGACCTGCTCGTGATCGCCGAGGACGCCAAGATCGGCTACCCGCCGGCACGCGTCTGGGGTTCGCCGACGACCGCCCTGTGGGTGCAGCGGGTGGGCGCGCAGCGAGCCAAGCGGCTCCTCTTCACGGGCGACTCCCTGTCCGGCCGCGAGGCAGTCGAGTGGGGCCTGGCGATCGAGGCGCCGCCCGCCGAGATGCTCGAGCAGCGGACCGAGATCCTCCTCGAGCGGATCGCCCGCATGCCCGTCAACCAGCTGATGATGATGAAGCTGTTGACCAACCAGACGCTCTACGCCCAGGGCCTCCACTCGACCCAGGTGCTGGGCACGGTCTTCGACGGCATGACGCGCCATACGGCCGAGGGCTACGCCTTCCAGCAGCGCGCCGCCGAAGCCGGCTTCCGCGAGGCCGTCCTGGAGCGCGACGAGCCGTTCGGCGACGCCGGGCGCTCGACCTTCAAAGGCTAGGCCGCGTCTGCGATCGTAGGCTGATGGCATTGATCCGGCTAAGCGCGCCCCTCAGTCGCGAGCTCACGCGCACGATGCCCTCGCGTCCGTTTCGCGTCCGCTTCTGGGACGGTGGCGACGTCGAGGCGACCGAGCCGAGGGCGCCGACCTTCTTCATCAGGCGTCCGGGCGCGCTGGCGCATATCATCGCCGCGCCCGGGAGCCTGGGCCTCGGCCGCGCTTACGTCGAGGGCTCACTCGACGTCGATGACCTCGAGGCCGCCTTTCTGGTCGTCGACGAGTGGCAGCCGCCCAAGCTGAGCGTCGCCGACAAGATTCGGCTCGGCCTCGCCGCCGCCGCCGCCGCTGCGCCGGGCGGCCTCCCCCGCCGTCCCGAGCTCGAGCTGATCCTTGGGGGTCGGCGTCACAGCGCCGAGCGCGACGCAGAGGCCGTCCGCTACCACTACGACGTCGGCAACGAGTTCTTCGCGCTGTTCCTCGACGAGTCGATGACCTACAGCTGCGCGATCTTCTCCCGCGGCGCGAGCACCCTCGAGGAGGCCCAGAGGACAAAGCTCGATCTCGTGGCCACCAAGCTCGAGCTCGCGCCTGGAATGCGGGTCCTCGATGTCGGCTGCGGGTGGGGGAGCTTCGCCATCCACGCCGCTCGCGAGTATGGCGTGAGCGTGCTCGGCATCACTCTCTCCGAGCCACAGGCCGAGCTCGCGCGCACCCGCGTCGCCGACGCCGGCCTCTCCGATCGGGTCGAGATCCGCGTCGCCGACTACCGCGGCCTACCGCGCGGCTCCTTCGACCGGATCGCCAGCGTCGGCATGGCCGAGCACGTCGGCGAGAGCCAGATCGACGTCTATGCCCGGACGCTGTATGACCTGCTCGCGCCCGGCGGGCTGCTCCTCAACCACGCGATCGCAGCGCTCGACCCCGACGACGAACCGCTCGGGGATCTGTTCTCGACCCGCTATGTCTTCCCCGACGGCGAGCCCCTGCCACTGTCACGCGTCCAGCTCGCGCTCGAGCGGGCCGGCTTCCACAGCGAGCATGTCGAGGGCTTCCGCGAGGACTATGCCGAAACGTTGCGCCACTGGGCGCGAGGACTCGATCAACATCTCGACCGCGCCGTCGAGCTCGCCGGAGCCGAGCGCACGCGCGTATGGCGTCTGTATCTGCGAGCGGCTGGACACGGGTTCGCGGCCGGCGTGACGGCCGTCTATCAGGTCCGCGCGCGGCGTCCCGCCTGAGGCGAAGCGGCGCCCGGGCCTGCCACGCTCGCCGTTCCGGCTGGGCGGCCTCGCCCGCGCGTGGACGCTCCGGCGCGGCGCGGGCTAGAATGGCGTCACCTCGCGGATGTAGCTCAGCTGGCTAGAGCGTCGCCTTGCCATGGCGAAGGTCGAGGGTTCGAATCCCTTCATCCGCTTCAGACAAAGCCCCTGGTAATCCGGGGGTTTTTGTCGTTCTACAGGCAGCTGGCTTAACGCGAGAGTAGACGTGGGTAGCAACTTTGGGTAGCAAACCGCCGATGCTTCCGCGTGCGCAAACGCGCGCCGAAACCCTCGAGGCGCCGAGATCTCACTCCGTGGTGCAACCCGGTAACCACGCCTTCGCGCCTTGCCTGTACGCAAGAACGGCTGGGCAACCTACGCGACTGAGCCGGCGTGATCTTCCAGAAGGAGGGCTTCGATCTTCGAGCGGATGTAGAGCCGGCGCCGCCCTACTTTCTTGGACGGGATGATGCCGCGCCGCGCCCAGTCCTCAACGGTCGACTTCGAGACATGCAACAGCTCGGCGACCTCGGCCGCGGTCATCACGTCGGCCGCGGCTAAAGGACGGCGCGCGGGCGAGACGGGCCGCTCCGATAGTCCGTCGAAGCGCCCGCCCGGTGCGATTCGCGCGTCTTGGGTCCTCATGAGCAGCCGTCTCGGTCGAGCGCGCGGTGAGCTCGAGACATCTGCCTGCCCGTATCGATCTTGGCCGTGTCCATCTCGCTATTACTGACCGGAACGCCGCGAGAGCGGCCAACGACCGTGGTTCCGGGTGCGAAGACTCATGGCTGCCGAGACCGGGCTGAAGCTGCCTGATCGGCGGCAGCGCCATGCCTGCCACAAGGGCGTCGGGCGGGTCCGGCGGGTCTACGCAGGAAGGTCCCGGGCGCGTTGAGCCGATAGACCAGCGCCGTCCGCGCCTCGCCGCAGAACCGAAGGGAGCGCCGGGCGGGCGCTCAGGTCAGCGCGAGGCGGTTGGGGCGGGGACCCCGAGTTGCCGGCAGATGCCGCGTGCGGTCGGCGGCTTGATCTCCCGGTGGCGAGGGACGGTGGTGCGCTGTCCCGTCGCCGGGTTCTCCCACAGCTCGTGGTTGGAAGCTTGACGGGCGAGCTTGCAGCCGTGCTCGCCGAGGTGGCGTTCGAGGTCGCGCTTCTTCACGCAGCGATCTCGACGGGCTCCACAAGCGCCCATCCAGTCGCCGGAATCGCTTCGCCGCGCTCGCGACGATCTTCGAGCACGAGCTCGATCGCCTCGCGGACCATGACGCGCGCTTCATCCAGCCCTTCGCCCTGCGTGTGCACCTCGGGCAGCTCCTGAACATGGGCGTACACCCAGCCATCACCGGCATCCTCGAACACCACGTTGAACTTGAGTGCGCTCATGTCTAGAAACGGTAGCGGGTCCGTCGGTGCCTGGCTCACGCCACGGGGATACGATCGCCGGCGTGCCCTGGTTCCGCCGCAAGAGGAAGCGTTCTGTCGAGCTGCCGTGGATCGAATTGTCGTGCGGTGGCGAGTACCCGCTTGAGGTTCACGGCGAGTCATTCCACCAGCCGGTGATCCTCGCTCTCGTTAATGCACACGACCCTCAGATTGACGGCGACCGAATCAGAGCCGAGTTTCTGGTCGGCCTGGCGCGCGAGCCCGACAATCCGCACGATGCAAACGCCGTCGTCGTTGCTGCGCTGAGTGGCCATGCGCTCGGCCACATCCCGCGCGATCTTGCCGCCGGCTACTCAAGGGCGCTAGTGACGGCCGGTCGCCATGTCCGCGTTGCATGTAGGGCGCGTGCGTACGGACGGCGTATCGGGCGAGGCTGGAACATAGGGATATGGCTCGCCATGCCCGACGCCGACGACCTCAACAGCGTGCTGGTGGATGCGATCGCGAACCTCGATGGCGCCTCCGCCGGGGCGACTCTCGTGAAGCGCGACATCGAGACCTAGGGTTTGGCGACATGGAGCGATTACGCTGACACAAGTCAACGAAATAGACTCCCGATCATGCGACGCCGTTGGTTCGCTGCCCAGCCTGCCGTCGTCGCGTCAGCCACCGAGCCGCAGCGACAACAACGGCTCTGCGTCGCTTCGCTCCGCTACAGCCCAACCAAACGGGATTCGGCTGTCGCCAACGATGACGGCTCGGCGAGGGCTGCCGGTCAACTCAAATCAGTCTCCCCCGGGGTCTTATCGGAGGAGCGGCCGCCCCCGGTGCGTAGGCGCAGGCCGGGCTCAACCGTGGAAATCAGCAGCTCGGCCGCCTTGGGTGCCGGCATCGGCTCCCCGCGCAGCCACCAGCGACCGAGCGCCTCGGCCGCGCCGAGCATCGCGGCCGAGAGTGCCTCCACTTCGCTGCGATCCATCACGCGCCCCGACGGGGGCAGCTGTGAAAGCACAGCGGTGGCGACCAGCTCGGTGATGCGGTCGCGGTACTCGGCGACCCGTTGGGCGACCTCCCCGCTGACAGGCAGCGTCTCGTCGAACAGCACCCTCCAGGCGTCGCGGTCGGTATCCAGGAACTCGAAGAACGCGAGCAGCCCGGCGCGCAGAGCGTCAGCGGGATTGCTCGTCGGGGTGATGGCATCCACGATCGTCCTCGTCAGCAGCTCCCCTGCGGGCTCCATGCACGCGAGATAGAGGCGCTCCTTGTTGCCGAAGTACCTGTAGAGCAGCGGCTTCGTGACGCCGACGGCGTCGGCGACGTCGTCCATCGTGACCCTGGCGTAGCCATGCTCGGCGAACAGCGCGTGCGCCGCCTCGAGCGTCTGGCGTTCACGCTCGGAGCGCGGCAGGCGCGAGCGCTGCGGGAGGCTGGGGGTGTGGCGGCGGCGCCTGAGCGAGGTCATCGCGCGATGTTACCAAGCTATAAGTTTATGCTTGAGTAACTTCTCCGTGGGCTGGGGGTTGTTGAAGGTGAGCGCAAACCATTCGATAGGAAGGATTCTCAGATGCCGACCGCCAAGAAGCTGCCGAGTATCAAGACCCCGGTCTCCGAGGCTCTCGCCGAGGGCACATTCGCCCAGGAGGGGACCGACCTGCCTGAGCAGTGGCTCGAGTTGGCCAGGGTGAGCCAGCAAACCGCGATCGCGACAGTGCGCAAGTGCCTCGACACGGTAGAGAGCGCGCCGCTCGTCGGGACGGGCGTGACGCTCACAGAGCGCCTGGCGCACGCCGAGTACGACGCGCTGCGCACCATCGCGCGCAGCGCTGTGGGCGTCGATGTCAACGTGGGGGTGAACGTGGACGTGCTCTCCAAGGGCCTGCACGTAGACGTACTCTCGCGAGGCGTCAACGTGAACGTTCTCTCGCCGGGAGCGACATCCTGATCACGTGTCCCATGCAAGCGGCAAGCGAGCAAGCCGCACACGAAGAGGGAGCACAAGATCCCCCCGTCGAGAGCGCGCGCCTCGGGGCCAGAGCCATCAAGGTCACGCCGCGCAAGACCGCAGCCCGCAGGCCAACATCCTGCAGGACGGCCGACAGTCTGCCTCCCGTGCCGCCGGTGCGAGCGACATTGGCACCTCCGCAGAGCGCTCAGCCGATAGCCGCACGGCCGCCGCCGGCGAGGGCAGGATCGAACGGCGGACCGAGTGCTCCGCGCAGGTGCTCGAGGAGGTCACCATCTCCTCAGCCGTCCGCGCTCCACACTCGATGAGCTGCCGGACAAGCGCGGCCCCGGGGTACCACAGGCCGGCCGCGTACATGCGCTGTGTGCCCTCGCCCAGCTCCGCCGCTATGAGCGTCGCCGTCGCAAAGCCGACCCCGGCGGCGTCTTGATCAAGCTCGTGGTGGATCAGGAGGCGGAGCCCGTGAGCTACCAAGGCTGCGGGCACGTCCCGAGCGACGTGTTCTCTCAGCGCCTAGCTCTCGTCATCCGCCAGGACGACGTTGAGGACCTTCGCCAGTCGCTGCCGTGAAGTTTCGGGCGCGCGCCAAGGCTAGTCGTCGGCGAGGCCCCGAGCGGGAGGCGGGAGCTAGCCCAACGAAATGCGACGGGCGTCGCCCGAGTAGCGTCTGTCGATGCGTTCGAGCTCCCAGCCCGACAGGTTGAGCTGCGCGAGGGTCGCTCGGACTCGGAGGGCCTCATCAGGCGCCATCCTCGGTGACGGCTCGACGTGACACACGGTCACGGGATAGCGCTTGGGCTGCGCCCATGTAGGGAGACTCCCTTTGAGCTTTCCGGGTCGCCGACCTTTTGCGCCGTACCGCACGCAAAAAGCTTCTCATGGCCCGCGGACGGTATCCGGCGCGCTTAACCGTCCGGCTCTTGCAGCCGTCCTCCTGGGCTGCCGTACCCAAGTGCGCTTGCTGAACGTCGGGCGGGACGTTGAATCCGTAGCGGTCTACGCTGCCTCGGCTAGTCCACCAGGCGATGAAGGTCCTTGCCACCTGAACCGGAGGACGTAGTCGCTCGGCGCCTTTCGCGTATGCGGCTGGACCCACGTCTCTCCCGGATGAAGCTGGATCCCGAGGGCGCCAGCAATCGCCAGGGCTCCGTCACCGTGTTCCTGGTCTGGGCGCAGTTTGCGCCGGTGACCGCTCACGTATGACGCGGCAGCCTGCGTCGTGACGCCCACCGGTATGAGTGACGGGGACAGGCCCTTCGGTCGACTGCTCGCCCGACGACGTCTTGGCAGGTGGGATCGTGAGGCTCTCAACGGATCCGCCTGCGGGGCTCTTGGCCTAGTCGTTCCCGGATCAGCAGGTGCGTCTCGCGCCGGCTTGTCGACGGCATCTTCGATGCACGTCAGGTCCGCGAACGCCGCGAGAGCAATCGGCCATCCACGCAACACCTCGGTTTCGTCGGCGTCGTCGCGAAACACGACAGGCAGCAGGTCCCCTGGAGCAACCAGAAGCAGCGACGCATTGACCGGCTCTGCGCTTGGCCTCCTAAGGCAAAACGCCACAGCCGGGGTGTCCGCGACTGGCCGAACCGGGTCAAATCGGATCTGGTAGAGCGGCGCTTCCAAAACAACGACGCGATCAAACGCACGCATACGACCAGTCCGGATTCGCTGGCTCGCGAGCGAAGCTGCGGAACGGACGGCGGTGGTCCAAGAGTCGGGCATCGCCGCGACCGTCGCCGACGCCTCCCCCAACGTCCGCGCTGCATCGCCGGCTGGCGCGAGCATCAGCAACAGACCGCGAAGCGCATCCCAGTGATCGCCGGGCTCGAGGAAGTCCGCGTAGATCCGTTCGTGAGAACCCCCGACCGCCGCCGCCTCTTTCTCCCACAACCACGCAAGCTTCCTCCCGCCCCAACAGAACGCGAGACCGTCCGAGCCTTCGTAAATGTCGAAGTGCAAGTCGAGATGCGCGGCTACAGAAGCCTTGAGTGCCTTCAGATGATCGGCGGCTGGCGGCTCACCAGCCCGTGCCACCGTCAGATGTTGCGTTTTGGCGGGCTTGCCCATCAAGCGCTTCATTTCGGCTTTGGTAGGCCCCCGACGGTATCGCTTTCGTTTCATGGGTCACCTCTGGAAAGAGAAGGTTCAACGCCTTGTGGCGCGTCAGAACACCGATTCAATCTTCTCGCAACCATAGGACAGATAAACGCCCGTGCCCCCGGATCGCCTCGGATCGCTCGGCCGCTGCGTCGAGCTGGTCCACGCACCGCCGCCGACCTGATCACGTGGATCTCCCCGCTGGCGTTGTTTGGCAACCGCGCCCGCTACGGGTTCCCGCGCCCACCGTACGAGCGTGACGCGACGCCTGTACGCGCGTCGAGCGGCCGACGGGCCGAAGCGAACGCCGCTGCCGGCAACCCACACCGCGACTCAGCCCACAGGGATCCCCATGACCTCTTCGCGTCGACGCTCGCGTGCTCCTCACGAGCACCATCACGCATAGGGCACCCACACCGAACGTGTCGGCGCCCTCGAACAGCAACTGAAGCCACACCAGATGCACGCCAAGGCAATCGCTGTGCGATTGCTGTGGCCGGTTTGAGCCCGTCGCGGTCATTAACCACCGTGATGACCGCTGCCAGCATCGGTGCCGGGCGTGGCCCGGGCTATGCCCAGTACCTGGAGGGAAAGACGATCGCCCCCGAGCAGGGCGACTACTACCTCACGCCCGACGGGGAGCTGACCGAGGCACCGGGCCGGTGGCTCTCTGATCCCGAGACGCTGGCGCGGCTCGGGATCGACGGCTCCGCACCAGTCGACGGCAAGCAGTTCGTGGCGTTGATGGAAGGCCGCGACCCGGGCACCGGCCGCTGGCTGCGACCGGCGGGTGCGGATGGGAACCGCGGCGGCGGGATCGACGTGACGTTCAGCGCCCCGAAGTCCGTGTCGGTCGTCTGGGCGCTCGGTGACCCGTGGCAGCGTGAGCAGATCGAAGCGGCGCACGCCCGCGCGGTCGAGCGATCGGTCGGCTACCTGAAGGAGCGGGTTCCCGTGGTCCGGCGTCGCTATGACGGGATCGTGGTTGAAGAGCATGCGAAGGACGTGATCGCGACCGCATACAGACATACGACGGCAAGGGGCGTCACGGGTGCCGAGGCGCCCGACCCTCAGCTGCATTCGCATGTGGTGATCACCGGGGCGGTTCGTGAGGATGACCGGATCGTCGCGGTCGGCTCACGGGCGGTGTTTCGTGGCGCACGGGAGGTCGGCGCGTTCTACCGCTCCGCTCTCGCCGAGGAGCTGGCCGGCCAGGGCTACGGGATCGAGCAGGGGACGGGGAAGGACGGCAAGTACTTCGAGATCGCCGGTGTCCCGCGTGCTCTGCTCGAGGATTTCTCCGGCCGCCACAAGGAGGTCGCCCGCGCCGCCGAGCGCTTCCGCGCGAAACACGGCCGTGCCCCCGGGCGCGGCGAGCTGCGAAACCTGGCGCTTGAGAACCGTCGCGCCAAGGAGCTCTCGACACGGACCGATCTCGAGCGTGTCTGGTCGAACACGGGGGACCGCCATGGCTTCGGGGCGGATCAGGCAGTGCATCTGGTCAGCTTCTCTGCACCCTCGCCGCGGGAGCAGCCGGTCGAGAACCGCATCGAAGAGCGCCTGACCGAGCATGCCGCCGTATTCGACTCGAAGGTGCTGCGTGCCGTCGCGCTCGAGCAGAGCGCCGGCGAGCTTGGTCCCGAGGCCGCCGTCGGCACCGCACGCGCGATGGTGAGCGAGCGGCGCATTCTGACGTTGGAGGGCGGGCAGATGACGACGCTCGCTGTCCGTGCGCAGGAGCAGGCGATCGAGCGTCACGCCGAGACGCTGTCTGAGCCCGCTGGACGCGATGTCGGGGAACAGGCGAGACATGACGCGGGCGACGCTGTCGCAGAGCGCATCGCAGCTCCCTTGTCCGCAGAGCAAACCGACGCCCTGGAGACGTTGACGGGCCCCGAGCGCCTGGCGGTCCTGATCGGGCCGGCCGGCACCGGGAAGGGCGTCGTCATCGACGCCGCCGCGAGAGCCGAGCGTCTCGCCGGACGCGAAGTGTTCGGTGTCGCCGTGTCCGGGTCGACCGCTGAGCGGTTGGGTGCGGACAGCCCCGCACTCCAAGGCCGGACGATGACCCTGGATGCGTTGGTGGTGCGCGCAAACACGGGGCGCCTGGAGCTTGGAGCCGCCAGCACGGTCTTCTTCGACGAGGCCGGTATGGCAGATCACAAACGCCTCGAGGGACTCACCGACGTGATCGCCAGATCGGGGGCTAAGCTTGTCGCGGTCGGTGACGGCAAGCAGCTCCCGTCGATCGGACCCGGCGGCATGTTCGACCGCCTCTCCCGCCAGGCGCCCACAGCGGAACTTGCAGATGTTCGCCGCACGAGTGACCCGGACGAGCGCCGCGCATGGGCAGCGCTACGTGCCGGGGAGCCGGAGCAGGCGATGGCGCACTACCAAGCCCGCGGGCAACTCTTCTTCACCGACACCCGCGACCAGGCCGGGGAGGCCGGCGTCCAGCGCTGGGCCGAGCTCACCGAGAAACATCCCATCCGTGATGTTGCTCTGATCGCTGACGCGTCGAACACCGAGATCGACCGCCTCAACGCTCGCGCCCAGCAGCTCCGAGCGGAACGAGGCGAACTGGGGGAGAGGGAGGTGCCCCTACCGCACCAGCACTACGGCCTGCACGAAGGCGACCTGGTCACCTTCACGGCACAGCATCGAACACCGGGGGAACCCCGGATAGAGAACGGAGCCCGCGGAGAGGTCGCCCGCGTCAGCGAACACGACGGGCTCACCGTCCGGCTCGACGGCTCCGATCGCGTCGTGAACCTCGCGGGCGATGCGCTCGAGAAGCTGCGCCTCGCCTACGCCCAGCACGTCTACCGCCAGCAGGGCGCAACCGTGGACCGCTCCATTGTTGTCACCGGCGGCTGGCAAACCAGCAAGGAGAGCAGCTACGTCCAGGCGAGCCGTGCCCGAAATGGCACCGAGTGGTTCCTAGCGCGCGAGGAGCTCGGTAGTGACGGCCAGGACGAGAAACGCATCTACCAGCTCGCCGACAAGATGCGAAGCAGCCGTGCGCAGACACCCTCACTCGC
>DAIRTT010000008.1:0-29375 GCA_036803745.1 Solirubrobacteraceae bacterium | reverse complement strand
ACCTCGACTCCACCAACGGCACCTACCTCAACGAGGAGCTGCTGCAGACGCCGAGACCGCTGCACCCGGGCGACCGCGTGCGAATCGGCGACAGCGAATTCGTGTTCGAGGCCGACTGACGTGCTGCGGGTCGCCGAGCAATATGCCGGTACCGACACCGGCCGCCAGCGTCGCGCCAACGAGGACTCGCTGCTCGCGCGCTCGCCGCTGTTCGTCGTCGCCGACGGCATGGGCGGCGCCCAGGCGGGCGAGGTCGCCTCGCGCATCGCCGTCGAGTCCTTCCAGCCCGGCCTCGACGAACGCCACGAGCCCGAGCTCGCGCTCGCCGAGCTCGCCCAGGCGGCCAACGCTCGCATCCACGAGCTCTCCCACACCCATGCCGAGCAGGCCGGCATGGGCACCACGCTGACGGCCGTCTATGTCGGCGAGACCGAGGTCGCGATCGCCCACGTCGGAGACAGCCGCGCCTACTGCCTGCGCGACGGCCAGCTGCTGCGCCTGACCGACGATCACTCCCTCGTCGACGAGCTGATGCGCCAGGGACGCCTCACGCCGGAGGAAGCCGTCGAGCACCCGCAGCGGTCGGTCATCACCCGTGCGCTCGGCCCCGAGGGCACCGTCGAGGTCGACACGCGCTCCTTCCAGGCGCGCTCCGGCGACGTGTACCTGCTCTGCAGCGATGGTCTCACGACGATGATCTCCGAGGAGCTGATCGCCTCCGTGCTGCTTGCCAACCCGAGTCTGCGCGACGCCGGCGAGAGCCTGATCGCCGCGGCCAACGAGGCCGGCGGCCGCGACAACATCACGGTCGTGCTGCTGCGCCTGGAGGAGGTCGGCGCTGGCGCCCAGGCGCCCGTCGAGCACGAACCGGTGACGATCACCGGGATGCCGGCCGTCGCGCCCCCCGAGGCACCCCCCCGCGCGGTCCGGCGCCCGCGCGCGGCCACCCCGCTGCCGGGCCCCGTCGACGGCGCGCGCAGGCGACGTCGCCTGCGCCGTGCCGGCGTCCTCACGCTCACGCTCGTCCTTCTCGGCATGATCGGCGCCGGCGCCTACCTGGCGTTGCAGTCGGTCTACTTCATCGCCACCAACGACCGGGGTCTCGTCACGCTCTACAGGGGCGTGCCCTTCTCGCTACCCGGCCATCTCAACCTCTACAGCAGCGCCTATGTCTCGGGCGTCAGCGCGTCGACGGTGCCCGCCGAACGCCGCCAGACCCTGCTCGACCACTCGCTGCGCTCGGAAGGCAGCGCCGCATCGCTGATCCGCAGCCTCGAACTGTCCGAACTCGAATGAGCCCCTGCTCGTGAACCGTCCGATCGTTCGCCTCTACGGGTTCGTCGCCGTCCTGTTCGCGCTGCTGGTCGCCTTCACCTCGCGCTGGACGGTCTTCGAAGCCTCCTCGCTGCGGCAGAACCCGCTCAACGCCCGCAACCTGCTCGAGCAGCAGACGATCGACCGCGGCCCCATCGTCGCCCGCGACGGCACCGTCCTCGCCCGCTCGGTGCCCCAGCCCGGAGGCACCTACGAACGCACCTACCCCGCCGGCGAAGAGTTCGGCCACCCCCTCGGCTACTACTTCACGACGCTCGGCAGCAGCGGGCTGGAGCGCTTTCGCAACGGACCCCTCACCGGCCAGACCGGCACGGGCGTGCAGCGCATCCTCGACCAGCTCGAGGGCAAGCGCCGGCGCGGATCGAAGATCGTCACCTCGCTCGACCCCAAGGCCCAACGCGTCGCCGAGGAACAGCTCGCCGGCCATCAGGGCGCGGTCGTCGCGCTCGATCCCCGTACCGGCGCCGTCGAGGTGATGGCCTCGACTCCCGGCTATGACCCCAACGCGCTGCGCTCGACCCGCACCTACTCGCGGCTGGCCACCGACAGCAAGAACCGCCCGCTCATCAACCGCGCGGTCCAGTTCGGCTATGCCCCCGGCTCGACGTTCAAGGTCGTGACCGCCACCGCCGCGATCGACACCGGTGCCTACACGCGCGAATCGCTCGTCAACGGACGCAACGACATCCGCATCTCCGGCGTGCCGCTGCAGAACGATGAAAACGAGACCTTCGGCCCGATCACCCTCACTGAGGCACTCGCCAAGTCCGTCAACACCGTCTGGGCTCAGGTCGCCGAACACCTCGGCAGCCAGACCATGGGGCGCTACATGGAACGCTTCGGCTTCGACAAGAAGCCGCAGCTCGACTACCCGTCCGACGAAATGTCGAGCAGCGGCGAGTACCTCGGCACTCGGCTGCTCCGGCCCACGAACAGTCGCGTCGACGTCGGGCGCATGGGCATCGGCCAGGACAAGCTCGCCGTCACCGCGCTGCAGATGTCTGAGGTCGCCGCGGCCGTCGCCAATCGCGGCACGCTCATGGTCCCCCACATCACCAGCCGGATCGTCGACTCCGAAGGGCAGACCGTCCAGCGCATCGACCCCCGCGTGCAGTCGGTGGTCATGAAGCCCTCGACCGCCGCCGAGGTCACGGCCATGATGGAAGCCGTGGTCAACGAAGGGACGGGCACGAGCGCTCAGATCCCGGGCGTCCGGGTGGCCGGCAAGACGGGCACCGCTGAGACCCAGATCGGCAACACGATCAACAACGTCTGGTTCATCGCCTTCGCGCCCGCGGCCAACCCGCGTGTCGCGATCGCCACGACGCTGCAGGGAGTGCCTGGGCAGGGCGCCGCGTTTGCAGCGCCCGTGGCCAAGGCCGTCATCGAAAGGCTGCTCCATGATTGAGCCCGAGACGATCATCGACGGGCGCTACCGCGTCATCTCGCGTCTCGGCTCCGGCGGCATGGCCGAGGTCTATCTCGCCCAGGACCAGCTCCTCGGCCGCGAGGTCGCCGTCAAGGTGCTGCACCAGCACTTCGCCGAAGACCAGGAGTTCGTCGAGCGCTTCAAGCGCGAGGCCTCAAGCGCCGCCGCCCTCTCGCACCCCAACATCGTCGGCATCTTCGACCGCGGCGAGTGGAACGGCACCTACTACATCGCGATGGAGTACGTCGCTGGCCGCTCGCTCAAGACGATCATCCGCGAGGGCGGAGCACTCGACCCGGTTGCCGCCATCGACCTCGTCATCCAGATCCTCCGCGGCGCGCGCTTCGCCCACCGCCGCGGCGTCATCCACCGCGATCTCAAGCCCCACAACGTCATCCTCGATGAGGAGGGACGAGCGCGGGTCACCGACTTCGGCATCGCCCGGGCGGGCGCCTCGGACATGACGATGACTGGCTCGATCATGGGCACCGCCCAGTACCTCTCCCCCGAGCAGGCCCAGGGCTTCTCGGTCAGTGCCGCCTCGGACATCTACTCGGTCGGCGTCATCCTCTACGAGCTGCTCACGGGAGTCGTGCCGTTCGAGGGTGAGAGCGCTGTCGCGATCGCCTTCAAGCAGGTCTCCGCCCAGCCGCGCCCCCCGAGCGAGCTCAACCCCGTCATCCCGCCCTCGCTCGACGCGGTCGTGCTGCGCGCACTCGCCAAGGACCCCGCCGACCGCTACGCCGACGCCGACGAACTGATCGCGGCCCTCCAGCACGAGCGCGAGTTGCTGCCGGCCTACTCGAACGCGGCGGCCAGCAGCGTCGTCGAGAACGCGCCCGTGAAACCCCACCGCCCCGCCGCGGGCGCCGTGCTGCTGGCCCCCGCGGGGCTTCCCTCCGAGGAGTACGGCGCGCTGCCTCCCCCCGAGGAGGAGGGGCGGAGTCGCGGGCTGCTGTGGGGACTGCTCGCGTTCGTGGTCATCGCCGTCGTCGCGCTCCTCCTGCTGCTCTCGCAGTCGCACAAGTCCGTCGTCGTGCCGCGCGTCACCGGACTGAGCGAACAGGCGGCCGGCGCGGTGCTCAGGCGAGCCGGGCTGAACCCGGTGCCCTCGCTCGCGTCGAGCACGACCGTTCCCACAGGTCTCGTCATCAGCCAATCCCCGCCCGCCGAAAGCAAGATCGAAAAGGGCAGCCGGGTCAACTTCGCCGTCTCCGGCGGCCCGGCAAGCAAGGCGCTCCCCAACGTCGGCAACATGAGCGCCGCGTCAGCCGTCCAGAAGCTCAAGCAGGCCGGTTTCAAGCCGACTGTCAAGAAGCAGGCGAGCACGACTGTCGCCTCGGGGCATGTCATCGGGACCGAACCCGGGGCCTTCACCGTCACCCAGGTCGGCAGCCCCGTGACGGTGCTCGTCTCCAGCGGGCCCGCGCCGGTGTCCGTCCCCGACATGGTCGGCCAGTCGCAGTCGGCGGCCGAAGCGACGCTCGTCAACGCCGGGCTGGCGCTCGGCACCGTCACCCAGAAGGACTCCACGACGCAGGCGCCCGGAACTGTCCTCTCGCAGTCGCCGGCGACCGGTACCTCGGTGCAGGGAGCCTCAAAGGTCGATCTCACCGTCGCCCAGGCGCCCAAGGAAAGCGCGGTGCCCGAAGTCGTCGGCCAGTCCGAAGCGCTCGCCGTCGCGGCCCTCGGACAGGCCGGCTTCAAGCCCAAGAAGGTCACCGCCCCGACCGCCAGCCCGGAACAGGTCGGAATGGTTCTGCGCCAAAATCCCGCCGGCAGCTCCCAGGCGCGCAAGGGAGCCACCGTCACGATCACGGTCGGCGTGCTCGGCACCCAGACGACACCCACCACCCCCACGACGCCATCGACCACCCCCACCACGCCGACCCCGCCCGGGGCGGGCTAGGCCGTGTCCGCCGCCGGCCCTCACACGCCGCTCACCGTCGCCGTCCTCGCCGGCGGCCGCTCCTCCGAGCACGACGTGTCGCTGTCCTCGGGTTCTGCCGTGCGCGACGGGCTCCTCTCCGCCGGGCACGGGGTCGTGTGGGTGGAGATCGGCCGCGATGGGGTCTGGCGCCGCGAGGACACCGAGTTGAGTGTCACGCCCGGCGCGGGCTTCCTCGGCGTCGACGTCGTGTTCCCCGCCCTGCACGGGCCCTTCGGCGAGGACGGGAGCGTCCAGGGGTTGCTCGAGGTGCTCGACGTCCCCTATGTCGGCGCCGGCGTCGCCGCCTCGGCGCTGTGCCTGGACAAGGTCATGTTCAAAGAGCTGATGGCCGGGTCCGCGATCCCGCAGGTCGCCTTCGCCGGGGTGCGCGCAGCGCGATACGAGCACGACGCCGCCTCCGTACTGGCCGAGCTCGAGCGTCTCGGCCTGCCCGTGTTCGTCAAGCCCGCCCACCTCGGCTCCTCGGTCGGCATCGTCAAGGTCGAGGCGGCCGATGCCCTCGCCGGCGCCCTCGAGGAAGCCTTCGCGCACGACGAGCTCGTGATCGTCGAGGCGATCGCCGCCGGCAAGGAGATCGAGTGCGGGGTGCTCTCCTGCCTCGCCTCCGAGCACGACGCAGCGCTCGCGTCGGAGCCCGGCGAGATCGCCTTCGACAGTGACATGTATGACTTCGAGGCCAAGTACTCGCCCGGCGGAATGGAGCTGCGCGTGCCCGCCGGGATCTCCGCTGGCGCCCACGAGCAGGTTCGCGAGCTGGCCGTGCGAGTCTTCCATGCGACCGGGTGCGAGGGTCTTGCGCGCGCCGATTTCTTCGTCGACGGCGAGACCGTGCTTCTGAACGAGCTCAACACGATGCCCGGCTTCACGCCCACGAGCGTCTACGCCAAGCTCCTCGACGCCTCGGGCGTCCCCTACCCCGAGCTCGTCGATCGCCTCTGCCGCCACGCCTGCGAGCGCCACGAGCGCCGGCGGGCGTTCATCTTCTGAGCCCTACCTGAACAGGGTCAGGTCGGCGATCGTCGCCGACTGGCGTCCCGCCGGCAGGGTCGTGAGCCACACGAGGTAGAAGCGCGCCGCGCGACCGTGCATGTGCAGGGCGATGCGTTCGCCGCTGCGTACCGAACCGCTGGAGCCGACCGGCCCCTGCCAGCCACGCGCGTTCAGCGAGGCCGAGGAGCCATACGGCAGCGACAGGTTGACGTGGTCGGCGACGTAGACCTGCACCGCGAAGCCCGGCGTCGGCGTCTGGATCGCGATCGCCCTGCCGGCGACCGCCGGGGCCGCGTCGAGGTAGATGCCCGCGCCGACGCCGCCGGCCTTACGGAGCGTCCCTTCGTAGTACTGCTCGGTGCTCCACGTCGTGTTGGGGTCGTTGTCGACCACGTTCTCGATCTGGTCACGGTTTTCGGGTCCCGTGCCGAACGGGTTGTAGTCGTGGGCGGCCGACTGGCTGAGTGGCACCTGCTGCAGCCCCTGATGTGCCTGGACGTCCGCCGCCACGCCCGTGCCGCGGTGGGTCTGCTCGGCTGCGATCAGCAGCACCACCGCCACGGCGACGATCACGAGCGCCAGCAGCTGGATCGGCCGCGAGGGGTGGCGAATCCGCCACGGCAGCCGCCGGCGGGCTCCGCCGGGCAGCGAACGGAGCACCGTCGTGACCTCGCCCGTCGCCTGACCGCTGCGCGAGGCCTCCAGCGCGAGCACATCCTCGAGGTCGGAGACCATGCTCTGCGCGTCCCGGTAGCGGCGGTTGAGGTCCTTGGCGACAGCGCGCTCGAGCACGGCGGCTGTCGCTGCCGAAAGCTCCGGGCGGCGGAGCTGGACGTCGGGGATCTCCTCGCGGACGTGCTTCATCGCCACCGCCACCGGGGAGTCGCCGCGGAACGGGACCTCGCCGGTGAGCATCTCGTAGAGCACGACCCCGAGCGAGTAGAGGTCCGACTGCCCCGTCACGGGCTCCCCGAGCGCCTGCTCGGGGGAGACGTAGTCGGTCGTGCCGAGCACCCGCCCGGCCATCGTCAGGCCTTCCTCGGTCAGCGTCCTCGCGATCCCGAAGTCGGTGATCTTGGCGCCGCCTTCCTCGCTGATCAGGACGTTGTCCGGCTTGACGTCGCGATGGACGATCTGGCGCTCATGGGCGGCGCCGAGCGCCCTCGCGATCTCGATCGCGTAGGCGATCGCCTGGGGGATCTCAAGGGGAGCTTCGCGGCGGATGACGTCCTTGAGCGTCTCGCCCTCGACGTACTCGAGCACGATGTAGGGCGAGCCCACCGCGCCGTCGTCCGGCGAGGGCTCCTCGCCCGCGTCGATCACGGTGACCACGTGGGGATGGTTCAGCTGGGCCACCGACCGCGCCTCCCGGCGGAAGCGCTCGAGCTGGTCGGAGTCGGCGGCGATCTCTCGGTGCATCAGCTTGACCGCCACCTTGCGCTCGAGCACGGTGTCGAAGGCGCAGTAGACCGTCGACATGCCACCGCGGCCGATCTCCGTTTCGAGCCGGTAGCGACCGCCGATGACGGTGCCGAGCACGCTCATCGGGCGCCTCCGGAGGCCGGGGCGCGCACGAGTGAGGCGGCCGCCAGCAGACAGCGGTAGAGCGCGAACGGGAGCAGCGAGCGCTCGCTCGGGCGACGTGGCCCGAGCACCCGGGCGCTCCCAAGCGTCGAGACGAAGGCGGAGATCGCCCCGACGGCGAGGGCTGCGCGCGTGCCCTGCGTGATGCCGCGGTGTGCCAGGCGCGCGCCCTGCAGTGCGCTCGCGCCCACGATCACCGGCAGTGCCGCCTCCCACGACAGCGAGCGCGCCGCCCCGCGCCCGAAGCCACGGGCACGCGCTGCCGCCAGGGTCGCGCCGCTACGCGACACCCCGGGGATGAGCGCCGCCGCCTGGGCGAGACCGAGCGCGAGGCCGTCGAGCGGGCCGGCCTCCTCGCGCCCGCGTCCCGAGCGCGGCCCGACGAGGTCAGCGATCGCCATTGCCAAGCCACCGCCGATGAGACCGGCGGCGATCGATCGCGGGCCGCCCAGGCGACGCTCGATCGCTTCACCGAAGATCAGGCCCACGACCGTCGGCGGGAGGAGCGACAGGGCGAGAAAGCCTGAACGCGGCCCGTCCATGTCAACTATCTGGCGCCTCAGCTCGCCGCGCATGTGGATCGCAAGCGCGACCCCGGCGCCGGCGTGGAGCGCGACCTCGAAGGACTTTCGCTGCGCCCCGTCGAGCTCCCCGTAGGGCCAGCCGGCGAGCAGGGGGAGGAGCGTCGTGTGTCCGGAGGAGGAGACCGGCAGGAGCTCCGTTGGGCCCTGGAGCAGACCCAGCGCCAGCGCGTGGCGAAGAGGCAGTGCCCGCTCAGCCGAGCGCATCGGTCGCCGGCTCGCGGCGGGCTCGCCGCCGGCGCACGACGGCGTAGGCGATCGCCACGACGACACCGGCGACGACCGCATAGTCGACGTACTCGAAGCCCTTGCGAACACTCTCCCAGTTGTGCCCGACCGCTTCTCCGGCCAGCGCCAGCCCGAGCACCCACGGGATGCAGCCGGCCAGGGTCAGGAGCGTGAAGCGCGCGAACGGCATCCGCGCCACTCCGGCCGGCAGCGAGATGAACGTGCGGATGATCGGCAGGATGCGGCTGATGAGAACAGCACGGCCGCCGTAGCGCTCGAACCAGCGGTCCGCCCATTGGAGATGACTCGGCTTCAGGTGCAGCCAGCGGCCGTGGCGTTCGAGCAGCTCGATTCGCCCGCCGCGCCCAACGCCGTAGGCGATCCAGGAGCCCAGCAGGTTGCCGAGCACGCCGGCCACGACGATCCCCAGGAGGGTCAGGTGGTGGTGGGCGCTGCTGCTGCCCGGTTCTGCGACCGCGAAGCCCGCGAACAGCATCGTCGCCTCGGAGGGGATCGGGATGCACGCGCTCTCGGCGAGCATCAGGATGAAGATCGCCGGCAGGCCCGCATCCCGGACGAAGTGCCAGGCGACGTTGACGAGCGATTCCGAGACCGACGCGATGACGAGCATGGTCGGCAACGATACCGTGACCGGGTACCGTCCCTGCGCGCATGCGCGTCTGGATCGACCTCACCAACAGCCCCCACGTCCTGGTCATGCGCCCGGTCGTCGAGGGGCTGCTGGGCGATGGCCACGACGTGCGTGTGACGGCCCGCGACTTCGCCCAGACGATCGAGCTGTGCGAGCGCCTGGGCATCACCCACACGGCGATCGGGCGCCACCGAGGCGAGCGCCTGGCGGCAAAGGCCGGCGGTCTGGTCTCGCGATCTGCCGCGCTCCTGCGCTGGGCGCGCGCCGATGCGCGCGCGGCGGGCAGCGGGTTTGACATCGCCCTCGGTCACGGCTCCAACGACATCAGCGTCGCCGCCGCGTTCCTGCGGATACCGAGCTCGACGATGTTCGACTACGAGTGGGCGACTGTCCAGCACAACGTCAACTGCCGGCTCGCCGCCGCGGTCGTCGTCCCGGACGCGATCCCGCCCGCTCGCCTGGCCCGCTACGGCGCGAGCGGCAAGATCCGCGCATATGCCGGACTCAAGGAGGAGTACTACCTCGCCGACTTCGAGCCCTCCGCAGCGGTCCTCGACGAGCTCGCGATCGACCCCGCCCGCCCGCTCGTCGTCGTACGCACTCCACCCGAGGTCTCGCTCTACCACCGCTTCGAGAACGACGTGTTCGCCGGCGTGCTCGAGCGCCTGCGCTCGGCGGCGGCCGAGCACGGCACGCAGACCGTCGTGCTGCCGCGCGTCGCCTCCCAGCGCGAGGAGCTGCGCCGCTTTCCCGCCTTCGTGGTACCCGAGCATGCGATCGACGCGCAGTCGCTGATCGCCCGCGCGGACCTCGTGATCTCGGCCGGAGGGACGATGAATCGCGAGGCTGTCGCGCTCGGCACACCCGTCTACACCACCTTTCAGGGGCGCCTGGGCGCCGTCGACGAGCGCCTGATCGCCGAAGGCCGGCTGCGCCCGCTCGTCCGCGCCGAGGACCTCGATCTGCGACCGCGCGAGCGCGCCGGCGAGGCGCCGCGCATCCGCCGCGACCCGCTCACCCTGATCGAGCTCTTGCTCGCACCCGTGCAAAAGCCCCCGCCGGCCTCGCCACAGTCGCCCTAGAGCCTTACAATCCAGGCAATGCGCCGACGGATCCGCTCGGCGGCCCTTCCCCTCCACCGTCACTCCTTGCCTCAACTCGCAGTGGACGGGGTGCTGGTCGCGCTCGCGTACTACCTCGCCTTCCAGCTGCGCTTCGACCACGGCCCGACCGGCCACTACGAGCAGCTGCGCGAGCGGACGATCTGGTGGGTGCTCGCGGGCAGCCTCCCCGTGCTCGTGCTCTCCCGCGTCTACCAGCGCCGCTGGCGCTACTCGGGCCAGCGCGACTACGAGGCCGTCCTGCGAGCGATCGTCGCGATCGTCCTGCTCGTCGTCGTCGCGATCGTCGTCGTGCGGCCCGTCGAGCGGGCGACCGCGCACGGCACCTCCGCGATCCTGCTGCCCAACGGCGTGATCATCCTGTTCGCGCTGCTCTCGCTCGTCTTCCTCGTCGGCGCGCGGGCGCTCGCCCGCAGCATCTATGAGCGCCGTCCGCTGGCGGCGTTCCGCGGCGGGCGCAAGAGCCAGCGGTCCGTCCTGATCGCCGGCGCCGGCGACGGCGGGCGCCTGGTCCTGCGCGAGATCATGCGCAATCGCGAGCTCGGGCTCTCGCCGGTCGGCTTCCTCGACGACGACCCCCACAAGCGCGGCCTGCGGATGGACGGCGTGCGCGTCCGCGGCAACACCGAAGCCGACCTCCCACGCATCCTCGACGATGCCGAGCCCGACGAAGTCATCATCGCCATACCCTCGGCGCCTGGGTCCACTCGCGCGCGGATCGTGCGCGAGTGCCGCGCCCGCGGCATTCCCGTGCGGACGCTACCGACGGTCTTCGAGCTTCTGCAGACGCGCGGCGCGCTCGCGCGCCAGATGCGCGAGGTCCGCGTCGAGGACGTGCTCGGCCGCGAGCCGGTGCACATGGAGCTCGAGACGGTCGGCTCCTACCTCGCCGGCGCGACCGTCCTGGTAACCGGCGCCGGCGGCTCGATCGGCTCCGAGCTGTGCCGGCAGATCGCGCGCGTCGAGCCCCATCGGATCGTCCTGCTCGACCACGCCGAGGACAACCTCTTCTCGATCCAGCGCGAACTCGAGGACGAGCGCCACGTGCCGCCGTCGATGCTCGCCGCCGTGCTGGCGGACTGCAAGGAGGAGGAGCGGATGCGCGAAATCCTCGCCGAGTACCGGCCGACCGTCGTCTTCCATGCCGCCGCCTACAAGCACGTCGGGCTGATGGAGGCCAATCCCGTCGAGGCCGTCCGCAACAACGCCATCGCCACCCGCGTCGTCGCGCACGTCGCCGGCGAGCTGGGCGTCAGGCGCTTCGTGCTCGTCTCCACCGACAAGGCGGTTGCGCCCGCCACCGTCATGGGTGCCTCCAAGGCGCTCGCCGAGTTCGCTCTGGAGGCGGCCACGGGCCGCTTCCCGCAGACGCGCTACGCCGCCGTGCGCTTCGGCAACGTACTCGGCTCCTCCGGGAGCGTCGTGCCGATCTTCCGCCGCCAGATCGAGCGGGGCGGCCCCGTGACGGTCACCGACGAGCGCATGACCCGCTACTTCATGACGATCCCCGAGGCCGTCCAGCTGATCATCCGCTCGGGGTCGCTCGCCGCCGCCGAGGAGACCACCGCGGGCGCTCGCAGCGGTGCCGCCGTGTTCGTCCTCGACATGGGCGAGCCCGTCCGCATCGTCGATCTCGCCCGGGCCATGATCGACCTCTCGGGCCTCGACCCCGATCGCGACATAGACGTCGAGATCACGGGCAGGCGCCCCGGTGAGAAGCTCCAGGAGGAGCTGTTCAACAGCTACGAGCGCCCGTTGTCGACCGAGGCTGAGAAGATTCTCATCGCCGACCGCGAGCCGATGGCACCGGCGGCCGTCGAGTCGATGTTCGCGGAGATCGGTCTGTTGGTCCTCGAAGGCGACGCCGCGGGCCTCGCCGCCAAGGTCTCCGAGCTGTCGGCCGAGCGGCGTGAGCAGGCCGAAGAGGAGGAGCCGGCCCCGCCGCCGAGCGCCAACGGGGCGCTCCCGCCCGCCGTCGACGGGCCGCAGCCGGCCTCCGACGCCGCGGGTGCGCCTGCTCCCCTCGTACACTCCCCCAACTCATGACCCATTTGCCGCTCGCGTTCTCGTTCTCGAGCTCTCTCACGCAGGTCGGAGCGATTGCGGCCTTCGCCGCGCTCGCGGGAATCGCCGTCCTCTCGCTGCTCGTCTTCTCACAGGCACGTGAGATCAAGCGCCTGCGCGAATGGGCCGGCCGCGCACCCGAGCGCGACGCCGACGCCGAGCTCCGGGTGGCCGCCGCGGCAGCCGCCCGTCTCGAGCAGCAGGGCTCACCGGCCGCCGCGCAGGCCCGTCCCGTGCCCCGCGCGGCGCCCATTCACAGCCGAGCCGCCGCCGCCACCGGCGCCGCCCCGGCAACGCGCGTCGTCGCGCAACCCATGGGCCAGACTCCCGCCCCCGGCGTTCCCGGACAGGCGCCGGCGCCGGCCGGAGCCCCCGCCGTGGGCACCGCTGCAGCCGCCGGAGCTGCCTCGGCCGCCGTGGCCAACTCGGGCGCGCCCGCCCCTGCCGCCACCGGTCAGCCTGCGGCGCCCGCTCAGTCCGCGGGGCCGACCTCGCCGCCGGCCGCCCAGCCGCCCTCGCCCCAGACGGCGGCTGCACAGGCGGTCGTGCCCGTTGCGACTCGCCCGCCGGCGTCCGCCGCAGCGCCTGGCGCTTCGCGCGCGCCCGGTGAGCCCCTGTTTCCCGGCCCTCCGGTCACCCCGCCGTCCAACTCGCAGGCGAGCAGGACAGGCGCGCCCCCCGCGCAGTCCCCGCCGGCCACGGGGCAGCACGTGCCTCCGCGGCCCGCCTCCCCGCCGGTCGGCTCGCCGGCATCGGCGGCCGCGGCCGCCCAGCAGGGCCGCGCTCCGAGCCCTGCGGGTACGCCGCCGATCCCAGCCCCCGCGGCGCCCGCCGGACGATCCCCGGCCCCGGCGAGCGCCGCCGCGGTCGGCGCCGCCGCGGTGTCCGTCCAGCGCAGCGGACAGAGCGCCGCCCCGGGCGCGAGCGCCCCGCGCCGCCCCCCTGCTCCGTCCGCGCCGAGCCAGTCGCGCCGCGGCGAGACGCGCGCCGCCGCCGCGCCGGCGCGCGCGGCAGCGAGCGAGGGGCGGCCGCCGGCCGCCGCCGCTCGCCGTCGTGGCGGGGAGGAACCCCCCGGACGCTCCTCGCGGCGCGTGATCCTGATCGCTGTCGCAGGCCTGATCGTGATCGCGGGGATTGTCGTCGCGCTGACGTCCATGGGCGGCTCCTCGGGGAAGGGCTCGACGGCGTCGCAGGCACGATCGGTCTCGACGATCGGCACCACGACGACGACCAAAGCGCACAAGAAGACCGCCAAGAGCGCGTCCAAATCCAGCACCGCGGCCGCCAACCCGGCCGAAACCGTCGTGACGGTGCTCAATGGCACCGAAAAGGCCGGCCTCGCGCACCGCATCTCAAGCCAGCTCCAGCAGAGCGGCTACTCGCAGGCCAACGCCCTCAGCGGGCGCCCCGCCGGTGCCAACCAGGTGACGGTCGTCGAGTATGCCTCCGGCCACCAGGCAGACGCTGAAGGCGTCGCCCGGTCGCTGTCGGTCAAACAGGTACAGCCGATGGAATCGGCCGTCGCTCCGCTGGCCGGTCCGGCCAAGGTCGTCGTCATCGTCGGCGCCGACACGGCCGCGAAGCTGCCATAGCCGGTTTCCTCGACATCCCCGAGCGCTCGAGCAAGCCGCGCGAGCACGGCGTCACTCACGTGATCGACAAGGGCCTGTCGGTTGCCGAGGCAGAGGGACTTCTAGAGGTCGCCGGCGGGGCGGTCGACATCGTCAAGCTCGGCTGGGGCACGGCGCTCGTGAGCGGCAACCTCCGCCCCAAGCTCGACCTCTACGCCCGGCACGACATCCCCGTCGTTCTCGGCGGGACCCTGACCGAGCTGGCCATACGCCAGGGCCGCGTCGACGGCCTGATCGCGTGGCTGCGCGAGCTCGGCCTGCGCCACGTCGAGGTCTCCGATGGGACGATCCAGCTTCCCGCCGAGGTCAAGCGTGAGCTGATCGAACGCCTCACCGGTGAGTTCGTGGTCCTGGCCGAGGTGGGCAGCAAGGACGCCGACTTCATCATGGCTCCCTACGTGTGGGTCGAGCAGATAGAACGCGATCTGGCGGCCGGCGCTTGGAAGGTGATCGCAGAGTCGCGCGAGTCGGGCACTGCCGGTATCTACCGCGCGACGGGCGAGGTCAGAACGGGCCTGATCGACGAGATCGTGCACGCAGTCGACCCCGAGCGACTGATCTTCGAGGCGCCCCAGCGCGAGCAGCAGGTGTGGCTGCTGCAGCGCTTCGGCGGCGAGTGCAACCTCGGCAACATCGCTCCCGCCGACGTGCTCTCGCTCGAGACCCTCCGCCTGGGGCTGCGCTCCGACACGGTCGAGCAGTTCGCTCTCGGCGGCGACGATTGAGCGACGCGCCCGTGGCGGTCGATGGCTCCTCGGCCGCGGACCGGGATGGCCCCGGGGAGACCGATGCGCTGGCGCGTGCGGTCTTCGTCCTGCTCGTGCTCGCCTGCTTCGCCGCCTTCTTCGTCACCCAGCGGCTCAAGCACACGCCAACGCCGATTCAGAAATTCGAACTGACGCCGGTCTTCTCGCCGACCCCCGCCGGACGGATCAAATCCGAGCGTATGTCGTTCAAGCTCTCGCACGCCGACGCCGTGACGGTCTCGATCATCGACGTCAAGGGAGATGTCGTCGCGACGCTCGTGCGGGACCACCCGGTCGTCCGCTACAAACAGTTCTCGCTGCGCTGGAATGGGCGCCGCGGCAACGCCTCGCGCTATGAGGTGACGCGCAGTGCCTCGGGCCGGGCGATCCTCGTGCCACAGATCCGCGGCCCGCTCGCCCCGGCCGGTGAATACCGGGTCAGGATCGGCCTGCGCGACCAGGAAAAAACGCTTCTCTCGCCGCGCAGCTTCACGCTGGTGCGCCAGTGAGCGCCGTGGGTGCTCCGCTCGCGAGCACGCTGCCGAGCAGCTCCACGATCGTGCTCGGCGCGATCGCGGCCGTGATCGCGATCGGCGCGCTCGCGTTCCTGATGCGCCGATACGAGGACGCTCTCCCGCTCCTGGCGATCCTCGCGCTTCCCTTCAGGGTCCCTATCTCGCTCGAAAGCAAGACGGTCAACCTGCTGATCCCGCTCTACCTCGTCGTGGCGGCCGGCACCCTCACGCGGCTGCTGCCCGCGGTCCTCTTACGCCGGCGCACGGGGCCCGACGAGGCGGCTCGAGAGGATCGGGGGCGGCTGCTCGGCGGCTGGCGCTCGCTCGAGCTCTGGAGCAGCCCGCGCATGCTCGAAGCGACGCTCCTGGGAGCGGTCGTCCTCTACGCGCTGCAGGGCATCTACTCCGCCGACCACGCCCGCGCCGCGGAGAACGTCGTGTTCTTCTACGTCCCCTTCGCGCTGCTGTTCCTGCTGCTGCGTGACGTCACCTGGCGGCGCGAGCTGCTGATCAGGTGCCTCGGCGTCGCGGTCGCGCTGGCCGTCGTCTTCGCGGGCATCGGCTTCGTCGAGTACGCCCGCAAGTCGCTGTTCCTGAACCCCAAGGTCGTCGCCGCGAACCAGTACGACAACTACTTCCGCGTCAACTCGCTGTTCTTCGACCCGAACATCTACGGGCGCTTCCTCGCCCTGGTGATGATCGCCCTGGCGACCGTCGTGCTGTGGAGCCGTCAGCGGCGGGAGGTGCTCCTGGGCGCCGCCGCGCTGACGTGGCTGCTCGGAGGCCTGATCACGAGCTTCTCCCAGTCGAGCATCGCCGCCCTGCTCCTCGGCCTTGCCGTCCTGGCGGCCTGGCGCTGGGATCTCCGCAGGACCATCTACACGTCGTTCGCCGTCGTGGCGATCGCCGGCGCCGTCGTCCTGCTCGCGCCGACGAGCCTGCACTTCGGCCTCAAGGGCTCCAGCGGCTCGACCAGCAACGCGACGAGCGGGCGCACCAAGCTGATCTCAGGCGGCGTGGAACTGTTCGCAAAACGGCCCGTGCAGGGGTTCGGCTCGGGCTCCTTCGAACGCGAGTACAAGAGCCACAGCGAAACCACCGCCGAGAACGCGACCTCGGCGTCGCACACGATCCCCGTGACCGTGGCGGCCGAGCAGGGCGTGATTGGACTGGTCCTCTACGTCGCCCTGCTCATCAGCGGCATGCTCGTGTTGTTCCGCGGCGCCGGTCGCTCGCCTCCCCGTATCGCGCTGGCCGCATGCCTGGCAGCGCTGCTGCTGCACACCTGGACCTATGCCGACTTCCTCGAGGACCCGTTCACGTGGGCGATCCTGGCAATCGGCGTCGCGCTCGCCCGCCAGGCGCGGGCCGAGCAGCCCAGTAGCTTCTGAGCGGTGCTCGGCTACCTCAAGCGCCTGATCAGCACGGGCGCGGCGTACCAGTTCGGGGACATCCTCGCCAAGGGCCTGGCGCTCCTCACGCTGCCCCTGTACACCCATCATCTGAGCCCGGCCGCGTACGGCGCGGCCGAATCGCTGCTGACGGCGGTCATCCTCTCGAGCATCCTGCTCCGCGTCGGCGTCGGCGAGGCGTTCATCCGCTTCTATTTCGACGACGAGGACCCGGTCAGGCGCGAGCGGATCGCACGCACCGCGACCGCGACCGTCGCGTGGACGACCTCGATCGCCGCCATCGCCGCCGTCGTCTTCGCCGCGCCGTTGTCGCGCCTGCTGCTCAGCTTCGAGGACCCTACCCTGCTCGACTGCGCCGTGCTCGGCCTGTGGGCGTTCACGAACCTCGAGATGGCCTACGCCCAACTGCGCGTGGACGAGCGTGCCCGGACCTACATCGTGGCCTCCGGCGCCAACGTCGCGATGACCGTCGCCTTCACGATCACGCTCGTCGTCTTCGCGGGCCAGGGCGCTCGCGGACTGCTGTTGGGCAACTTCGCCGCCTCGACGGTCGTCGTGCTGGGGCTCTGGTGGGTGCTGCGGCGGCGCTTCTCGCTACGCGTCCGCCGCGAGGACCTGCGTGCGATGCTGCGTTTCGGCCTGCCGACAGTGCCCGCCGACGCGAGCGTCTATGCGCTCCAGGTCGCCGACCGGTTCTACCTGTTCCGCTCCTACTCCCACGGCGCGGCCGGTCTCTACGCGGTCGCGATCAAGCTCGCGACCGTCGTCTTCGTGGCCGTGCGCGGCTTCCAGTACGCCTGGCCGCCGCTGGCCTACTCGATCGAGAGCGACGAGGAGGCCGGCCGGCTGTACGCGCTCGTCACCACCTATTACGCCCTCGCGACCGGGGTGGTCGTCTGCGCCGTCGCGCTGCTCGGCCGCTGGATGGTCGCGCTGCTGGCCGCCCACCGCTACTTCGGCGCCTACCGCGCGCTGCCGTGGCTGGCGCTCGGATGGGCGCTGTACGGCCTCTACCTCGTGTTCGTCGCGATCGCCGGCAGGGCTCGCGTGACCTCCCGCAACTTCCCTGCGGCCGCCGCCGGGCTCGCGGTCAACATCGCTCTGCTCGTGATCCTCGTTCCCGCCGGCGGCGCCGGCCTCGGGATCGCCGGAGCGGGGATCGCGCTGTGCGGCGCCTACGCGGCGATGCTGGCCGTGATGTATGCGCTCACGCGTTCGCTGTTCAGGGTCGGCTTCGAATGGACACGCCTCGCTCTGCTCGTCCTCATCCTCGGCGGCGTGGCCGTCTCGGGCGAGCTGCTGCTGCCGAGGAATGGGGCGGCCGGGCTGGGCCTGCGCGTCGCGTGGCTCGGGCTCGTCCCTGCCGCGCTCCTGCTGACCCGCTTCTTCCACCCGCACGAGCGTGACGGCGCGCGCGCGCTCGTGCTCGACGGCCGTCGCCGGGTGGCCGCCTTCCGTGCCCGCCACGGGGACGTGGAGGCGTACGCCGAGGATCCCCTGCGCGACGTCTGAGCGCGACGGCCGGCCCGCGAGCGCTCCGCGAGAGGGACGAGATGTCGAGCGTTCGCCCGCCGGCCTCAAGGACAGGCGTGGAGCGGCCGATAGCCGCACCCATGCGCGAGGCGCAAGCATCTACCAAGACGCCCGTACCGGCGCGCCCGCACCCCCGAGCAGGCGCGGCGCGAGCTGCGCCGCGTCGCCGGAACCCAACTCGACGCTGAGGTGGTCGGTGCCCTGATCGCCGAGCTCGGGCTCAGCGATCCTCGTTGTAGAGCTCGGCCGCCTCGCGCAGCCCGTCGCCCCGCTCGGGCCGCAGCGACGCGGTGACATGGCGCCAGTAGCGCCGCGGCGAGTGCCCCGGGAGCACGAGCGCCGCGATCGCGCGCAGCGCGTACGGCAGGGCGGTTAGCCAGCGGACCGCCCGCGCCGCCGCCGGACCGTGATGCTTGCGCATGTAGAGGTCGCGGTTCCGGGACATCTCGACGATCCGGCGCTCGGGGACCGCGTCGGTCGAGAGCTGCTCATGGTGGACGGCCTCAGCCGCCGGCACGTAGACGCTCAACCACCCCGCGTCACGCAGGCGGCGGGCGAAGTCGACCTCGTCGGAATAGACGAAGAAGTCCGGATCCAGCCAGCCGACGGCCTCCGCAGCCTCGCGGCGAACGAGCAGGGCAGCCGACTGGCACCAGTCGACCTCGCGGGTGCGATCGCCCTTGCTCTGGACCGTCAGGCGCCGGTGCAGGAGCAGAGCTCCCGCGAGCGCGGTCCTCGGCGTCGGGAAGCGCCAGGCGGAGGGCTGGGCACTGCCGTCGGGTCTCAGCAGCCGTGCTCCGGCGCACGCCGCCGCCGGACGCTCCTCGAGGGCGCGCCAGAGAGCCATCGTCGCGCCGGGGCGCAGCTCTGAGTCCTCGTTGAGAAGCAGCGCGTAGCGGCCCCGCGCCCGCTCGAGCAGCTCCGAGTCATTGGCGCCCTTGCCCCGCCGCTCGGGCAGCGCGATCGTCTCCTCGACCGTCGGATGAGCGCGGGCGGCCTCGGCCGAGCCGTCGCGCGAGCCGTTGTCGAGCACGAGCACCTCGGTCGCGAACGGCAGCCCGACGCGATCGCGCCCGATCGCGTCCAGGCCGCGCAGGAGAAGCTCCCGCTGGGAGGTGTTGACGACGCAGTAGCTGAGCTCGATCTGCGCCGGCCCGTCGGGCTCGGCGGGTGGGCGGTTGGAGGACTCCATGGCAGCATTCTCGCCCCAGCCGCGCCTATTGTCCGTCCGAGTGCTCGTACACATCGTCGATCCATCGGCCTACACGCCCCCGTATGACCATGCCCTGTGCCGTGCGCTGGCCGCCGCGGGCGCCGATGTCGAGCTGTTCACGAGCCGCTTCGCCCACGGCGAGGTCGCCCCCGCGGAGGGCTATCGCCGTCGCGAGGCGTTCTACCGTCGCGCGGCCAGCCTGCACGATCCGCGCGCCCGCCGGGTGACCAAGCTCGTCGAGCACGTGCCCGACATGCTGCGATACCGCCGATCTGCGCGATCCGCCGACGCGGTCCACTTCCAGTGGCTGACCGTCCAGCACCTCGACGGACGGTTGCTACCGGACTCGCGCCGCTCGGGCACGCCCGGCGCCGCGCCGCTCGTCCTGACCGCCCACGACGTCCTTCCGCGCGAGCCGCGGGCGGGCCAGCGCGCCGCGCAGCGGCGGTTGTACGACCACTTCGACGCGGTCGTCGTCCACAGCCGCCACGGCGCCCGGCGCCTGAGCGATGAGCTCGGCATCGACCCCGACCGCGTCCATGTGATCGCGCACGGCGCGCTCGAGCACCTGGCGCTCCCGCGCCCCGGCGTCTCCCAAACGGCCCCCTTCGAGACCGATCTGCCTGTCGTCCTGTGCTTCGGCCTGATGCGCCCGTACAAGGGCATCGACCTGCTGCTCGAGGCCTGGCGCGGGATCGAGGGCGCCGAGCTGTGGATCGCCGGCGCGCCTCGCATGGACATCTCCGCGCTCACAGCCGCCGCGCCGCCCGGAGTCCGCTTCGTGCCGCGCTTCGTCGGCGACAGCGAGCTGCCCGCCTACTTCGAGCGCGCCGACCTCGTCGTCCTGCCCTACCGCGAGATCGACCAGTCAGGCGTGCTGTTCACGGCGCTGGCCTTCGGCAAGGCACTCCTGCTGAGCGACGTCGGCGGATTCCCCGAGGTCGCCGCCACGGGCGTAGCGCGGACGTTCCCGGCGGGAGATGCCGCCGCGCTCCACGCCACGCTCCGCGGACTGCTCGACGACGAGCCCGCCCGCGCCGCCCTCGCTGAGGCGGCGCGCGCCGCCGCCGCCGGGCCCTACTCCTGGCGGGCGATCGCCGAGGCAACGCTCGCGCTCTACCGTTCCCTCGGCGCCTCAGGAGGCGGCACATGACGACGACGCTCGAGGTCATCTTCTGGTTGGCGTGCGCCCTGATCGTGTGGACCCAGCTCGGCTACGCCGCCGCCCTGGCCCTGATCGCCCGGCTGCGAGGCGAGGCCGCGACGCCCGCCGGGCCGACCCCGGCCGCGGGACTCCCCGACCTCAGCCTGATCGTGGCGGCCCACGACGAGCAGGAGGTGATCGCCGCCAAGGTCGCCAACGCGCTCGCGCTCGACTATCCGCGTGAGCGCCTGGAGCTGATCGTCGCCTGCGACGGCTGCAGCGATCAGACCGCCGAGCGGGCCAGGGCCGCCGGCGCCGACCTCGTGCTCGAGCTTCCGCGCGGCGGCAAGATCCGCGCCCAGGACGCAGCCGTCGAGCGCTCCCGGGGGGAGATCCTGGCCTTCTCCGACGCCAACGCCCAGTGGGAGCCCGACGCCGCCAGGGTCCTCGTCGCCGCGTTCGGCGATGACCGCGTCGGCTACGCGTGCGGGCAGGTCAGCTTCCTGCAGGCGGCCTCCGGCGCGGACGCCGGCAACCAGGAGGGCGTCTACTGGCGCTACGAGATGGCCGTCCGCACCCTCGAGTCGCGGCTCAGCTCGGTCACGGCCGGCAACGGAGCGATCTACGCCACCCGCCGCAGCGCCTACATCGTCGTCGACCCGATCATGGGCCACGACCTGTCGCTGCCCTTCAACATGGTCAAGCGGGGCCGGCGCGCCGTCTACGTGCCGGCCGCCAGGGCGAGCGAGAAGATGGTGCCCTCGCTGGCCGGCGAGTTCGCGCGAAAGCGCAGGATGATGAGCCACACCTGGCCGATCGTCCTGCGTGGCGGGATGCTCTCCCCACGCGGCTACCCACCCGGCTACGCCGCCATGATCGTCTCCCACCGGCTGCTGCGCTACGCAACCCCCGGCCTGCACCTCCTCGCGCTCCTCGCCAACATCGGCCTCCTGCTCGCCGGCACAGGCCCCCTCTACGCCGTCACTCTCGGCCTCCAGCTCGCGCTGCTCGCGGCCGCGACGCTCGCCGGGACGGTGCGCGCCCGACCGATGCTGATCGCGCGCTACTACGTCCTCACCACCGCCTCGCCCGCCGCGGGACTATGGGACTGGCTGCGGCATGGGACCGAGGCTTCCTGGGAAGCCGCGGAGGGAACCCGCTGAGGGCCGGGGGCCTGCGCGAGGCGGCGTCGGCGCGCCGGGCACACCTCGTTCGCGTGGCCCTATTGTCCGGAGCGTGATTCGGCGTGTGGTGGACATCGCGGTGTCGTCGGGTGTGCTCGTCGTGAGCTCGCCGTTGCTGCTTGCGGCGATGGTCGCGATCCGGCTCGAGAGCCCCGGCTCGGTGATCTACCGGCAGCGGCGAATCGGGCTCGACGGCCACGCGTTCGACGTGATCAAGCTGCGGACGATGGTCGACGGGGCCGAGCACATCGGGGCGGGTCTCGCGGTCAATGAGAACGACGCCCGCATCACCCGGGTCGGCGCCCTCCTGCGCCGGACCTCGCTCGACGAGCTGCCGAACCTCGTCAACGTGCTGCGCGGCGAGATGTCGCTGATCGGCCCGCGCCCGACGCTGCCGGTCCAGGTCGAGCAGTACACCGAGCGCCAGCGTGGCCGCCTCACCCTGAAGCCGGGCATCACGGGCTGGGCGCAGGTCAACGGTCGCGCGACGCTGCCGTGGTCGCAGCGGATCGAGCTCGACCTGTACTACATCGAGCATCGCTCGCTCGCGCTCGACGTGCGCATCCTGCGGCGCACTATCGCGATGGTGCTCGGCGGCTCAGGCCTCTACAAGGGACAGGTGGGCGGCTGGGAGGGAGAGCTGTGAGCCGTCCCGCGATCCTGCTCACGGGCGCAGGCAAGCGCTACGACATCGTCTCGTGCTTCGCGCAGCTGACCAAGACGATCGTCGCCGACCCCTCGCCGCTGGCTCCCGCCCAGTACGCAGCCCAGGTGCGCACCGCCGTTCCCTTGATCGACGACGACGGCTACGTCACGGCGCTCGAGCGGCTCTGCAGCGAGCACGGCGTCGGCGCGGTCCTGCCGCTCACCGACCTCGACATCGAGGCCCTCGCGCTCGCCCGTGAGGAGGGCAGGCTCCCCGCGCTCGTCCCGTCGAGCTCGGTCGCGCGCGCGACGTATGACAAGTACGAGACCCATCTGCTGCTCGAGCGCCTGTCGCTGCCCTCGCCACCCACCGTGCGCTCCGAGGCCGACCTGGACGCGATCCACTACCCCGTGATGGTCAAGCCGCGCCGCGGCTCGGGGGCGCGCTCGATCCACCACGCGCGCGACGTCGCGCAGGCGCGGTTCTTCATCGACTACGTGCAGGAGCCGACGATGGTCCAGCGCGCGATGAACGGTCCCGAGATGTCGATTGACTGTCTCGGCGACCGCGAGGGTCGCTGCCTAAACGCGATCCCCCGGACGATGCTCGAGTCACGCGGCGGCGAGTCGATCAAGGGCGCGGTCGTCCGCGATGACGAGCTGATCGATCTCGGCAGGCGCACGATGGAGGCCCTCGGCGTGCGCGGCCCGGCGACCATCCAGGTCTTCCGCGACCCGGACATCGGCGTGGCGATCACCGACGTCAACACGCGCTTCGGCGGAGCCTTCCCCGCTCCCGCCTACGCCGCGCTGGAGGGCCGCAGCTACCCGGAGCTGATCGTCGCGATGGCCGCCGGCGAGAGCATCGAGCCGCACGTCGGCGCGTTCCATGCCGGGCGCACGTTCACGCGCTACTACTGGCAGCTCGAGCTCGACGAGCAGCTCCGGCCGACCGGACGGGAGATCGTCCCGGGCGGCCCGCCCGCACCGCGCTGAGTCGCTCGGCGGGGCGACGGAGTGCGCCACAACGCCCCCGGCAGGGCTAGAATCGGTGCCAGTGTCGTCAACGCTCGTCGATTCTCCGCCCGCCGACCCGGGCGAGCTGGCGCCGTCGGACGCGCCCGCCGGACCCCCGGCGCAGCCCGACCCGCCGCGGTCCCCGGTCGGTCACACGTGCGCCAAATGCGGCGCCGCGATGGTCCCTGGACAGGATTGGTGCCTGCAGTGCGGAGCCGGAGCCCCCGGCAGCATGGGCTCCTCGGGGTGGCGTTCGGCCGCGACGATCCTCGGCGTGACCGTGGTGCTCGCGCTCGGAGCCGCCGCGGCCGCCTATGCGGCGCTCAACAAGACCCACCACGCGCCGCCGACCGTCACGCGGACGGTCGCCCAGGCCACGCCGCCGCCGGTCGCCACGACGCCCGTGCCCCCAATTCCGAGCATCAAATCGACGCTTCCGCCGACCACCGTCAAACCGCCGAAAATCCCGCTCACGGTGCCCAAAATCCAGACGCCGACCGTCACGCCGACCACGACCACCCCCTCTAGGACTCCGTCGACCGGCCCGACCGGAGGCTCCGGAGCCGAAACCCAGCCGGCGGCGATCCTTCTCGACACCAACGCGGCGTCGACCTACAACCCCTACAACTACCCGGCGAGCGACTTCGGCGACCCGAGCCTGACGATCGACGGCGACAACTCGACCGCATGGACGGCTCAGG
This sequence comes from Solirubrobacteraceae bacterium, assembly GCA_036803745.1. GTDB lineage: Bacteria > Actinomycetota > Thermoleophilia > Solirubrobacterales > Solirubrobacteraceae > Palsa-744. Next base: position 5,699 of record DAIRTT010000008.1, on the reverse strand, counting down.
TCGAGCCAGCGACGGCGCCGAAGATGGCCGAGGGCGTGCTGATCAACCTCAACGGCCGCCAGAAGATCGCGTCGCTGAAGCTGACGAGCTCGACTCCGGGGATGACGATCCAGATCTACGGCGCACAGGCCAAGACGGCGCCTACCTCCATCACCGACCCGGCGTGGAAGCCGCTCAGCCGCTCCCAGGTCGTGGCCAAGAAACACGTGAAGATCAAGCTCAAAGACGCGACCAAGTCGTTCAGCTTCATCACGCTGTGGATCAGCAACGCTCCAGCCGCCTCGGTCGGGACACCCCAGGCGCCCGGCCACGTGAGCGTGAACGAGATCGAATTGTTCCCGGCCGGCTAGGCCGAGCCGCTGCGCGTGCGCCGGGCCGGCGCTTTCGAGCGGGTGCTCGTGCGGGTCCCCCGCACGGCCGCCGGCTTCGCCCAGATCTCATCGAGGAACGCGGCGATCTCGCCCGTCAGACGCTCGGGGCGCATCCGCAGCTCGACGAGCGAATCGGCTTCGAGCAGCCGGGCGTTTGGCATCTCCTTCGCGAGCATCCCGGCATCCGAGAACGGGTGGACCGGGTCGCGCTGGTGGCCGAGCACCAGCGTCGGCACCTTGAACGTCGCGCGCTCGCTTCGCGGCGGCGCGATCCGACCGAAGAACAGTCCCTGCAGGAGCGCGCCGCCCGGGCCGGGCTCCTGGCGGAGGAGGTCAAGCATCACGTTGCCATAGTGCGGCAGCACCGCGCGCGGGACGGCGCGCGTGACCCGCGAGAGGAGCCTCATGAGCGGCTCGCCGAACGTCAGCGAGACGAGCAGCGGCGTGAATGCCAGCGCGCTGCCGAGCAGGCCGTTGTCGAGCACGGGCATCTCGATCACCATCCCCCGGAGACGCTCCGGTCTCCTCGCCGCGGCCTCCAGCGCCGCGTTCGCGCCGAGGGAGGTGCCCATCACGGCCGCCTGGTCGATCCGCAGGTGATCCATCAGGGCGACGATCTGCTCGCCGTAGACGGGCATCGAGTAGCGCCACATGTCACGCGGGCGATCGGAGGCGCCGTGGCCGAGCAGGTCGACGGTGATGACTCGATTGCCGTGCGCGGCCAGCGCTTCGGCGAGCGGACGGTGCATCTCTTGGGTGAGCAGCAGACCGTGGACGAGGATCAGAGGCCGGCCGGCGCCGGGCGCGCTGCGGGCGGTGCGCCCGCGCACTCCTCCTTTGGAGACTGCTGCCGGACCCCCGCCGTACTCGGTAAAGACAATCTTCTGCCCCTCGAACTTGAAGAACGCCATCGCCACAGGGTACTACGAGGTCGTGTGACGCCCGCGTCGCCCGCGCGCTAGCTTTGCGGGCGGGACTTCATCTCGCCAGCCACCACCAGGAGGTCGACCATGGCCAAGCAGCCCCGCATCCTCGCCGGAGAGACGGCCGCGATCACCGGCGCCGCACGCGGGATCGGTCGCGCGACGGCCGAAGCGCTGCTGCGCCAGGGCATGAAGGTCGCGATCGGCGACGTCGACTACGAGGCGGCGCGTCAGACCGCCACAGAGCTCGGCGCCAGCACGGTCGCCCTGCCGCTCGACGTCACCGACCGGGACTCCTTCGACGGGTTCCTGGCGGCCACCGAGGAGCAGCTCGGCCCGCTCGACGTGCTCGTCAACAACGCCGGGATCATGCAGGTCGGGCGCTTCATCGACGAGGATGACGTGACGGCACGGCGGATGGTCGACATCAACCTCCACGGGGTCATCCTCGGTATGAAGCTGGCGCTCGGACGGATGCTCCCCAGGGATCGCGGCCACATCGTCAACATCTCCTCCCAGGCCGGCAAGTTCGGAGCGCCCGGCGGCGCGACGTACTCGGCCACCAAGCACGCGGTCGTCGGGCTGACCGAGGCGATTCGCGGCGAGCTGAGGCTGATGGGCGCCCATATCGATCTCAGCTACGTGATGCCGTTCGTCGTCAACACCGAGCTCGGCGCGGGCCTCGGCGCAGCGCGCGGCATGAGCAACCTCGAGCCGACAGACGTGGCCGACGCGATCGTCGAGGCGCTCCAGCTCGGCATCGTCGACGTGTGGGTGCCCAAGTCGGCCAAGCGCACGAACGTGCTCAGCGCGGTCCTGCCGAGGTCCCTGTCGGAGGGGATGGCACGGGCGATGAAGGCCGACCGCGTGCTCGCCGGGGCCGACATCAACACGCGCCGCGAGTACGAGCTGCGGGCGTCGCGTTCGGAGCCGAGTCTCGAGCCGGCGTCCGAGCAGCCCCAGATCGGTCAGCCGAGCGGCGACTGACGTCCCGGCCGGGCGGCGCTCAGCCGCCGGTGAGCCAGGCGGCGATCGAGTCGCCGATCAGCGGGCCCTGGTCCTCCTGAAGGAAGTGGCTCGCGTCGGGGATCTTGCGAGGGGCGGGGCGTCCGATCGAGGCGGCGAAGCGCTCGCCGACCGCGAACGGGAGTATCGGGTCCGAATCGGCCCACAGCATCAGCGTCTCGCGGCGGTCGTCCTTGAGCGCGTCGAGCACGCGCTGCCCCGCGGGTGCGCCCGGGGCGTCAGGCGATTGCGGGATCAGCAGCGGAAAGGCCCTCGCACCGGCCTTCGACGCGGCGTTCGTGTAGGGCGCGTCGTACGCGGCGATTACCTCATCCCCCGGGTCGGACTTGCAGGCGCCGCGCACCAGCATGCCGACGGGCAGGTCCTCGGTGCGCTCGACGAAGTCTCGGAAGGCGATCCAGGCATCGGTCATCTTCTGGTGGCCCGTGAAGAGGCCCGTGTCGAGGATCACGAGGCGGTCGATCCGCTCCGCGTGCTCGACTGCCAGACGCAGCCCGATCGGGCCGCCCCAGTCGTGGACGACGATCGTCGCGCCCGTCAGGTCGAGGTCCTCGAGCAGCGTGGCCGCCAGCTCGACGTGGCGGTCGTAGCTGTAGAAGCCGATGTCGGTCGGCTTGTCCGAGCGGCCGAAGCCCGCCAGATCGGGGGCCACGCAGCGGAAGCCGGCGTCGCGCACCGGCGGGATCACCTTGCGCCACAGAAACGACCAGGTCGGCTCGCCGTGCATGAAGATCACCGGCGCGCCCTCTCCCTCATCGATGTGGGCGAGGCGCAGGCCGTCGAGGTCGCGATACCGGGACTCGAAGGGAAAGTCCGGGAGTCCCTCCAGCGCCTCCTCGGGCGTGCGCACGGCATCGGTCATGGCCTCGCGGAGCATACCCCGCGCCTCATCGGCTAGGCTCGCGCCGCATGCACACGGTTGCCGTTCATCTCGCGCCCGTCCTCGCGGCGGAGAAGAGCAAGGTTCCCTTCTACATCGCGGGCGGACTGCTCGTGGCGTGGGCCCTGCTCGTCTCGTTGGGGATTGGCCTGCGCCGCCCCGACTTTCCGTCCAACGCCTCCCAGCAGAAGGCGATCATGGGGATATCGGCCGTGCTCGTGCTCGCCGCCGTGTCGATGGCCATCGTCACCTCAGGCGGCTCTACGGGCACGATCGCGGCCGCGGCGGGCACCGCCACGCAGACGACGAGCAGCGGCGAAGCGCCAGCCACCGCGACGCAGCCGACCGCCACGACCGGCACACCCAACCCGCCTTCCTCGCCGGCGGCCGGAGGCGCGTCGGCCCTGAAGCTGGCGGCGAACCCCGAAGGGCAGCTGAGTTACGACGCCAAGACCCTCAGCGCCAAGGCCGGCAGCGTGACGATCGCCTTCGCAAACGCCTCGCCGCTCGAACACAACATGACGATCGCCCAGGGGACCAAGGTGCTCGGCTCGACCCCCACGTTCCTCGGCGGGAGCAAGAGCGTGACGCTGAAGCTCAAGCCGGGCAAGTACACCTTCTACTGCTCGGTCCCGGGCCACCGCCAGGCCGGTATGGAAGGCACGCTGACGGTCTCGTGAAGCTGTATGTCTGCTGGGGCACCTTTTCGACGCCGCGCCCCGGCGGCCATCCGTGTGCCAACGCCTTTCATGCCCTCGAGGACGCCGGCCATCGGCCCGAGGTGGTCAAGTCCTACGGGTTGGCGCCCCTGCCGGGCATCTTCAACCAGACCCGCGGCCGCCGCGAGGTGCAGGAGCTGACGGGCAAGCGCTGGGTGCCCACCCTCCTGCTCGACGACGGGACCCTCGTAGAGGACTCGCACGCGATCGTCGAGTGGGCGCGCGCGAACCCCGCGTAGCTCGGCGGCGAGGGCGCCGGGGCGAGGCGGTCGTGAGCTCGAGCCTCCATGTCGAGGTCGGCACGCGCGGCGACTCGGCCGAGTGCGATCGCCAGAGCAGCACTGAAGCCTGCAGCCAACCCCCCGGCGACGATGACGATCACGGAAATCACCCCATGACTCTCGTTCTGCTCAGCTCCCACACGGACACTCCCACAGCCCGCGGACGGCACCGGTCGAGCGTCCCCACGTCATCTTCCTGCTGGCGTACATTTCTGCATCCGGGGGCAGTGTCCTTCCGGCGACGGCCAACAACCCGAACGAAGGGAACGCGAATGGACATCCTCGCCAGGCTCGATGACACCCGCCGAGCGACCAATGTGCTCGAGCACCCGTTCTACACGCGCTGGAGCGCGGGCGAGCTGAGCGCCGAGGAGCTCGCGTGCTACGCCGGCGAGTACCGCCACGCCGTCGTCGCGCTCGCGCGCACCTCCGGGCAGGCCGCCGAGCAGGCGAGCGACGAGCATTCCGACGGGCTGCGACGCCACGCCGAGGAGGAGACCGCGCACATCGCGCTGTGGGACGGCTTCGTGCGGGCCTGCGGCTCGACCCCATCGGGCTCGGAGATGCTGACCGAGACGGCGGGGTGCGTCGAGTCGTGGACGGCCGGCACCGATCTGCTCGAGAGCCTCGCGGTCCTCTACGCGATCGAGGCCGGGCAGCCCGAGATCTCGAGCACCAAGCTCGAGGGGCTGGCGGCTCACTACGGCTACGTGGCCGAGGGCCCGGCGACTGACTACTTCGAGGTCCACGAGCTGCGCGACGTCGAGCACGCCCGCCAGGCGGGGGAGCTGATCGTCGAGCTGCTCGGACGCTCTGAGGACCCTGAGGGTCAGGCCGAGCGGATGGTCGGACGCGCCGAGCAGGCGCTGCAGGGGAATTGGCGGCTGCTCGACGGCGTCGAAGCGCGGGCGCGCGCCTAGGGCGCCGGCGCCGCGAGGCGCCACGCGAACAGGACGGCGGCGACCGACGTCGCCAGGTTGAGGCTCGAGACGCCCGCTCGCATCGGGATGCTGATGCGAGCGTCGGCGCGCTCGAGCAGCTCGCCGCTGAGGCCGTGGCGCTCGGTGCCGAAGGCGAGGATCGCGCGACCGTCGAGCTCGGCCGCTCGCAGCGGCTCTCCCTCGGGATCGAGCGCGAGCAGTGGCCGCTCGCCGGTCGCGAGCACGACCTCGGCGGGCACGCGGGCGACCGGGAGGGCGAACTGCAGCCCCGCGCCGCCGCGCAGCGCGTCAGGGTGCCACGGGTCGTGACCGCCCGTCGAGAGCACTCCGGCGGCGTCGGCAGCCGCGGCCACCCTGACGCAGGCTCCCATGTTGCCCAGGTCGCGGGGGTCCTCGAGCAGGACGATTGGAGCGGCGCGCCGGTCGGCGAGCACCGCCGCGACATCGACGGCCGGGCGCTCGGCGAGCGCGATCACGCCGGTCGACGGCGCCAGCGGCGCGAGCTCGGCGAAGACTCCGGCGTCGATCTCGCGGGCGGCCGTCGCGAGCTGCTCGCGC
>DAIRTT010000007.1:0-29841 GCA_036803745.1 Solirubrobacteraceae bacterium | reverse complement strand
CGCGTAGGCCAGCAGGACGCCGACTTCGCCGGCGATGTCGCCTAGCCCGGCGTCGGTCTGGAGCATCGCGCCGATCATGCCGGCGTCGACGGCCTGCCGCGGCGGGGTGCCGAAGATCGAGACCGATCTGGCGTCGGGTCGCCCGAGGCCCAGGAGCATGTCGATCGTGGTCGACTTGCCGGCGCCGTTGGGACCGAGCAGTGCGACCGTCTCGCCGGCGCCGATCGACACGTCGATGCCGCGCACCGCGTGGACGGGGCCTTGCGGGCCACGGTAGGACTTGGTCAGCCCGGTGAGGACGATGTGGCTGTCGGATCGATGTTCGCCGGTCGGGCCGGCTACCGTCGCGTGGCCGCCTGGTGGGTCATCTCGGCCAAGCGGGCCGAGACGCGGGAGCGCCGACTGGCAACGCTGATCGCCGATTGCGCAGCCGGTCGCCCGATCGCCTCGCCGCGACCGCGCCGAGGCTGACAGTGCGGTGATACGGTCGCACGGCGATGGCGGGCGCAAACGTGTACGAGAGCGCGGGCGGCGAGTTGGGAGCCGGGCACATCAAGGGCTTCTGGCGCGAGCTGGGGCGGCTGGTGGGCACACGATCGATCGGGCTGCGCAGGATCGAGGTGGCGGCGGATCACTTCTCGACGCCGGCCCACGAGCATGGCAACGAGGAGGAGATCTTCTTCGTGCTGGGTGGCGAGGGCCTTCTGTGGCAGGACGGGCGCACGTGGACGGTGACGGCGGGCGACTGCGTCGTCCACCGTCCGCAGCGCGGCGTGCACACGCTGCGGGCCGGCGCGGACGGGCTGGACGTGCTCGTCTTCGGGGAGCGCAGCGATGCCGCGCTGACGGCGCTTCCACGCGCCGGTGTCGTGTGGTCGGGCGCTCGCTGGCTGGAGCTCGCCTCGGGCGAGATGCCGTTCGCTCGCGAGGCGGCCGCCGGCCCACCCGACTGCCCCGATCCGGAGTCCGAGCGCCCGCCCAATCTGGTCGGACTGGACGCCGTCGAGGCTGGCCTCGGCGGCCGTGTGCGCGCGCTCGCGCGCGCCGCCGGCGCGCGGGCGACCGGCCTGAACCACGTGGTCCTGGCGGCGGGCGAGTCGGGTGCGCCCGCCCACTGCCACTCGCTGGAGGAGGAGCTGTTCGTGGTGCTCGACGGCGAGGGGGCGCTCGAGCTTTGGCCGCGCGGGGGCGGGACGCCAGATCCGCGGCCGCTGGACCAGGGGGACGTCGTCTCGTGTCTGCCGGGGACGGGTGTGGCACACGCCCTGCGGGCGGGTCCGGAGGGCATGACCTACCTCGCCTACGGCACTCGCGAGACGAGCGACATGTGCTTCTACCCCGAGTCGGGAAGGGTCTCCCTGCGCGGGCTGGGGATCGCGCTGCGCTCGCCCGAGATCGACCATCTGCCGGGTGCCTGAGGTGTCGGCGAACGGCGAGGGCGCGACGCTCTATGTGATCCCCGGGTCGCATGCGTGCCGGACGGCGATGCTGATGCTCGAGCACAAGGGCATCCCCTACAGGCGTGTCGAGCTCGTGACGGGGATGCACCCGATGGCCGTCCGCGCGCTCGGCTTCGCGGGGCACCGCGAGCCGATTCGCAAGGTCGACGGGCGCACCCACCGCTGGCTGGCGATGATCGACCGCGCGGGGACGGTGCCGGCGCTGCGCTACGGCTCTGCGCGCGTGCAGGCCAACATCCCGATCGCGCGGTTCCTCGACGAGGTGCGCCCCGACCCGCCGCTGCTGCCGGCGGGCGCCGGGAGGGACGAGGTGCTGGAGGCCGAGCGCTGGGGCGATGAGGTGCTGCAGATGGCGGCCCGGCGCATCGTGCTGGGCGCTGCGTCCCGCGACATCGGTGAGCTCTGCGGTCGGGGGGGCGCGGGCCGTCTGGGTGCCCTGCTGGCCGGCAACCTGCCGATGCGGATCGTCTCCTCGCGGATGGCGGGCTTCACGTTCAGGGCCAACCCGGACGGGGAGGCGCGTCTTCTGGCCGAGCTGCCCGCGATGTTCGACCGGGTCGACGAGTGGATCGCCGCGGGCGTCCTCGACGGCACGGAGCTGAACGCCGCCGACTTCATGATCGCCCCCAGCCTGGCTCTGCTGAGCTACCGCCACGACCTGGCACCCGAGATCGCTTCCCGTCCGCTGGGGCATCCGGTGGACCGGCTGCTGCCCGACCTGGCGGCGGCAGCCTCCGGCTGAGCGTCGCGGGCTCGCTGGAGGGCGCCGTTGCCGCAGCCGGAGCGCGCGAGATCCTAACCACGCCTGCGCGCGACCTCCTCGCGGAGGACCGGCGCGACCCTGGTTCCGAACAGCTCCATCGAGCGCAGGACGTCGGCGTGGGCGACGGCGCCGACGCTCATCTGGGCGATGTAGCGGTCGTTGTCGAACAGCTCGTGCTCGTAGAGGATCTTCTCGGCGACCTGGTCGGCCGAGCCCGCGGCGACGGCGCCCTGCGGGGAGCGCAGGGCTTCGTACTCCGGGCGCCCCGAGGGTGGCCAGCCGCGCTCGCGCCCGATCCGGTTCATCATGGCCAGGTAGGGAGCGGCGAAGGCCGAGTCGGCCTGAGCTGAGGTCTCGCCGACGAAGGCGTGCGTGTTGATCGCGAGCCTGGTCTTCGAGCGGTCGTGCCCGGCCTGTCCGGCGGCCTCCCGGTAGAGCTCGACGAGAGGAGCGAAACGGGCGGGCTGGCCGCCGATGATCGCGAGCGTCATCGGCAGCCCGAGTGTTCCCGCTCGGAGCACCGACGGAGGCGATCCGCCGACTGCCACCCACACGGGTAGCGGATCCTGGATCGGCCGGGGCCACACGCCGGCGTTCTCGAGGGCGGAGCGGTGGCGGCCCGACCAGGTGACGCGCTCCCCCCCGCGGATGGCGAGCAGGAGATCGAGCTTCTCGGCATACAGGTCGTCGTAGTCGTCGAGGTCATAGCCGAACAGGGGGAAGGACTCGACGAACGAACCGCGCCCGGCCATGATCTCGGCCCGGCCGCCGGAGAGCAGGTCGAGCTCGGCGAAGTCCTGGAAGACGCGGACGGGGTCATCAGAGCTGAGGACGGTCACGGCGCTCGAGAGCCGGATGCGCTCGGTCCGGGCGGCGATCGCGGCAAGCACGACGACGGGCGAGGAGACGAGGAAGTCGGGGCGGTGGTGCTCGCCGATGGCGAACATGTCGAGGCCGAGCTGCTCGGCCAGCTCGGCCTCCTCGATCAGCTCGCGCATCCGCTGAGCGGGGTCCGCGCCGCCGGCGAGGTCCGCGCCGCCGGCGAGGTCCGCGAACGTCGCCAGTCCTAGTTCCATCGGGGGGATGCTAGCGCAAAGTAGTTGCGCTAGCAACTACCCGGGGTCGGCTCACCCTGCGCAGGCCAGCCGCCCCGTGGCCTACCCGCGCAGCTGTCCGGTGACCGTTGCCACGAGCGAGCGCGATCCGCCCGCGTCGCGGTGCTCGCACAGGTAGATGCCCTGCCATGTGCCCAGGGCCAGACCGCCGCGGTCGATCGGGATGCTCAGCGACGGGCCGAGCAAGGATGCCTTGATGTGGGCGGGCATGTCGTCGGGGCCCTCAAACGTGTGAGTCCAGTACGAGGCGCTCTCTGGGACGACGGCATCGAAGTGGGCGGCGAAGTCGCGCCGGACGTCGGGGCTGGCGTTCTCGTTGATCGTCAGCGACGCGGAGGTGTGGCGCACGAACAGGTGCAGCAGTCCGATCTCCAGCTCGCCGATCTCGAGCACCGCTTCGCTGACCTCCCGGGTGATCAGGTGAAACCCCCGAGGCCGCGGCTCGAGCTCGATGAGGCGCTGGGCCCACATGGAGCCCACGGTAGCGCCCGCTACAGGGTCGTGATCAGCTCGACCCGGATCAGCGCTGAGCGGAGGTCCTAGGCATCGACGCGAGCACGGCGGTGCCCAGGGCGGCAACGGCCGAGAGGTAGAACACGGCCGGATAGCCGGCGAGCGAAGCGGTGACTCCGGCGAGCGGACCGCCGAGGCCGACGCCGATGTCGAAGAAGGCGGTGAACGCGCCGAGGGCCGAGCCACGTCGATCGTCGCCGACGCCACCTACGACCATGAGGGCGAGCGAGGGGAACAGCATCGAGAAGCCGACGCCGACAACGATGGCGCCCGCCAGGGCAACCGACAGCGAGCCGGCCGAGGCGATGATCGTCAGGCCCGCCGCCTCCAGGCAGCCGGCGGCGGTGGCGGTCCGCCGCGCGCCGGCGCGGTCGGGCACCCGGCTGAGGACCAGGCGGCTGGCGAACACTGCGATCGCGAAGGCGGTGAAGACGCTCGCGCCTCCCCCGATGCCGCGGGCGCGCAGGTGCAGGACGACGAACCCGGCGAGGGCCGCGTAGCCGACGTTTGCGAGCGCGAGGGCGGCGCCCGGACGCCGCGCGGCGCGGGGGAAGAGAGCCGAGGGCGCGGGTGGGCCCGCGAGCAGGCTGCGCTTGGGCTCGGGCAGTCGGACGGCTATCGCCGCACCGGCGAGCGGCAGCGCGGCGGTGAGGATCCAGACGGAGTCATAGCCGACGCCCGAGCGCAGCAGCTCGCCGGCGATCGGGCCGAGCGAGAGCCCTCCCCAGACGGCGAGGCCGAACAGGCCCAGGGCCAGTCCGCGGCGGTCGGCGGGTGCGAGATCGACCGCCCAGGTCGCGCCGGCGGTGTACACGGCCCCCTCGCCCGCGCCGACGACGAGGCGAGCGGCGATGAGCGACGGGACGCTCGTCGAGAGCAGGTAGAGCACCCCGCCCACAGCCATCGCGAGCGAGCCGATGACGAGCACGATGCGCCGCCCCCGGCGGTCGGCCTGCCGGCCTGCGAGCGGGCGGCAGAAGACCGACGTGATCGCGAAGGCGCCGACGACGACGCCGACGGCGAGGTCGCTGGCCCCGAGCGGTCCGCGTACATATGCAGGCAGGACCGGCAGGGCGGCGCCGATCGAGACGAACGCGAGCAGCGCGGCGAGGAAGACGCCTCCAGAGGCGACGATGCCCGGATGGCGCCCGGCTAGCGGGTCGGGCTCGCTGCGCGTGGCCGCGACGGTCGGGGGAGGCGCTCCCACGAGACCGTTATCGGGGCGCTTTGAGCTTCGACCACTCGGCCTTGTGGGCGCGCTTGGCGGCCTGGTAGTCGACCAAGGCCTGGGGAGAGTCAACGTCGCCGAGCGTGGGATGGGGCGGGACCAGCGGCTTGGCGGCCTTGAGCTTGTACCGCTTCGCGAGCACGGCCCCGAGCGACTTGACCTTCATCTCCCCGAAGCCGGGCAGCGCCTCGAGGTTCGAGCGCAGCTCGTCGGCGTCCTTGGCGGTGCTCCACACGGCGGCGGCATCGCCGTCGTAGCGGTCCTCCACGTGCACGGCCAGATCGTGGACCCGCTTGGCCATCGCACCGGGGTACCTGTGGATCGCGGGCTTCTCGCGGAACACGGTCTCGAGGTCGGCCTCGGCGAGCGCGGTGGCGTCGAGCGCGCCTACGCGTTCGCGGATCGCGACGGGCCCCGAGAAGGCCTTCTGGACCGAGACCTGCTGGTCGAGGGCGAACCCCACGAGCAGGGCCATCGGGTTGGAGGCGATGAGGGCGTTGGCCTCGTCGGACTCGGTGAAGTAGAGGCGCTCAGGCACAGCGCTTACTCCCATGTACCCCATAGCCCGCCCGCGATGAGCAGCAGCACGGGCCAGGTAAGCAACGCGAAAGCGAACGTGTAGGCGATCATGATGCCGACTGCGCCCGGGACCTCGCTGCGGCGAGCGGTCATGGCGCCGAGTGCGACCATGGCAGCGAGCCCGATGACCAAGGCCCAGAATGACGACAGGGTGAAAAGCAGCACACCGGCGATCGAGCCTCCGACCAACGCGTACACAGCTGCGAGTGCCTGACGACCACGCCGACGGGATGGTGGGCGAAGCTCACTGCCTAAGAGATCGGTTTCGTTCTTGTACATATCAATGCTGGTCGAGGGCGAACCCCACGAGGAGGGCCATCGGGTCGGAGGCGATGAGGGCGTTGGCCCCGTCGGACTCGGTGAAGTAGAGGCGCTCGGGCACCGACCGATCGTAGCTCAGGAGGGGTGTCCCGGCGCGCCGGGCAGCCCCCCGGGAGAACGTACGGCCGTCCCGCGATATCCCGCAATCCGACAATCTCCTCGGCGAACGGATGGGCCGGGGATCGGGGGGAATGGAGACGACCTTGCGTCGTTCCTGCTGCCGCCGCGGCTGTCGTCAACGACGCGGAGGGATCTACCGATGACACGGATGAGGAGCCTGATCGTGAGCCTGATCGTGAGCCTGATCGCGATCCTTGCGCTGAGCGCAGGCATCGAGACGGCGGCGGCCGCTGCGGCCGAAACGGGGGCCGGGCAGACGGCGAGGTTCGCCCCGCTGACCGAAGAACAAAAGGAAATCCGCGAACTGGCGCGGGCGAAAGAAAAGGAACGGATCGAAAAAGCCAAGGAACGCTGCGAAGCGCAGCGGGCCAAAGAACGCGAAGAACGCGAAAAAGCCAAAGAAAGAGTCATCTGAGCAAGTGGTGCGCCCCCGCGCCCGACGTCAGGGTGCGGGGGCGGCGGCGATCCGCGGGAGGCATCCGCGGGCGATCCCTTCGATGTCGTCAAGAGCGACGTCGAGGCTGACTGGACGTCGAGGCGAGGCGGAAGTCGAGGCTAAGCCGACGTCGAGGCGGCCGCGGCGAAGAGGACCGCCAGGGTGCGGGCAACCGCGCCGACGGCCTCGTCGGGCGGGAGCAGCTCGGGGTGATGCAGCGGCCGTGCCGTGAAGCCGGGCGCGCCGTCGAGGCCGACGAACCCCATCGCAACGGGTGCGAGTGCGCCGAAGAACGCGAAGTCGTCGGAGCCGCACGAGCGCCACGGGGCGCCCGGCGTCAGACCGGCGCGCTCGAGCAGCGGGCGCCCGGCGGCTACGATCGCCGGATCGTTCTCGAGTGCGGGCTCGCTCGGAGCGATCTCAACGCTCCCCCGGCAGCCGGCAGCGGCGGCGACACCGGCGACGATCTCCTCGACCATTGCGCGCAGGGCGAGACGATCCTCGGGTCGGTAGGCGCGCAGAGCTGCGCCGGCGCGTGCCTGTCCCGGGATCACGTTCTCAGCGCTCCCGGCCTCGAGTGCGCCGACGCTGAGCGTGGCGGGGTGCGTCGGGTCGATGCGCCTGGGGAGTTGCGCGTGCAGCGCGACGACCACCTGCGCGAGCGCCAGGATCGGGTCGCGGCCCTGGTGGGGGTAGGCGCCGTGCGACGGTACGCCGTCGATCGTGATCACGACTGAGTCGTATGACGCGTTGACGATGCCCGCGTCGAGCGCGACGGTCCCCCAGGGCAGTTCGGGGTGGATGTGGGCGGCGACGACGGCGGCGGGCGCCGCGTCTGCGAGTGCGCCGCGGGTCAGCTCGGCGGCGCCCGACGGATGGACCTCCTCGCTGGGCTGGAAGACGGCCAGGAGGCCGACGGGCAGAGCATCGCCGAGCCCGTGGGCGGCGCGAGCGAGCGCGACGAGGGCGGCCATGTGGATGTCGTGTCCGCACGCGTGCATCGCCTCGCCGGTGGCGCTGAAGGGCACGTCGGTCCGCTCGACCATCGGCAGGCCGTCGAGCTCGGCGCGGACGGCGACCGCGGGCAGGCCGGGGGGGCCGATGGCGGCCAGGCGCCCGGTCCCGGCCGCTGTCCGGCAGGGCACCGGCATCTCGGCGGCGACGGACGCTGCGGTCCGCTCCTCGGCACGCGCGAGCTCAGGGCCGGCGTGCAGGCGGTGGCGCAGCTCGACGGCTCGATCGAGCTCGCCCTCGATGCCCGAGAGCAGCCCGTCGAGCAGCTCCTCAGTAGATCTGGGCATAGCGCCGGCAGGTCTCCTCGAGGTCCTCGTCGTGGGCGGACTCGATCTCGGCGCGCTTGACGCTCGCGTAGGCGTCGTGGAGCAGCGGCCCGAGCCAAGCGCGCGCGGTCGCGTCCTCGGCGAGCGCCGCCATCGCGTCTGCGAGCGTGTTCGGAAGCACGCCGACGCCGAAGCGCGCCGCCCCGGCCGCGTCGAGCTCGGCCGGGTCGCATTCGAGGATGGGCGGTGTCGGCAGGCCGTCTCGAACCCCCTCGATTCCGGCCCGGAGGATCGAGCCGAGCGCGAGGTACGGGTTGGCGGCGGCGTCTGCGGCGCGGTACTCGAGCCGCAGCTGGGCGCCCGGCTCGGCCCCACCGATGCCGACCAGCGGTGGGATGCGCAGGAGTGCCTCACGGTTCTCGAGCGCCAGGCAGGCCGCGCCGGCGCTCCAGCGATGCGGCTGCAGGCGCGCGCCCGACACGGGACTCGACGCCGTCAGCGCGGTGAGCGCTCCGGCGTGGCGCAGGATGCCCGCGGCGAAGCTCCCGCCGAGCTCGCTCAGACAGGCCGGGCGGGCGGGGTCGAACAGGAGGGGTGCTCCCGAGCTGTCGGAGAGGCTGAAGTGGATGTGGACGCCGTTGCCGGCCCCGGCCGGGTCGAGCAGCGGGACAAAGGTCGCTCGCAGGCCGACCGCGGCGGCGACGTCGCGCACGACCTCGCGCATCACGACGGCGCGGTCGGCGCTCGCCAGCGCCCCGGCGGCGGCGACCGGGATCTCGAACTGGTGGGCCGCGTACTCGGCGAAGAAGCGCTCGGGCTCGGCACCGGCGTCGAGCAGCGCATTCATGACCCGGGTCGCGAACGGCTCGGCGCGGCGCTGACCAGCGAGCGAGAACGGCAGCTCGACCGGGGCGTCGCTCAGGAGCTGGAACTCGTGCTCGAAGCTCGCGTTCGCGCGTGCTCCGAGCTCTGACTCGAGCGCGCCGAGCGTTTCGCGCAGGAACGTCCGCGGGCAGCACTCCCACGGCCGGCCATCGGTCTCGACGATGTCACAGAGCATCAGCTCGAGCGCGGCCGAGCCGTCCTCGCCACCGACCCGGATGCGGGTTTCAGGGTCGGGGAGCAGGCGAAGGTCTCCGGTCGAGCCAAACGGGTTGGGCTCCGCGACCGGCCCGAGCGGCGTGAGGGCGTGGTTGGCGGGAACCCAGCCGATGCCCTGCTGGAGCGCAGGCTCGATCTCGCCCGCGAGCACCGAGCGGCCGCGGACGATCGCCCCTAGGTCGCAGCACACGAGCGCGATGAGCTCCTGACCGCTCACGGCCTCGACTTGCCTTCCGCTGCGACGGTGCCGTTGTCCCAGATCCCCTCGGTCAGGCCGGTGGCCGCGGCGGCGGCTCGCAGCGCATCGGCGTCCCCGGCGAAAGCGACCGCGATGACGCCGCCGGCCGGCATGTCGCTGCGCTCGAGCGCGCGCGCGAGGTGCTCCTGTGGCTGCATGTGAACGCCTCGGCTACCGAGCGAGGGATACGTGTCGGTGAGCACGTAGAGCGTCCCGCCCGGCCCGCGGACACGTCCGACGACGCATACGAAGTGGCCGACGCGCCAGTCGGGCGCCGGCCCCTCGCCGTCGCCGTCGAGCAGATAGCCGAGCAGCCCGGGGATGCTCGCGCGCGAGCCCCACAGGTGGTGGGTGGCGAGGTTGGCGATCAGCGTGACGGGGCGCTCGCACGCGGCCGCGGCGTCGAACATGCCCGTGAGCGTCGCTGACGTCCACGGCCCGGCGTAGGGGATCGTGGTGAGCTCTCCGTCCGCGAGTGCAGCGACCGCGTCGAGCACGCCCGCGGCGGTCGTGCCGGACTCCTCGCCGTCGGCGATCCTCGGGATCGCCAGGCGATAGTCGCGCCGCCCGGTTTCCCCCTGCGGCAGGATGTCCGGCTGAGGCGTTGCCGAGATGAAGCTCCCGGCCGCGACAGCCACCGCGTCCTGGTCGAGCGGCTCGCCCGCGCGCTCGTCAAAGCCGGCGGCGCCGAGGGCCAGGGCTCCGCAGAAGGCGCCGCAGAGGTCGTCGCGCTGGGGCAGTTCGCGCGCGTGCAGCTCAAGCAGACGGGGCGCGCCCGGAAGGAGCTCGATATCGAGTGCGGGCGCTCTCGCCATCGCCCCAATATAAGGGCGACGCGATCGGCCGAGTCAGGCTTTGCTCATGCGGGGCGCGTAGCGGTGATGGAGCATCAGCGCGTTGCCGTCGGGGTCGGCGAAGAAGGCCATGTGGCAGACCCCCGTGTCGAGCGTGTCGGCCGCGAAGCCCACCCCCATTGCCTCCAGGCGCTCGCGAGCCGCGGCGACATCGCCGACGTGCAGGGCGATCGCGTTGGCGCTCGGGCTGTGCTCGAGGCCCATCTTGGCCGAGTCGATCACGCTGAGCGTGAGGTTGCCCGTCTCGAACTCGGCGAAGCCGCGGTCGCGCATCTCGACTGAGCACGGCAGGCCGAGCGTCTTTCCGTAGAAGGTGATTGCGGCGTCGAGGTCTCGCGTCGGAACGAATGCGAAGTCGACTCCTGTGACCGCTGTCGGGTCGCTGCTCATCGGGGCTCCTTGGTCGGGTTGCGGCGAGCTTAACCCGACCGCAGCGTGCGCGCGCCGCGGAGCCCGCGCGCAGCGCCCTCGAGCAGATCGTCTGTGCGGGACGGTGCGACTATCCGGCGTCGTTCTGTAGAGTTGGAAACATTCCGAGCAGCCGATTGACAGCCATAGCCCCCCGCTGCGATAGTCGCCCGGCCCTGCCGCCGGGCAACTCGCCTGCGGGGGGGTCCGAGAGCCGGATCGGGGAGGGGACGGAGCGCCGCGGGCGCACCCCGGATCGAGCAGGACTGCGGCCCGGATGCCGGTCACAAATCGACCAGAGGAGCACTCATCCCCATGACACGCCTCAGGACAACCGGAATGGCCCTCGTGGCCGTCCTCGCCGCGGGCGCCGTCGCGACGGCCTCGGCCTCTGCCTTCACCGAATTCGAAGCCTCGCCGCTTGGCGGCACGATCGGCGGCAAAGCCACGACGACCCAGGTCTTCACGACCAACGCCGGCAAAACCGAATGCACAGGCGCGACGCCCAAAGGCGAAGTCAAACACACGAAGACCGAAACGGAAATCGTGAAAATCCAATACACCGGCTGCAAGGCGCTGAGCCAGAAAACCAAAATCAGCGAAGCCGAATTCGAATTCAACGCCAAAACGGGGGAAGCGGCGATCAAGAACACGATCACGATCACCGTCGAAGAAGCGGGCATTGGCTGCACGGTCAAAATCAGTCCGGCGGGCAACTCGAAACTCAAAGGGATGAGCTACGAAAACAAAGGCAAAAAGATGCTCGCGAAAGCGAACGTGACCGCAATCACGTTCACGACGTCGGGCGGCTTCTGCGGCAAAGGCGCGAACAACGCGACGTACGCGGGCACAGTCGAAACCGAAGTCAACGGCGGCGAAGGGCTGATCAACGTCAAATAGGCTTTGGAGCCAGCGCCACCGTGAGATGGGATGACTGACTGGGGCGGCCGCCGAGCGCCCGCCGCGGCGCCATGGGGAATGCCACGACGATGAGGAGAGGGACGGCAGTGCGCCACGGCGTCGGTGTATGGCTGGCTTGCCTTGCAGCGGCTGCGGGATCGGCTGCGGTCCTCGCTGTTCCCGCGAGCGCAGCTCTACCCGACGGGCGCCTCTACGAGCAGGTCTCGCCGCCGAACAAGAACGGCAACGTCGTCAACAACCCATTCGCCGAAGGTGCCGGCACCGGCTCGTTCGGCCTCGCGTCAGCTAACGGCGACAGCGTCGTGTTCGTCGGGACGGGCGCGATGGGGACGGCGTACGGGGGCCTTATCGGCGAGTTCGCCGGCCGCCGAACGTCTGCTGGGTGGGAGACCCAGTCCGCGATTCCGCGCCAGCTCGAATCGCTCAACATCCTCTCGACCGAAGGTCCGAACTTCATCCTCCCGTCCGAGGACTTCTCGAGCTTCCTGTTCGGCGCCTTCGGCCTCTATGTCTCAGCGGAGCCGTTCCATGAATCGTCCTCGGCGAACATCTTTCTCTCCCGTGACCCCTCGGTCGAACCGACATGGGTCGCGCGGCCGACGACCCCCAACGTGATTCCGCTCCCCGGGCACAACAGCCAGCCCCACGACTACCTGATTGCCGGAACTTCACAGGATTTGTCGACGGCATATTTCACGTACTCGGGAACTCTCGTTCCTGAAGACGCAAGTCGAGCCCCATTTGTGGGTGACGGTCAGAGCCGCGGCCCGAGCCCGTGGGGACTCTACGAATGGGACTCGGGGAGACTGCGGGCCGCCGGAATACTTCCGAACGGGACTCTGTCGCCACTTGGAGCGGTCCCGGCCGCAATCGCTGCTTCAGGCTTTGCGGAACGCGCGAACGCAAATGTTCAGGCCCAGCTTCTCGACAACGAGGTATCGACGGATGGGCGCCGTGTCTTCTTCGTGAGCCCGGATCCGGTCGCATCCCCCCCGCAGCCGCCACAGCTTTACGTTCGAGAGACGCTGCCGGACGGTGGTCGTCGCAGCGTGCTCGTTTCTGCCTCCGCGGTTCCAGGCCACGTCGGCGAACCGGCGCCGCATGGGCCGTTAGCGGTCGCCGACGCCGAGAGCAGTGGCGGCGCGAGCGCCGGTTCGACGTACGTCTTCGCCTCCCCCGACGGCTCGCATGCCTTCTTCCAGAGCGTCGATCGGCTGACGGAAGAAGCACCGGAAGACCAATCTCCCAAGACCTACGAGTTCGATATCGACACGGGAACATTGACCTACCTGAACGGTGTGTCAGGCGCGATCGCGGCGGTCGCGAGTGACGGCTCCAGTGTCTTGTTCGAGAGTCGCGCCGCCGCTCCGTTGCATCTTAAGCTGTGGAGAGCAGGCGTCGGCGGCGGGACCGTGCGCGAAGTCGCGACGCTACCCGAACCGCCCAGCAGCTGTGAACCGTTCAAGGGCGAAGTCGACGTGAGCGGGGCACGTGCTAGCGCGGACGGCTCGACGTACGTCTTCCGAACCAACGCGCCGATCCCAGAAGGCTTCAACAACGGCGGCGGGTACGCGCAGGTCTATCGCTACGCGGTCGCGTCCAACGCGCTCGGCTGCGCGTCCTGCCCGCCGCCCGGCGTGCTCCCGAGCGGCGACGCCCATGTCTCCTACGACAACACCGGTGAAGGGCGCTCGAACGGCTCGCAATCGGAACCGATGTCGACGATCGACACGCGCGTCGTCTCCGCCGACGGTAGCCGCGTCTTCTTCGACACGCCGGACCCGCTCGCCGCGCAGGACACCAATGGCGTCCGCGACGTCTACGAGTGGGAGGCCGGGCACCAGTACCTGATTTCCTCGGGCAAGAGCCTTGACAACTCCTACGTGCTCGACTCGAGCGCGAGCGGCGGGGACATCTTCTTCACGACCGACTTCGGCTTCTGGTCAGGCGACGCGGACAACGCCTACGACGTCTACGACGCGCGGATCCCTCGGGCCGGTGACAACCCGCCGCAGGAATCGGGCGAATGTGGCGCCGCCTGCCGCGCGCCCGTCGCGGCTCCGGCCTTGCCAGGGACGCCCGCCAGTGCGACGTTCGAAGGTTCGGGCAACCTCGAACCCGCGCTCGTGGCACCGACGCCCCGCCGACTTACCCCGGCAACGGTCCGGGCTCACAGGCTGGCGGCCGCGCTGCGCGCATGCGCCCGCAGGCCCCGCCACAGCCGTCGGGCATGTCGTGCGTCGGCGAAACGTCGCTACGGCGCGAGGCCAACCCGGCACGCGGCGAGGTCGCGCAGATGATCGGACGAGGGCCTCTCGCCGGCCTTCTGCTCGTCGCGGCCTTCGCGTTTGCAGCACCCGCTGGCGCGGCCGAAGTGCCTCGGTGGGTCGTGACGGCCACAACCAACCCAACGCACGTGCTCCCACACAGCCCGAGCAGCGCGGCGCAGGAAATCGTAACGACCGGAACAGGCGGCACGTTCAAGCTCTCCGTCGAAACGCCCCTGTGCGAAGGTGCGGAAACCACCGAACCGATCGCGCTCGGAGCGACGGCGGCCGAGGTCCAGGTCGCGCTGGAAGCGCTGTCGTGCGCGGTGCAGCGCGCCAACGTCGAAGTCACGGGCGGCCCTGGCGGGACCTCGCCGTATCTCGTCAACTTCCTGAACGAACTCGCCAGCCAGCCGATTCGCGCGATCAAGGCGGACGGCGCCTCGTTGACGGGCGTTGGGGCAGGTGTGAGCGTCGTCGAGCAGACACGCGGCAGCTACGCCGCCCAGATGACCGTGACGGCCACGAACGTCGGCGGCGCGGCCAGCGACGGTAAGCCGATCACCTTGTCGGATGCTCTGCCGCCGTCCGTGTCTGGCAGTGTCGTGACGGGCTACGACGCCTACGCGAGCGGGTCCGCCTTCGCGGGCAGCGGCGGCGCGGAAATGACGTGCTCGCCGGCACCGGTGACGACGGCGAGCTGCGAATACGCAGGCGCGGTCGATGCCGGCGACTCGCTCGTCATGACGGTCACACTCGACGCCGGTGGAGCGAGCGGAATGCCCGCGATGCTCGCGAACAGCGCGACAGTGTCGGGCGGGGGCGCGAGCGAAGCGTCGGACCCGGCGCCCCTGGTCGTGGACGCTTCTCCGGCTCCGTTCGGCCCGGCCCCGGGCGCAGTTCACACCGATCTGTCAAACGACAGCGCGGGAGGGCACGCCAACGTCAACACGGCGTTTACGCTGAGCACGAGCGATGCCAACGGGGTCGCTGCCAACGCCAAGGACATCCGCCTCGATCTGCCGCGCGGCCTCGTCGCGAGCGCAGTCGACCTGCCCCAGTGCACGATGCACCAGGTGCTCGAAGGCTTCAAGAACCCGAACGCCTGTCCCAGCGACACGATGGTCGGCACTGCCATGGTGACGCTCGGCACCGGCGAGGCTGGCCCGCGCGGGGGCCCTGAGACGGTCATCGTCCCCGTGTACAACATCGCGCCGGCTCCGGGCGAGCCCTTCGCGCTCGCGTTCGACGGCGTGCTGCTCCCCGTACGCATGGACACCAGCATCCTCTCCAACGGCGACTTCAGCGCGCGCGTGACCGTGTCTGGCCTGAGCGAGGCGGCCGTGTTCCTGTCGGCCGTCGTGACGATCTGGGGCGTGCCGGCCGACCACAGCGGCCCCGGTGCCAACGGCGAGCACACGCTCTTCGGCCAGGAATTCGGCGGCCCCAACGGCGGTGAGACGCGCGTGCCGCTGCTGACCAATCCGCAGCAGTGTGCCGAAGCGCTGTCGGGCGAGATGTCAGCAGACTCGTGGTCGCGGCCGGGTGTCTTCGAGCCGGCCGGGGTGCTGTCCGTCGCGCAGATGACCAGCTGCGACCAGCTTTCCTTCGAACCGTCGATCTCGATGATCCCCGACACTTTCCAGGCAGGCGCCCCCGCGGGCTACACGCTCGACATGAAGGTCCCCCAGGACGCGAGCCCCGACGGGGTGGCGACGCCCGACGTTCGCGGCGTCCAGCTCATGCTCCCGCCCGGAACCGTCCTCTCCCCATCGGGCGCGGCTGGGCTGACGGCGTGCTCGGACGAACAGTTCTTCGGCCGAAGTCACGGGACCCAGGAACCCGCCGCCCCCGCGGCGTGCCCGCGGGAATCTCAGATCGGGGTAGCCGAAGTCAGGACGCCGACGCTGCCACTGCCGCTGCGCGGCTCGCTGTTCGTTGGTCAACCGGAATGCGAGCCCTGCACACCCGAAGACGCGGCGTCGGGACGGTTGCTGCACCTGCTGCTCGAGGTCCGCGGCGAAGGCGAATCGGCGATCGTCGTCAAGCTGGCGGGCACCGGATCGATCGACCAGCAGACCGGCCAGATAACGGTTAGGTTCGACAACGACCCGCAGCTCCCGTTGAGTGAGTTGAGGCTCTCGCTGGGTGGCGGCGAACGGGCCACGCTGTCGAACCCGCGCGCCTGTGGCGCCGTGAGGACGACCGGGCTGCTGACTCCATGGAGCGCTCCCGAAACCACCGACGCGGCACCTTTCAGCGAATTCCAGATCGAAGAAGGCTGCTTCGGCCCCCAATTCACGCCGTCGTTCCTTGCCGGCATCGGCAACATCCAGGCCGGCTCCTACGGCGCGCTCACGGTCTCCTTCGGACGCGGCGACTCCGACCAGTACCTCAGCCGCCTCGAAATGCGGTTGCCGCGAGGCCTGCTCGGGCGCCTCTCCACGGTCCCCCGCTGCCACGAGCCACAGGCCGGTGAAGGCACATGCGGCGCCGACAGCGCGATCGGGCACGCCCAGGTGCTGCTCGGCCCGGGCTCCCAGCCGCTGTCGATCGAAGACGGTCAGGTCTTCCTCACAGACGGATACGGGGGCGCCCCATTCGGGCTGTCGATCGTCGTGCCGACGACAGCCGGCCCATATGGCCTGGCGGGAACGAATGGCCGGGGCGCGGTTGTCGTGCGTGCGCGCCTGGAAGTCGACTCGACGGATGCGCACGTCACGATTCGCAGCGATGCCCTCCCCACGGCGGTCGACGGCATCCCGTTGCAGCTGCGTCGCGTGACGCTGGCGATCGACCGCCCCGGGTTCATGGTCGCGCCGACCAACTGTGCGAAAAGGAGCATCGCGGCCACGTTGACGAGCAGCGAGGGCGCGGCGGCATCGGTGTCCAGTGCCTTCCAGGTCGGCAACTGCGGCACGCTCCCGTTCACCCCGCGTCTCAGCGCCTCGACGCAGGCGCGGACGAGCAAGCTCGGGGGAGCATCGCTTCACATCAAACTCCTCGGCGTGCCCGGCCAGGCGAACCCGGCCAAGATCAGGGTGCAGCTGCCGATCCAGCTCCCCACCCGGCTGACGACCCTCCAGCAGGCGTGTACCGACAGGACGTTCGCGGCCGACCCGGCCACGTGTCCCGCGGCCTCGGCCATCGGCACGGCCAGCGTCAGCACGCCCGTGCTCGCCCGCCCGCTCGCAGGGCCGGCGTACCTCGTCTCGCACGGCGGCGTCGCCTTTCCGGACATCGAGATCGTGCTGCAGGGCGAAGGTGTGACGCTGGTCCTCGACGGTCACACCACCATCCGCGGCGGCGTGACCTCGAGCAGCTTCGAAGCGGTCCCCGACGTCCCGATCGGTGTCTTCGATCTCTCCTTCCCCGAGGGGCCGCACTCGATCCTGGGTGCCAACCTGCCGGCCCGGGCGAGGAGGAGCATGTGTGCTCAGAAACTCGTCATGCCCACGCAGATCGCGGGGCAGAACGGGGCACTCGTAAAGCAGTCCAGGCGGGTCACGGTGCTCGGCTGCCGGCACGCGAAGGTGACCCGCCACAGGGGCCGCCGGCGCCAGCCGGGGCGACCGCGCGCGCCGCGCCGCGCGCGCACTCATCGCCGGCGCGGGTGAGCGGCCGCGCTGTGCGTGCGCTGAGTGCGTCCAGCACGTACGCTTGACAGCGGCGCCGCCCGCCTGTTCACGACCGAAAGGACGCCACCGATGAGCTGGGACTTCTCGACAGATGCCGCCTACCAGGAGCAGCTCGACTGGATGGCCGAGTTCGTCCGGCGGGAGATCTGGCCGCTGGAGTCGATCTGGCATGACCTCGGCCTCGACGGCCTCGCCGCGGCGATGGAGCCGCTGTGCGAGCAGGTCAAGGAGCGCGGCCTGTGGGCGACGCACCTGCCACCCGAGCTCGGCGGCCAGGGCATGGGTCAGGTCAAGCTCGGCCTCATGCACGAGATCCTCGGCACGTCGCCGATCGCGCCACTTGCCTTCGGCAACGCGGCACCCGACTCGGGCAACTCCGAGATCCTCGCGATGGCCGGCAGCGACGAGCAGAAGGACCGCTGGCTACACCCTCTCCTGGCGGGCGATCTGCGCAGCGCCTTCAGCATGACCGAGCCGCACACGCCCGGCTCGGACCCGACGCAGCTTGAGACCCGCGCCACGCGCGACGGCGACGGCTGGGTGATCGACGGGCGCAAGTGGTTCTCCTCCAACGGCTCGATCGCCGACTTCCTCATCGTCATGGCCGTGACGAGCCCCGAGGCGCGCCCGTCTCAGCGCGCGTCGATGTTCATCGTCCCGGTCGACACACCGGGCGTCGAGATCCTCCGTGACGTGCCGACGATGGAGCATCCGTGGGAGCAGTTCGGCGCCTACGGTGGCCACGCCGAAATCGCCTACGAGAGCGTTCGGCTTCCGGCCGAGGCGCTGCTCGGCAACGAGGGCGAAGGCTTCATCCTCGCCCAGCAGCGCCTCGGCCCGGGCCGCGTCCATCACTGCATGCGCTGGCTCGGAGTCGCCCGGCGCGCCTTCGACATGATGTGCGAGCGGGCCACCTACCGGCACGCGCACGGCTCGGTCCTGGCCGAGAAGCAGACGGTCCAGACCTGGATCGCCGACAGCGCAGCCGAGATGCAGGCGGCGCGGCTGATGACGCTCCACGCGGCCTGGGTGATGGACACGCAGGGCGCGCGCGCGGCGCGTACCGATGTGGCGCTGATCAAGTTCTACGGCGCCAAGGTCCTTCACGACGTCGTCGACCGCGCGCTCCAGGTGCACGGCTCGCTCGGCTACTCGACAGACCTGCCGCTCGAGCAGATGTATCGCTTCGCTCGCGCGGCGCGCATCTACGACGGACCCGACGAGGTCCATCGCCAGAGCGTCGCCCGGCACATCCTCGGCGCCTACGAGCCGCCCGCCGGCGGCGTCCCCACCGAGCACCTTCCGACCCGCAGGGAGCAGGCCCGCGAGCGCTTCGCTCACCTGCTCGACGCGGTCACCGCGAACGACTAGCTGCACGGTGCCGTCCGGTACGGCGCTCTAGGCTGGACGCAATGTCGGCCGACGCCAAGCAGCTCCCGCGCCGCGTGGACCCCGCGAGCTTCGGAGCGTTCCGCTTCCTCTCACGCGAGCTCGACGCGCACGGGCACGTCACGCTCCGCTATGCGCTCGATAACCGGCTCGCGTTCGTCGAGGAGTTCGACGTGCCGATCGAGCGTCCACTGGGCGACGCCGAGCTCGATCGCGTCCAGGGGCTGCTCTCGCTGCTGCACTGGGTCGCCGGCGTGAGCTACTACAAGGTCGCCGCGCCGCCGCTCGTCTCCTGCGAGTCGGGGGCGCCCGGCCCTCGCGCGGCCGCGCTGCTCGAGGCCCTCTACTCCGAGGGCCTCGGCGAGTTCGCCTTCAGCAATGGCCTCGCGAGCCTCCCGCGCCCGCAGTTCGCGTCGGCGCCGATCGTCGAGGCGGCTCGCGGGTCCGACCGGGACGAGCCGAGGCGCCTGCTCGTGCCTGTCGGCGGCGGCAAGGATTCGGCGGTCGCGATCGAGATCGCACGCTCCTCGGGCCGCGACGTTGCGCTGTTCTCGGTCGGGGACGCGCCCCCGATCGCGCGGACGGTCGCGGTCGCCGGGCTGCCCCACCTGCTCGCGCGCCGTCGCCTCGACCCGGGGCTCGCGGCGCTCAACCGCGCGGGTGCCCTCAACGGCCACGTCCCGATCACGGCGATCGTGTCGTGCGTCGCCCTGCTGAGCGCCGCCCTGAACGGTCGCGATGCGGTCGCTATGGCCAACGAGCGCTCCGCCTCAAGCGGAAACCTGACGTGGGACGGGGTCGACGTCAACCACCAGTTCAGCAAGAGTCTTCGCGCAGAGCGTCTGCTGAGCGCGGCCGCCGAGGAGGCCGGCGGCGGGGTGCGGATCTTCTCGCTCCTGCGCCCGGCCTCCGAGCTGGCGATCGCCCGGGCGTTCTCGCGCATCGAGGCCTATCACCCGGCCTTCACGAGTTGCAACGCGATCTTTCGCATCGACCCGGCTCTGCGGGCTGCATCCTGGTGCTGTGACTGTCCCAAGTGCAGGTTCGTGTACCTCGCGCTCGCGCCGTTCAGCACGCCGGAGCACATGTCCGCGATCTTCGGACGTGACCTGCTCGCCGACGAGTCGCAGTTCGAGGGCTTCGCACTGCTGACGGCGACCGGCGGACACAAGCCGTTTGAGTGCGTCGGCGAGGAGCAGGAGAGCATTGCCGCCATCCGCCTGCTCGCAGAGCACCCCCGGTGGCGCGGCCACACCGTCCTCAGGCGCCTCGCCGACGAGGTGCTCGCCGGGCTCCCGCCCGAGGCCGGCGACCCCGACGAGGTCCTGGCGCTGGGCGAGGAGCACGAGGTGCCCGCGGCCCTGATCGATGACGTCCGTGCGTTTCTCGGAGCTTGACGGCGCGGCCGTCGGCGTGTGGGGCGCCGGCCGCGAGATCACCTCGTTCGCCGATCAGCTCGCCCGGCGCATGCCCGGTGCGAGCATCGTCGCGGCCGTCTTCGACGCACCTCCCGACGATGGTGTCCGCGACCTGCTGAGAGCACCCGCCGCTCGGATTCTCGGCCCCGAGGAGGCCGTCTCGGGTCTCGGGGGGTGCGACGTGATCGTTCGCTCCCCCGGCGTCTCCTCCCACCGCCCCGAGCTGAGTGCCCTGCGCGACGCCGGCGTGACGGTCACGACCGCCACAGGACTGTGGCTCTGTGAGCACGGCGGAGGGGGCGTGATCGGCGTCACGGGTACAAAGGGCAAGAGCACGACGGCCGCGCTCGCCTGCCACCTCGTGCGCGCCGCAGGTCGCAGGGCGCGGCTGGCCGGCAACATCGGCGCTCCCGCGCTCGACCTGTTCGACGACGACGACGACGCGATTGTGATCCTCGAGCTCTCCAGCTACCAGATCGCCGATCTCCTTTGTGGTCCCGAGGTCGCGCTCGTGACGAACCTCTTTCGCGAGCACACCGAATGGCACGGCTCCGAGGACGCATATCGCGCGGACAAGCTGCGCCTGCTCGACCTGCCCGGCGTTCGGGTTGCCGTCGTCAACGGCCGCGACCGGCGCGTCGCGACAGCCGCTACGGCCGCGGCGCGGGTCGAGTTCGGCACCGACTCGGGGTGGAACGCTACCGAGGCGGGACTCAGCCGTCGCGGGGAGCTGGTCATGCCGCCCGACGCGATCGTCCTCCCGGGCGAGCACAATCTCCTCAACCTCTGCGCGGCCCTCACGGCGCTCGGAGCGCTCGGCGTCTCGATCGAGGATCCGGCCGCGGCACTCGAGGGCTTCGAGGCTCTGCCCCACAGGCTCCAGCCCGTCGCCGACAGCGGCGGGCTGACGTGGATCGACGACAGCATCTCGACGACCCCCGAGTCTGCGATAGCCGCCCTGGCGAGCTTCCCGGGACGCGAGCTCGTGCTGATCGGTGGCGGGCAGGACCGCGGGCAGGACTACGCGGCGCTCGGCCGCGCCCTCGCCGAGCGCGGTGCACGAGTCATCGGCGTGCCCAGCACCGGGTCGCGTCTCATCGACTGCGCCGTGGTCGCTGGCCTGCCGCCCGCCTCAGCGCTGACGGCGAGCGATCTACCCGGCGCCGTGGAGCTGGCCCGCGAGCTGGCGCCCATTGGTGCGGTCGTCCTGCTTTCGCCCGCCGCGCCGAGCTTCGACCAATATCGGGACTTCGAGCAGCGCGGGGAGCTGTTCGCCGCGCTCGCCCGCTCGCGTCCCGCCTGAGCGGGCGCGCCGAACTGCAGGTTCGGTCGCATCCGAGCCGATCTGCGGCAGACTGACCCGCAGCACCGCAGCACTACCCCACCCAGGCCCCTGAACAGCCGCGTCCGGTTCCCCCGACCGGGCGCGGCCAGGGGTCCTTCTTGTCTTCCGGCCGCGCCCCAGCGTTCGCGCGGCCCCCTCAGCCCCCTGTATCGGCAAGGGGTTTCTCGGCCGCCGTTCGGCCGCTCAGCGTTCGCCCGAGCCGCGGCGCCAGAGCACGACGTACCAGACGGCGACGATGATGAGCACACCCAGCGGGAGGGTGAGCGTGAGGATCGAGCCGGTCAGGAAGCTCGAGGCTATCGGGACGGTGATCTCTGGCATGAGCCCTCCTAGTGCTCGCCGGCCAGCCGGGGAGACCGCTTGGACGCGGGTTCCTGAGGCGTGAGCCAACGGTGGACGTAGACGAAGATGACGATGACGAAGGTGACCGAGCCGGGCACCCACATGATGCCCGCCGCGAGCTGCTGGTCGGCGAGCGCCGAGATGCCGCCCGGGCGGCTCGACAGCTCGGCGTAGCCCGAGTAGAGCGCGTGGGGAGCGAGCGCGAGGACGACGGCGAGCACCCAGCTGACGATCATCGCGCCGATCACGTAGACCACGCGCTGCACGGCCGTCAGGCGTGCGCGCAGCGGCGCCGAGGGGATGACCTGCTTCCAGTACACGACGGCTACATAGAAGAACAGTGTGTGCTCGAGCGCGTGGAGCGGGACCGACGTGAGCGTGGCGTCGAACATGACGGGCACGTGCCAGCCGAGCAGGACGACCGAGAAGACCACGAAGGCGGGGGCGGGCTCGCCGAGAAAGCCGGCGAGGGCGGCGAGCGGGGCGGCCCTGTGGCCGGGGCTGAACGCGCGGGCGAGCCACCGCCGGGCGCTCAGGGGAAGGCAGCGCCAGAGGCGCACCCACGGGCGCGAGAGGACCAGCAGCGGAGCGGCGACGAGCATGAGCAGGATGTGCTGGACCATGTGGACCCAGAAGAGCTGCTCGGCGAGCGTGTCGAGCGGTGAGCTGAGGGCGACGGCCACGATCACAAGGGCGCCGTAGAAGCAGGCGCCGCGGGCCCGCTGGGCATCGCGGGTGCGGGCCGGCGTGAGCGTGTTCCGCGATCCGCGCGCGTAGAGCGCGCCGGTGAGCAGGACAAGGACGAGGGGCGGGTTCAGCGACCAGTCCCAGAAGCCCGGCGTCGCTGCCGCGGGGAGGAGCACTAGAGCAGGTAGAGCGTCACGTACATCACGATCCCGATTCCGGCGAGAAAGGCCCAGTAGAACACGGCAGCATCGAGCCCGGGCGCGATCAGCCGGTCGGGATCCTTGATGTCGCCGTCGCGCGCGGCCGGCTGGCGGCGGGCGCGCAGCTCGGTCGCCACCTGCGTCTCGAGCCAGTACATGGTGCCGAGCACTGCGATCAGATAGAAGCCGCTCCACGCGCAGAAGACGCTCGCGTAGGCCCCGTCGGTGGGGCCGAAGTGCTGGGTGGTGTACTCGACGCATTGGAGGATCACGGCCACGAGGCCGAGTCCGACAGCGCCGAAGGCCGGTCCGAGCCAGCTGCGCGACCCGGCCTTCATCTGCCGGCCGGCCACGACGGCGAGCAGCGCGCTGAGAACGATGGAGGCGATGAAAGCTGCGCCGAGCCCCTGCTTGGGGTTGACGTGCGCCGGGTGCCACATGTGCTCGATGTTGACCGAGCGCAGATAGAAGTAGGCGAACAGGAAGGCGAGGAAGAAGAAGATCGTCGCCCCGGACAGCAGGCGGGCGGCGACCGACAGGGCGCGGCCGGCGACGTCCGGTGGCTCCGGGGGGATCTCGACGCCGTGCTCGACGGGCGGGACCATCCGGCTCAGGGGCAGCTCTTCGCTGGGAGAGGCCATCGCCTAGACCCCCGCGGGCGCGGCCGCGCTGCCACCGACGGTCAGGGGGGGCACACCGTAGTCGTAGGGGTCGGAATCGAAGATCGGTATCTGTTCGAAGTTGTTGATCGGCACGGGCGTCGGCACCTGCCACTCGAGGGACTTCGAGCGCCACGGGTTGGCCTCGGCCTTGCGCTTGGCGAAGATCAGCGAGTAGACGACGTTGACGAGGAAGACGAGCATCGAGAGGCCCAGGACGAAGGCCGAGATCGACACCCACACGTTGAGCGTATGGAGCTTCGGTTCGTAGAAGGAGACGCGCCGGGGCATACCCTCCATGCCGAGCACGAACAGAGGCAGGAAGGTCGAGTTGAACGAGATGAACATGCCCCAGAAGTGAATCTTGGCGAGGCGCTCGTTGAACTTGAGGCCGACCATCTTGGGGATCCAGTAATAGATGGCGGCGAAGAAGGTGAAGATCAGCCCGCCCATGATCGTGTAGTGGAAGTGGGCCATCACGAAGAAGCTGCCGTGGGTGGTCGTGTCGCTGGGCGTGTCGGAGAGGAACACGCCGGAGAGGCCGCCGATGAGGAAGTTGAACGTCCAGCCGAGGCAGAAGAGCATCGGCACGCTGAACGACGTGCGGGCCTTCCACAGCGTGCCCATGACGCACATGAAGATGAAGCCGGTCGGGATCGAGATGATCTCGGTCGAGAGCATGTAGAAGGGGCGCAGGTCGGCATTGATGCCGCTGACGAACAGGTGGTGCTGCCACACGAAGAAGCTCAGCAGGCTGACGCCGAGCATCCCCGAGACGGCGAGGCGGTATCCCCACAGCGGCTTGCGCGTGAAGACGGGGAGCAGCTCCAGCACGATGCCGAAGCCGGGGAGGGCGAGGATGTAGACCTCGGGGTGGCCGAAGAACCAGAACAGGTTCTCGAACAGATAGGAGCTCCCACCGCCGCCGGCGACGAAGAAGGACGTGTTGATCGTGCGGTCCAGGGCGGCCATCGAGAGCGTGGCGATGAGCATGGGCGCGGCCAGGACCATCAGGATCGAGGTGGCGAAGACCGACCACACGAAGATGGGAAGGCGCGACCATGTCAGTCCCGGGGCGCGCATGGTGATGATCGTGGCCATCATGTTGAGGCCGAGCAGGCACATCGAGATGCCGACGAGGGCGAAGAAGACGATGTAGGAGTCCATGCCCATGACGGCCTGGTCGTTGAGCGGCGCATAGCCGGTCCAGCCGGTCGGAAAGCCGCCGAAGAAGAGGGTCGAGGTGAGGATGAAGCCGGCGGCCATGAGCAGCCAGAACGTGAGCGCCTCGATCCGCGGGAAGGCCATCCGCCGGGCGCCGATCATGATCGGCACGAAGTAGTTGGCGAACGGCCCCAGGATTCCCGAGGTCATCATTCCCATCATCATGGTGCCGTGCATGCCGACGAGTGACAGGTACTGGTTGGGGCCGACGAAGGTGGGCGAGCTCTTGAGCAGCTCGGTGCGGATGAGCATCGCGTTGAGGCCGCCGATGAAGAAGAACAGGCCGATCCCGACGAGGTACTGGATGCCGACGACCTTGTGGTCGGTGCACAGTCCGAAGTAGCGGCCGATGCCCTGCTCCTCCTTCTCGCGCAGCGAGGGGGGGCGTCCGAGCAGGCGCGAGACGGGGTAGTTGGCGAAGCCGAGGCCGATCAGGAAGCCGAAGACACCGAAGATGTAGGCGAGCAGGAGGGCGACGTCGTTCTCGTCAATCTTTTCCCGGAATTCGAAGCTTTTGCCGTCGATCTGATGGCCGATGAACCAGCCGAGGTAGTAGCCGCCGATGCCGAGCAGAACGGCGGTGAGCAGGTTGAAGCCGACGAGCCGGCGCCACAGCGGGCGACCGACCGGCTGGGGCGTGGGTGCGGCTGCGGCGGTCGTGCTCATTCTGCGCGCCTCGTTGGTTCGGGTGTGTAGGTCTTGGCGTACGGCGGCAGTACCTTGGTCGCCGGAGCGAAGTAGGCCTGCTGCTGGTGAATCCAGGTTTCGAAGGCTCCCTGGGAGACGACGTGTCCGTGGTCGTACATGTAGCCGTGCCACACGCCGCAGAGCTCGGCGCAGTGGATTTCGAAGGTCTCTTCCGTGGTCGGCTTGACGAAGATGATGTTGTCGACGCCAGGGTTGGCGTCGGCCTTGATGCCGAGCTGGTAGGCC
Organism: Solirubrobacteraceae bacterium; assembly: GCA_036803745.1. Taxonomy (GTDB): domain Bacteria; phylum Actinomycetota; class Thermoleophilia; order Solirubrobacterales; family Solirubrobacteraceae; genus Palsa-744. Next base: position 4,402 of record DAIRTT010000007.1, on the reverse strand, counting down.
CAGAAGGAGTGGATCACGTCGATCGAGGTGACGTGGAGTTCGACCGTCTGGCCGACGGGCAGCTCGAGGTGTGTCGTCTCGACCCCGCCGTAGGAGGGGTAGCGGTAGGTGAAGGCCCACTGCTGGGCGATGACCTGGACCTGGAGCTTGGGCCCCTTGGGGACGACGAGCGGCGTCGGCCCGTTGCCCGAGCCGGCGCCGTAGCCCTGCTCGAGGCGGATCGTGCCGTAGGCGGCGAGTGAGAGGACGAGGACCGAGGTGATGACGATCCAGGCGGTCTGCAGGCGCGCGTCGCCGCGGACGGCGGGACCTTCGAGGACGCCGCCCTTGGGCTGGCGGAAGGCGATGATCGCGTAGAAGAGGTAGATGACGACCAGCAGCAGCACCGGCGTGGCCATGGCCAGCAGGACGGTGTTGTCGGTCACCTGTCCGGAGGCCTCGGCGCTGGCCTTGCCCGGCGGGAGGATCGGGCCGAGCACGAAGATGACCAGCGGCAGCGCGACCAGCGAGCAGACGAGCCAGATCGTGACGAACCGCCGCGCGTGGTTGGTCTCCGCCATCGGGGCGGCGCTCGGCTCAGCGGACATGGCTAGACGACATTGATGAACCCGTCCATGTAGCCGAAGGTCTGCATCGGCCCGCCGAAGCCGTCGATGAACCCGGCGGCGCAGGGCACGAAGCACTGCCAGCGGTATTTGCCCTTCTTGCCGGTCCTGAAGCTGAACGTGATCGTCCTGTGGGCGGTGCCTTCGCAGGGCGCGAATTCACACTGGTTCTTGGCTTCTTCGGCGACGCCCGGCAGCGGAACGAAGACCCCGAGCTGGGGGATGATGAACGTGTGTGAGGCTTCTTCGGGCGGGATCGCCCTGGTTGTCTTGCCGTCGACGGTCTCGGTGCCGCCGACTGTGCCCTGGACTTGGGATAGGAACGGGTTGCGCAGTCCGCTGTCCCCGTCGTACTGATAGATCGTCACGTGGACGACCGAGTTGGCGGGCACCTGATAGACGGTGCTGCGGACCCACTTGCCGTTGCGCCGGACGAGGTAGGAGACCCAGTCGGGGTGAGACGGGCTGTACTTGGGCCCGATGGCCGCGACGGTCTCAAGCGTGAGCTGGCTGCCCCCGCTCGACGGCGGGGCGGCGGAGGCAACGACGATCGCCGGCTGGCTGGTCGCCCACGTGGCCACGTACAGGCCGATGAGAACCCCCACCGCCGCCACGGCGGCGATGACCCCGAACAGCTTTCTCCCTGTGTTGCTCACGTCGCTCCCCGCTCGGTGCCCCAACTGTCGGGAGTTATACACCACTCGACAGCGCCGTGTGCGGTTCTTTCGCGGAGCGAGCGCCCGGGGGACGCGGGCGCCGGGTAGGGCTAGGATCAACGACTTGTCCGAGCGCCCCTCATCCGAGACTGACGACGCCCGCGGCGCCTCCGCGGACGGGTCCGCGCGGGTGCCCGAGCGCCCGATCCTGGACGGCATCGAGGCGAAGTGGAGCGCGGCATGGGACCGCGACGGCGTCTACCGCTTCGACCGCACGGCTGAGCGCGAGCGGGTCTTCTCGATCGACACGCCACCGCCGACGGTGAGCGGCTCGCTGCACGTGGGACACGTGTTCTCCTACACCCACACCGATGCCGTCGCGCGCTTCCAGCGGATGCGCGGGCGCGAGGTCTTCTATCCGATGGGCTGGGACGACAACGGCCTGCCGACCGAGCGCCGGGTGCAGAACCACTACGGCGTGCGCTGTGACCCGTCGGTCGGCTACGACGCCGTCTTCAAGGCCCCGGCGGAGCCGTCTGAGAAGGAGCCGGTGTCGGTGTCGCGGCCGAACTTCGTCGAGCTTTGCCTGGAGCTGACCGAGAGCGACGAGCAGGTCTTCGAGGCGCTGTGGCGGACGCTCGGCCTGTCGGTCGACTGGTCGATGACCTACACGACGATCGGGCGCCTGGCGCAGCGGATCTCCCAGCGCTCGTTCCTGGGACTGCTCGAGCGCGACGCGGCGTATCAGCTCGAGGCGCCGACGCTGTGGGATGTCGACTTCCAGACGGCGGTCGCCCAGGCCGAGCTCGAGGACCGTGAGCGACCGGGGGCGATGCACAGGGTCCGCTTCGCGCCGGCCAACGGGGGCGACGGCGAGGCGCTGATCGAGACCACGCGGCCCGAGTTGCTGCCGGCGTGCGTGGCGCTGCTGGCCCACCCCGATGACGCCCGCCACGCGGGCCTGGTCGGGGGCGAGGTCCTGACGCCGCTGTTCGGGACGCGCGTCCCGGTGATGACCCACCCGGCGGTTGAGCGGGACAAGGGCACGGGCCTGGTGATGGTGTGCACGTTCGGCGACCTGACCGACGTGGTGTGGTGGCGCGAGCTCTCGCTGCCGGTGCGCTCGGTGCTCGGGCCCGACGGGCGGCTGCTCGAGGTGGCGTGGGGGACGCCCGGGTGGGAGTCGGTCGACGTGGAGCGGGCGAGCGGGGTCTACGGCGAGCTGAGCGGGCGCAGCGTCAACCAGGCGCGCAGGCGGGTGGTGGAGCTGCTGGCGGAGTCGGGCGATCTGATCGGCGAGCCCCAGCCGGTGACGAGGGCGGTGAAGTTCTTCGAGAAGGGCGAGCGGCCGGTCGAGATCGTGACGAGCAGGCAGTGGTTCATAAGGACGATCGAGCATCGCGACGAGCTGCTCACGCGCGGGCGCGAGCTCGATTGGCACCCGCCGTACATGCGGGCGCGCTTCGAGGACTGGGTCAACGGTCTGACGGGTGACTGGTGCGTGAGCCGCCAGCGCTTCTTCGGCGTGCCCTTTCCCGTCTGGTATCCGGTCGACGAGCAGGGCAACGTACGCTACGAGCAGCCGCTTCCCGCGCGCGAGGATCAGCTCCCGGTCGACCCCTCGACGGACGTGCCCGACGGCTATGAGGCCTCCCAGCGCGGGCAGCCGGGCGGCTTCGCGGGCGACCCGGACGTGATGGACACGTGGGCGACCTCGTCGCTGACGCCGCAGATCGCAGGGCAGGCGGGCGAGGACGAAGAGCTCTACCGCAAGGTCTTCCCGATGGACGTCCGCCCGCAGGCCCACGACATCATCCGCACGTGGCTGTTCTCGACGGTCCTGCGCTCGCAGCTCGACGAGGAAGTGCTGCCGTGGCGAAACGCGGCGATCTCCGGCTGGGTGCTGGACCCGGACCGCAAGAAGATGTCGAAGTCCAAGGGCAACGTGGTGACGCCGATGCACCTGCTCGAGGAGTACGGCGCCGACGCCGTCCGCTACTGGGCGGCCAGCGGTCGGCCGGGAACCGACACGGCGTTCGATCCCCAGCAGATGAAGGTCGGCCGCCGCCTCGCGGTCAAGCTCCTGAACGCGTCCAAGTTCGCCCTCGCCGACCTGCCGCCGGCGGGCGATGAGCTAACCCACCCGCTCGACCGGGCTCTGATCGCGCGCCTGGCCAAGGTGACCGAGGAGGCGACGGCCAACTTCGAGGCCTTCGACTACGCGCGCGCGCTCGAGCGAGCCGAGACCTTCTTCTGGTGGTACTGCGACTTCTACCTCGAGCTCGTCAAGGGCCGGCGCTATGACGAGGACCCGGCGGTGAGCGCCTCGGTCGCGCTCGCTCTGCGGGTCTCGCTGTCGGCCTTCCAGCGCCTGCTCGCGCCGTTCTTGCCGTTCGTGTGCGAGGAGGTGTGGTCGTGGTGGCAGGAGGGCTCGGTCCACCGCGCCTGCTGGCCCGAGGCCGGTGGCCTCGCGGCGATGGCGGCCAGCGGCGCGGCCGAGGTCGAGCGCGAGGAGGCGGCGCTCGACGTGACCGCGGACGTCCTGCGCGAGGTCCGCAAGGCCAAGTCGGAGGCGAGGCGGCCGATGCGCGCGCCGATCGACCGTGTGGTCGTGCGCGACACGGCCGAGCGCTTGCACGCGCTCGAGCTGGGCGCCGGTGATCTGTGCCTGGCGGGGACGATCGCGGTGCTCGAGCCGGTCGAGGCGGGGGAGTTCTCGGTCGAGGTGGAGCTGGCGGCGGAGGAGCCGGCGGCGTAGCCCGGAGCCGGGAGTAAAACCTCGGCGGTGGGGGTGGGGCCCTCGGCCTCGGCCTCAACACGACGGCTTGGATAGGGTCATGGGCATGACGAGAACGCTGATCGAGGACCTCCCGAAAAACGTCGGTGAGCATGTGACGGTGCGCGGTTGGGTCCAGACCGTCCGCGACCAGAAGCGGATGCAGTTCTTGATCGTGCGCGACGAAACCGGTCTTGCCCAGGCCGTGCTTCCCAAGGAGGAGTCGCCGAGCGAGCTGAACGAGGCGATCTCGACGATGACGGTGGAGTCGGCGGTGACGATCACGGGTGACGTGGTGGCTGACGAGCGGGTCAAACTGGGCGGCCTGGAGCTCAAGCTGACGGGTCTGACGGTCGACTCGCCGG
>DAIRTT010000006.1:8516-29911 GCA_036803745.1 Solirubrobacteraceae bacterium | reverse complement strand
CGAAGCCGTTGAGGCATTGCGGTCCTTGTGAGTCGGCGGGGGAGGGAGGCGATGGTGCTGTGCTCACTCGATGGATCGGCCGCTCCGTCGGGAGGCTTGATGAGGATGGACGACCATGGACATTCGTCGTGTGCGCGGCGCCGGGCGCGATCCGGGCGGGGGGAGCGTGGACTATGTTGGGTCGTATGTCCGGCCCCTCCGGTCCCGGCTCGCTCACCCGCCTACTCGTCCTGACCCCCGATTTCCCTCCGGCGCGGGGCGGCATCCAGGTCCTCCTTCATCGTTTGCTCACCGGGCTCGAGGGCTTCGACATCCGCATCGTCACGCTGGCCGGCGAGGGCGCCGGCGAGTTCGACGCCGGAAGCGCCCTGAGCACGCGGCGCGTGCAGGTTCCGGCGCGTGCGGGACAGCTTCGCAACGTCGCGCTCGACGCGGTTGCGCTGCGGGAGGCGATTGCGTTCCGCCCCGCGCTGACGTTGAGCGCCCACATCGTCACGAGCCCGGCGGCCGCGCTCATCAGGCGCGTCTTCGGCGCACGGACGGTGCAGTACTTCTACGCCAAGGAGATCGGCAACAAACCACGGCTCGCGGCCTTCGCCGCGCACCACGCGGACGCTTGCATCTCGATCAGCGCCTACACCTCACAGCTCCTGCGCGAGCACGGAGCGAGGCCTTCGCTGCTGCGGCAGATCGCGCCGGGGGTCGATCTCCCGGCGGACGCGGGCGCGCTGCCCGCGGAGCGTCCGACCGTCGTGACGGTCTCGAGGTTGGCAGACCGTTACAAGGGGCACGACGTGCTGGTGCGAGCCCTGGCGCTGGTGCGTCGGCAGGTGCCCGACGTCGAGTGGGTGGTCGTCGGCGACGGCCCGCTGCGGGGCGAGATCGAGTCGCAGGTTCGAGCGGCGGGGATCCAGGACACGGTGCGCTTCGTGGGCGCGGTCTCCGACCAGGAGCGCGATGACTGGCTGCGCCGCGCGGATCTGCTGGCGATGCCCAGCCGCCTGCCAGAGGGGCGACTCGCCGGTGAGGGATTCGGGATCGTCTATCTCGAGGCGGGCGCGTTCGGCAAGCCAGTCGTCGCGGGCAACGTCGCCGGGGCGCTCGACGCGGTCGAGGACGGAGAGACGGGTCTGCTCGTGGATCCGACCGATGCTGCAGCCGTGGCAGAGGCGATCGCGACGCTCCTGCTCGACCGCTCCCGCGCCGCCCGCATGGGCGCCGCGGGAGCCGAGCGGGCGCGGCGCTTCGCCTGGCCGGTCATGGCCGAGCGTGTGGGGGAGCTCCTGGCCGAGCAGCTTGCGGCCGCTGGCGCCGGCTCGCGCCGCGGGGCCACATGAGGGTCCTCTACGTCAACCACACCGCCGAGGTGAGCGGCGGTGAGCGCTCGCTTCTCAGCCTGCTGGGCGCGCTCGGCACGCGCGTCGAACCGCTTCTGGCCACCCCGGACGGGCCGTTGCGGAGCGCGGTTGCCCCGATGGGGATCCCGACGAGGCGGATCGTGGGCACGGCGGGAAGCCTGCGCCTTCATCCGCTCCACACACCCCTCGCGCTGGCCGAGCTGTCGGCGGCCTCGGTACAGGTGCGCCGCGCCGCGCGCGAGCACCGCGCCCGGGTCGTGCATGCGAACTCGATTCGCGCCGGGGTCGTGCTCGGACTCGGGCGCCTGGCTCCGGCGGCCCGGGTGGTCCACGTGCGCGATTGCCTGCCGCCGGGGGCTGTGAGCGGTGCGACGCTGCGGCTGATCGCAGCGACGGCCACGACAGTGATCGCCAACTCCCGCTACACCGCGGACTCCGTGCTGGCGGCCGCTCCCCGCGCGCATGTCGAGGTGCTCCACAATCCCGTCGACCTCGCCCGCTTCGATCCGGGCAGACTCGACCAGGTAAGGGCGCGCGCCACTCTTGGCGCCGCCGGCAGGAGTGAGCTGCTGCTCGGTGTCGTGGCGCAGCTGAGCCCGTGGAAGGGTCAGGACGTTGCGATCGAGGCACTCGGCCTGCTGCGCGACCGCGGGATCGACGTGCACCTGCTGCTGATCGGCTCGGCCAAGTTCGTGGCGCGCGCGACTCGATTCGACAACGAGGCCTATGTGGCCGGCCTGAAGGAGCGCGTTGCCGAGCTGAACCTCGCCGACCGGGTTTCCTGGCTGGGCGAGCGCGAGGACGTCCCCGAGCTGCTCTCCGCGCTCGACATCCTGCTTCTGCCCTCCCGCGAGGAGCCCTTCGGTCGGGCGGTCATCGAGGCGATGGCGCTGGAAACCCCCGTGCTCGCCACCGACGTGGGCGGCCCTGCCGAGATCATCCTCGACGGCCGCGAGGGCTATCTGCTCTCGCCCGGCGATCCGTCCGCATGGGCCGACGCGGCGCAGCGCATCCATGACAGCCCTGACCGCGGCCGGGCGATGGGGGCGGCGGGGCGCCGCCGGACCGAGTCGGCGTTCACAGCCGAGCAGCACGCCGAGGCGGTGCTATCGGTCTACGAGCGCGCGCTCGCGCGCCTCACGGCTTGACAATGAGCAGACGCACCCTAAAGTTCAGATCTGCCCGAGATCTGTTCACAACCTTGCCGTGAGGCCCGGCTAGCCTGACCGCCGGAGAAGCAAGGATGCCTGCTACCTACCACCTAACGCACCTGCGTACGCTCGAGGCCGAGGCCGTCCACGTCATGCGTGAGGTCGCGGCCGAATTCGAGCGGCCCGTGCTCCTGTTCAGCGGGGGCAAGGACTCGATCGTCCTGCTGCGCCTCGCCGAGAAGGCATTCCGTCCGTCCCCGCTGCCGTTTCCGATCATGCACGTCGACACGGGTCACAACTTCCCGGAGGCGATCGAGTTCCGCGACCGGCGGGTCGCCGAACTGGGCGAGCGGCTGATCGTGGCGCACGTCGAGGACTCGATCGCGAGCGGACGGGTCGTCGAGCAGAGCGGTCCGCGGGCCTCACGAAACGGCCTGCAGACCGTCACGCTGCTCGACGCGATCGCCGAGCACGGGTTCGACGCGGCCTTCGGCGGCGCCCGCCGCGACGAGGAGCGCGCCCGTGCCAAGGAGCGCATCCTCTCCTTCCGCGACGAGTTCGGCCAATGGGAGCCCCAGCGCCAGAGGCCCGAGCTGTGGAGCCTCTACAATGGACGTCTCCGCAACGGCGAGCACGCGCGCGTGTTTCCGATCTCCAACTGGACCGAGCTCGACGTGTGGCAGTACATCGCAGAGGAGGACTTGGAGGTGCCCTCGATCTACTTCGCCCACGACCGCGAGGTCTTCGCCCGCGACGGCATGCTCTATGCCGTCAGCCCGTTCATCGAGATGATGGCGGGTGAGGAGCCCTTCACCTCGACCGTCCGGTACCGGACGGTCGGTGACATGAGCTGTACGGGCGCGGTCGAGTCGACGGCGGCCACGCTCGCCGAGGTAGTCGCCGAGATCGCCGCCACCGAGGTCACCGAGCGTGGCCAGACGCGCGCCGACGACCGTGTCACAGAGGCCGCGATGGAGGATCGCAAGCGGCAGGGATACTTCTGATGGACACTCCGGGACCCGTCTCGGGCGTCCTCGCCAACGGCAACGGCAAGTCCGCCGCCGCCGAGAAGCACGCCGGCGCGCTCGTCGCCGAGACCGCGCCGGAGGCCTTCCGTCGTCTGACCGAGCGTCCCGCCGACCTGCTGCGCTTCGCCACCGCCGGCTCCGTCGATGACGGCAAGAGCACGCTCATCGGCCGCCTCCTCTACGACTCCAAGCAGGTTCTCAGCGACCAGCTCGCGCACGTCGAGGCCGCCAGCGAGCGCATGGGTCACGACTTCGTGGATCTGTCGCTGCTGACCGACGGACTGCGCGCCGAGCGTGAGCAGGGCATCACGATCGACGTCGCCTACCGTTACTTCGCGACCGCCCAGCGGCGCTTCATCATCGCCGACACCCCCGGGCACGAGCAGTACACGCGCAACATGGTCACGGGCGCCTCCACGGCGGACCTCGCGATCGTCCTGATCGACGCGCGCAAGGGTGTCATCTCCCAGTCCAAGCGCCACGCCTTCATCAGCTCGCTGCTGGGGATCCCGCACGTGGTGGTGTGCGTCAACAAGATGGATCTGGTCGACTTCGAGGAGGAGGTGTTCGACTCGATCGTCGAGGACTTCGACGACTTCGCTGCGCGCCTGGAGATGCCCGACGTTACGTTCATCCCGATCTCCGCGCTGCTCGGCGACAACGTCGTCGACCGGTCCGAGTCGATGCCCTGGTACCAGGGGCCCCCTCTGCTGTACCACCTCGAGCACGTTCACATCGCCTCGGATCGTAACCTGATCGACGTGCGCTTCCCGGTCCAGTGGGTCGTCCGCCCGCCGGCCAGCAGCGTGGCCGACTATCGGGCCTATGCCGGCCAGCTCGCCGGAGGCGTTCTGCGCCCCGGCGATGAGGTCGTCGTCCTGCCGAGCGGTCATCACACGACGATCGCCGGGATCGACACGTTCGAGGGCGAGGTCGAGGAGGCCTTCCCGCCGATGTCAGTCGCCCTGCGGCTGACCGACGACATCGACGTCAGCCGCGGCAGCATGATCGTGCGCACCCAGAACCAGCCGTCGGTGGCAACCGGGTTCGAGGCCCTCGTCTGCTGGATGTCCGAGCAGCCGCTCAGCCCGCGCCGGCGCTATCTGGTCAAGCACACGACGCGTACGGTCATGGTCGGCGGCATCGACGTGCGCTACCGCATCGACGTCGAGAGCCTGCGCCGTGACGGCGACGTGACGACGCTCGAGCTCAACGACCTGGCCCGGGTGCACCTCCAGCTGAGCGCGCCGCTCGTGTTCGACTCCTATCGCCGCAACCGCGTCACGGGCAGCCTGATCGTGATCGACGAGGCGACCAACGAGACGGTAGCCGCGGGCGTGATCCTGGACACCGAGGTCGAGGGCGCGGCCGCGACGGAGCCCAAGAGCGAGCGCAGCCCCAACGTGCGCTGGCAGGGGTCGCGGATGACTCGTGAGCGCCGACGCAACCACCTCGGCTACGGCGGCGCGACGCTGTGGTTCACGGGCCTGCCTGGCGCCGGCAAGTCGACGGTCGCCGCGGCGGTCGAGGAGCGCCTGATCGAAGCGGGCCGTCCGGCCCTGCTGCTCGACGGCGACAACCTCCGGCACGGTCTCAACGGCGACCTCGGCTTCGACGAGGATGCCCGCAGCGAGAACGTCAGGCGCACCGCGCACGTCGCCCGGCTGCTGGCCGAGTCCGGGACGATCGCCCTCGTGAGCCTCGTCAGCCCATACGCGGCCGACCGTCAGGCGGCCGCCGCGCTTCACGCCGCCGATGAGCTCGGCTTCCTGGAGATCTACGTCAACGCGCCGCTGGAGCTGTGCGAGGAGCGCGATCCGAAGGGTCTCTACGCCCGCGCGCGCTCCGGCGAGCTCGCGGGCCTGACGGGCGTGGGCGCGCCGTACGAGGCGCCCGCGAACCCCGACCTCATTCTCTGCAGCGATGAAACCGTCGAGCAGGAGGTCGCCCGCGTGATCGACCTGCTCATCGCCAGGGGCGTGCTCCCGGCGGACGCCCGGTAGCGGCCACCCGGGGCCCGCCCAGCGCCTGACGCCTCCGCCACAGCTGGGCGTGAGGCACTGACTAGTGTTTGGCTTTCACTTTGCCTTTGCCTTTGCTCTTGTGCTTGGCCAGGGGCGAGGCGCGCAGGACGAGCGTCGAGCTGGCGCCCGAGAGGACGGGGCTGACCCCCGGCTTGAGCCGCACGTAGGCCCGGTAGCGGCCCGCGAGACGCGGCGCGACGACGAGGCTGAAGCTCGAGAATGTGCGCCCGCCCTTCTTGACGGTGCCCGTGAACTGGCTGACCCACCTGGCGGTCGGTTCGGAGCCCGGGGGACCTTTGACGGTCTTGTGCACCTGGATGTACAGCTTCGCCCCCGTGACGGCGGGTGAGATGGTGCCGTAGAGCCGCACCAGGCCGGCGTGCGCGCTCGGGCGTGCATGCAGCAGCACCCGGACCGAGGCACGGACGCTGATGATCTGGCTGTACAACGGCCGCGGGTCAACCGTGGTGACGCGGAACTCGGTTGTGGAGGCGATGTTCGCGACGCGGAAGGAGAAGCGTCCGGCGGCGTTTGAGACTGCGGGCGGGCCGATGTCGGTGAACGACTGCAGGTACGGGTACGGCGTGGCCTGCAGGATCACCCCATGACCGGCCGCGCCGAGGCCGCGCAGCGTTCCGCTCAGGACGAGCGGCGTGCCGACGACGACGGTGGCGGGCTTGTCGAGTTCGACCCGCAGAGCGATCGCCTTGGCGATGAAGCTCCGGTCGCGACCCGGGACCGGCGTCCCGTTCGTGCTCACCGCGAGGACCCTGAAATGGTAGGTCGTGCCGGGCAGCAGTCCGCTGATGGGTTGGCCGACCTTCTGGCTTGTCGTGCCGTTGGGGACGGGGAGGGTGGGCGTCTGCGAGCCGTATGCCGTGGTCGTTCCGTACTGAAAGTAGTACGTTGTTTCGCGCCCGTTGGGGTTGATGATCGCTGTCAGTTGGGCCGACGTCGGGAGGATGTGCAGCGCGCCGCCGGTCGTCGGGCGCAGCTTCGGTTCGGGCGCTGCCGGCGAGCTCGCCGGGATCATCAGGGCCAGTGCCACGAGCAGGGGCGCACCGAGGAGGACTCGCGTGACGGTCTTGCCTGAACCCATGTGCGTCATCTCCTGATCGTCGCTTGCGATGTGCTCCGCGGGGCTTCGGGCGCGGGAGCGGGCCACACGCTAGCTGGTGGCCTCAGCTCTCCTAACCCTGGTGATCCAAGTTCGATGCGGTGCTCCAATGGTCTCGCGACCGGCGGAGGCGACCGAATCGCACGTAATTCTACGTATCAGTGACGTAGAGAGACGCCGGCGTCGCCTGGCCAGCGTGACGCTGTCGGGTGCCAGCGGCCTGCCGGGCTCCACGGTGACCGTGACCGGCAGCGGTTACCTGCCCAAGCCGTTCACGGTCACCTGAGAAGACTGTCCGTCGAGGACTCTCGGGACGCGCGGTATTCGCTGCGCGGCCCCGGGAAGTCCTGTCCGGAAGCCGCCAGAAGACCGACACGAGGCCCGTGTACCATAAAGCTGATAGAATTGCTGAGGAATACGTTCCCTCGACCGAGACGCGGAGCTCCCCACGACCCTCCTGATCGCCGTTGTCGCCTGGCTGTCCGTGCTGCTCGCGATCGCCGGGCTGTGCGCGGCCGCTCGCCGCGGCGACACTTACGCCCCCGTCACGGGCGAGGTGCAGGCCGCCGATGGCTCGCACCACGCTGTGGGCGACGCGCGCCTCGGGCGACGCACCGAGCTCGAGCATGGGCCTCACGGCGCGCGCCGGGGCTCCCTCCGCGGTGATGCCCGCCTTGGCGCCGCGGGCCGGGCCGCCGCGTAGGCAGGCGTGAAGGGCGCCGAACCGGTGCCCTTCACAAGATCATCACGTCAGAAGCCTCGCCGCGCTCGACCATGTGGACGGTGCACGCGCTGGATCGCGCGGAAGTCCGCGCGCCCATCCGCCACCCGGAAGGAGCGTAAGAGATGTCGACTGAATCGATCGCCAGCCCAGCAGCCGCGATTGCCCCAGCAGGGCGTTGCCCGAGCTGCGCGTCGCCACTGACGGCCGACCAGCGCTACTGCCTGGAGTGCGGCGAGCGGACGGTGGCGATGAGCGGGTTCCTGCGGGGCCAGGCGTCGCCCGAGCCCGCCGCGGCGAGCATGCCGCCGAGGCCGCCCGCGCTTGCACCGGCGCTCGAGCGCGACAACGGCCCGGCATCTCCGGCCCTGACGATCATCGCGGGGGTCGGCGTGCTCCTGCTGGCAATGGGCGTGGGCGTGCTGATCGGACGCTCCGGATTGGGCGGGCGGGCGAGCACGGCGCCGGCGCAGGTCATCACCGTCGGCGCCGCGGCCGGGACATCGTCGAGCGCAGCGGCGGGTGAAGCGAGCTTCCACAGCGATTGGCCGGCCGGCACGAGCGGCTACACCATCCGACTTCAGACCCTGCCCGAATCGAGCTCGGGTGCTGCCGTGGAGGCGGCCAAGACGGCGGCCACCGCGAAGGGGGCACCGGCCGTCGGTGCACTGCGCGCCGAAGAATTCCCGAGCGTGAAGGCGAGCGGCTACGTCGTGTACTCGGGGATCGACACGAGCCGAGCGCAAGCCGTCAAGGCGCTCGCATCTCTGAAGAAGAGCTATCCCTCGGCCACGGTCGTGCACGTCGCCAAGGGCGGCGGGGGATCAGGCGCCACGAGCTCCGGGTCGGGCGGCTCGGGCGCCGGCTCGAGCCTCAGTCATCCTGCCCCGCCGAGTGTGCTCGAAAGCCTGAAGTCGACCAAAGGCAAGAGCTATGTGGAAAAGTCGAAGAACCTCCCGAACGTGATCTCGACGGGCTAGAGGTGGGGATCCTGGGCGAGGCAATCGGCAGAGAGGGAGCGCGCGAGCCCGCGGCGGCGCCCCCGCCCGCGGACGCGGGTGCGGCAACGCCCGCGCCGGCCTCGACCGGCGCTCCGCCCGCGCAGGCGAGCACCAGGCGAACGGATCTGACGCGCCGCCGCGACGCGCTCGCGGCCCAGGTGACCGAGCTGCACTGGGACCTCGGGGGCCTGGCCTACGAGATGGCGATACGAGACCACTTCCGCCTCGACGTCCTCGTGCGCAGGGCGGCCATCCTGCAGGAGCGTGACGCCGAGCTGGCCGAGATCGAGCGACTCCTCCGCATGGAGCAGAACGGGGTGGCCGGCACCTGCCCGGCATGCGCGGCTCCACACAGCCGCGGCGCGGTCTTCTGCTGGCAGTGCGGGACAGGTCTGATGGAGCGGCTGCCGAGCGCCGCCTCCGGCGAGCAGAACGGCTCTGCGGTCATGGCCGAGCTGCTGAGCGGCCACTCCGGTTCCGGGTCCCCGGGGAGCTAGCCGGTCCTTGGACGGCGAGCCGCTCGAGCCGTGCAGCCAGTGCGGCGCTCCGAGCGCCCGCGGGCAGCGCTATTGCCTGACGTGCGGCGCCCGCGTGGCGCCCGACCCGCTGCTGGCGGGGCTGCTCGCACGCATCGGCGCTCCGGCCGATCCGGATGTCCCGGCAGAGCCTGGGCCGGTCGCGGCGATGCGCCCCGTGGGCAAGAGGAGATGGCTGAACGTGCCCGCCGCGCCGCGGCCGCGGGTGTGGGCGGCGCTCGCCGTCGGCTTCCTCGGGTTCGGGGTGCTCCTCGGTGGCGCTGCGCGCAGGCCGTCACCGGCGGCGCTCGCCTCGGCGCGGGCCCCGCTGCGGGTTGTGCTCGCCAACGCGCCGAGCCCGGCCGCGACCGAAGGCGCCCCTGCGAGCGCTGAAGAAGCCCCGGCCCAAGAACCGGAATCGCCCGCGTCAGAACCTGGGGCGACCCCGGCTCCGGCATCCTCGGCGCCCGCGCCGGCGGCCGCCAAACAGGAACCGGCCGAAGGCTCCTCGAATCCGGCCGGCGGCCAGGGCGCCGCGAGCGCGCCCGCGACCAAGCTCCCCAAGATCAGACGCGTGTTCGTCGTGATGCTCTCCGACGAGCCGTACGCGAGCGTCTTCGGGCCGGCCTCCTCCGCCCACTACCTCTCCCAGACGCTCGAGCACAAGGGCGCCCTGCTCGTGCGCTATGACGCGGTGGCACACGAGCAGCTCGCAAACGAGCTCGCGCTGCTGAGCGGCCAGGGCCCGACGCCCGAGACGGCGTCGAACTGCCCGACGTATGCGGACCTCGCCGCGACCGGGAGCGGAGCCGACGGGCAGGTGACCGGCAGCGGCTGTGTGTACCCGGCGGCGACGCGCACTCTCGTCGGCCAGCTCGCGGCCAAGCACCTCAAGGCCCGCGCCTACGTCGAAGGCATCGACGAACCGAGTGCGTCCGCGGGCGCGTGCGCCCATCCGGTGCTCGGCCAGAGCGATCCGAGCTCGGCAGGAGCGCCGGTCGCAGGCAGTTATGCGACGTTCCGCAACCCGTTCGTCTACTTCCACTCGATCCTCGACTCGCCCTCGTGCGCTGTGCAGGACGTGGGCATTGGCCGCCTCAGCGCGGACCTGGCGCTCGGCGGGCGCGCGCCGAGCCTGCTCTACATCTCGCCGGACCGCTGCCATGACGGCGAGCCGACCCCGTGTGGGAGCACATCGCCCGGCGCTATGGCGCCCGCAGACGCGTTCCTGAAGCAGTGGATCCCGAGGATCGAGGCCTCCAAGGCATACAAGGAAGGCGGGCTGATCGCGATCACCACCGACGAGGCGCCATCGAGCGGCGAATTCGCGGACTCGAGCTCCTGCTGCGGACAGCCGCTGCGCTACCCCAACCTCGCGCCGCCGCCGCCGGGCGGTCCGACGGGGCACGGCGGGGGGACGGTCGGCGCGCTGCTGCTCTCGCCCTTCATCACGCACTCCTCGACGAGCCAGGAACCGTACAACCACTACTCGCTGTTGCGCACGATCGAGGACGTATTCGGCCTCGGCCACCTGGGCTACGCCGCGCTGGCCGGCGTCAAGCCGTTCGAACCCTCGCTCCTCGCCACCGTCAAGGGCTGACGCCAGCGGCTCAGACGCCGGCGAGCTCGCCGTATGTGACCGCGGCGCGACGTCCGCCGGAGCGGCCGAGCGCCCACTCGAGCGCGAGCATGTGGCGAGGATGCTCGAGGTAGGCGGGATGGACGTCCAGGCGCATGCTTCGGGTGGCCAGCAGCGAGCCGGTCCGCACGATCGCCGGTGACAGGGCGCGGCTGAGCGGGCCTGCGGCGCCGAGACTGTACGCCGGGGAGATCGGCCCCCGGACACCGGCAGGGCCGGCCGCGAGGCCGCGGTTGACGCGCAGGAGCTCCGCCCACCAGCGAAACCGCGGTGCCAGTGCGAGTCTAAGAGCGGCTGTGTAGGCGTACGCGGGGGCGACGAATCCGTCGGGCTCGACGCCCGCGAGCTTGAGCACGCGCCAGCCGGCGTGGACGGCGCTTCGCGTCTCGCGCTCGTCAAGGCCGAGGAACTCGCCTGTCCGCGAGGAGGTGTGGTGGAAGCCGTGCTGGGCGATCGCGTCGCCGCTGCGGCGTCGCTCGGCGAGCCACTCGATCATCGCCGGGCAGCGCTCGCCGACCGGGTGCAGGTCGCGGGCGGGGATCACGAGCAGCGTGACCCGGTCGACGCCGTGATCGTCGAGCCAATCTCGGATCAGCGCGCAGCGCTCGAATGTCTGCGGCTCGATGCCGTGAACGGCGACTGCGATCGTCGGGCAGACCCTGGGCGGGTGCAGGCGGATGAGGCCCATCGCTAGGCGGCGAGCGAGCCGGTGTCGTAGTCCGAGCGCGCCGGATCGCGCATCGCCCGCCGATATCCGTCGGCCAGGCGTCCCAGCGCGCGCTCCCACGTGCGCCCGGCGACGGCCCGGCGTGCTCCTGCCGCGAGACTGCTCCGCAACTGCGCCGAGCCGGCCAGCTCGAGCAGGCCCTCCGCCAGCGCTCCCGGATCGGCGGCGCAGAGCAGGCCCGTGACGCGGTCCTCGATCAGCGACGCCGGACCTCCCTCGGCGACCGCGACGACCGGCAGACCGCTGGCCTGAGCCTCGATGATCACCTGGCCGAACGTGTCCGTCGCGCTCGGGAAGGCGAAGATGTCGGCGTCGGCGTAGGCAGTCGCGAGCTCGGCGCCCTCGAGCCAGCCGAGGAACCTCGCGGCCGCTCCGAGGCGCCCATGCAGGCGCTCCTGCTCCGGTCCGCCGCCGGCGAGCAGCAGCCGCAACCTTGGGTCGCGGGCGCGGGCCGCGAGGAAAGCGTCAGCGAGCAGGTCGATGCCCTTCTCGGCCGTGATGCGACCCGCGTACAGGACGACGATCTCTCCGTCGGTCCCTCGACGACGCAAGCCGGGCTGGAACCTGGAGAGGTCCACGCCGCGATCCCAGCGCATCACTCGGGCGGGGTCCACGCCGAGCAGGCCCAGGGCCTCATCGGCGGCGGGGCTCGGCGAGAGGACGACGTCGCAGGCGCCATAGAACATGCGAACGGCGCCCGCGACCGCGTCGGAGAGCTCGCGTTCTCCCGATCGCGCCCACGCGTAGGCGCCGAGCTCGGTGTGGTAGCTGCCGAGCAGCGGCAGTCCGAGCGCGCGTGCCAGCAACGCTCCGGCGATGCCGGCGGGCCCGGGCGAGCAGACGTGGATGGCATCGAAGCGCCCGTCGGTCAGCGTCTGGGTGGCGGCGGTCAGGCTCGGTACGCCGATGCGCAGTCCGGGGTAGAGGGGGAGCTCGAAGTCGAGCACCGCCGACAGCCGCCGGTCGACCTCGGGATCGGTCCCCAGCACCTCGATCTCGAATCCCTGAACGCCGCGCTGGCGGATCTCGGCGACGGTCCGGGTGACGCCGTGCATCGAGCCGATGCCGTCGGCGAGGATCGCCACTCGCGGCGTCTCGCCTTCGGCGCGCCGCCGCTCGCCGGGCGCCGTCGAGCCCGGGTAGGGGATCGCGGCGAGCTTGGTCTGCTCGTTGGCCAGGAAGGCGCCGGCGGGCGCGTATGGCACGGCGGCGATGCAGGCCTGGAGCACACCGCCGGCCGCCAGCGCCGCCGAGCCCGAGTCCCCGACGGAGGCGACGGCGGTCTCGACGGCGCGGCGCAGCCGGCGCTCGTGCGCGCGGCACGCCCTGCGGTAGAGGGCGGCGTGGCTGAAGCTCTCTTCCTGGAACATCGCGATCAGGCCGTCGGTGTCGAGATGGTCGAGCTCGACCGCCGCAAGCCATGACCGCAGCAGGGCGCGAGCGTCGTCCGGCGTGAGCTCGCGCGTGGTGGGGCCGTGCCGCGCGTCGCCCTCACGCAGGACGCGGCTGATCATGTCCAGTACGCGCGTCGGGTCCGGCGCGGCACCGGCCGGATCGGCACGGTCAAGTCCGAGCGAGCGCGCCGCCAGGGCGATCGCCGCGTGCGCCCACTTTGCGGCGCTTCCCTGGGCGCCGCGGGCGGTGACCGCGCCGGCGCGCACGTGGGCGAGGAACTCCTGTGGATCGCGAGCCGCGGGCGCCTCGGTGAACGTGCGCCCGATATCAACGCCTGCGTGGTCGTCGCTGCCGCCGATGCCGACGCTGTCACGGGTTGTGACGTAAGTGGCGGCGGGCCGGTTGAGCTCGGGGGCCCGCGCGCCGTTGCGCACCTCCCACACGTCGAACAGCTCGGCAAGCCGCCGGCGGTGGCGTGTCATCAGGGGCGCCGCCACCGTGTAGTACGGGTGGGCGAGCGCGCACGTCGTCTCGCGCTCGTGCAGGTAGGCCGCGCACAGCTCCACGTCGCCGCTGTGGGCCTGCAGCCATTCGTGATCCTCGACCTCTATTCCGAGGCACAGGACATGGACAGCCTGCGGCTCGCCGCGGAAGTGCGCGGTCAGCTCCTCCGAGACGAACACGTCGGGGTGCCCGGCGATCTCGAGCACGCCGTCGATCGTGTCGTGGTCGGTGATCGTGACGAAGTCCATGCCGCGCCGCTTCGCAAGCGCATACACCTCCTCGGGGGGTGTCGCGCACTCGGGCAACCCGAGCGAGCGCTGAACGCCGAGGCGGGACAGCTGTGACGCGCTGGAGTGGCAGTGCAGGTCGGCCTTGGTGGTATCGCGCGGCTTTGGGCGGGACACGTCGATATCGGTCATACCGGAGAGATTCGCCCGCAAACAGCGCCCTTCTGTGACCAACCGGCAACGATCGTGTGAAGGGAAGGTGAACGTCGCCGACGGGCGGTCGGCGCCCGCCGATTGACTCAGGACCCCACCGGCCCGCCGAGCAGGCCCGCAGCCGCCCCCGCGAGGCCCGCGAGCAGCAGAGCGGGGACGACCGGGCGGCGCAGCGCCAGCAGCCAGACGCCTGCTCCCGCGAGGACGCCGTACTGCCAGCCCTCGCTCAGGGCTCCCGTGAGCGGGACCGTCGCGCCGAGGATCGCACCGGCCGCGCCGGGCGAGGCCCCGCCGAGGAAGGCGAGCACCCGACCGTTGCCCATCATGCGCTCGAAGCGCGCGGCGCCGAGCAGGATGAACGAGAACGAGGGCGCGAACGCGACCGCGGCGGCGAGCAGCCCGCCGGGCAGGCCCCCCGCGGCGTAGCCGACGGCGGCGACGGTATGTGTGACCGGCCCGGGCGTCACCTGCCCGAGCGCGACGGCGTTCAGGAACTGGGAGTGGCTCATCCAATGGTGGGTGGCGACGGCGTCGCTCTGCATGAGCGGGACGATCACGAAGCCGCCGCCGAAGGCGAGGGCCCCCACCTTGAGCGACGTCCAGCAGAGGGCGAGCACGCCGCCGGGTGTGCTCCCCAGGGCGAGGGCAACCCACGCGTTGAAGGGGCCCGCCCCGTCGGCGAGGCGGCGCGCCGAGAGCTCAGCGACGCCGCACCCGAGCAGCACGAGCACGAGCCATGGGCCGGTGAGCGCCGCGGCGAGCGCCCCGAGCAGCCCGTAGGCGAACATCCGCGTGCGGCGAGGCGGGACGGCCGACGCCCAGATCGGCGACGCGAGCGCGAGGCCGGCGAGGACCGCCACGGCTGGCACCGCCGCGCCCGCGCCCATGCCGGCGGCCCGCAGCCACCGCGGCGTCGAGCCGGACAGGAACAGGGCGGCGAGGCCGAGGATCAGGACGAGGCCGGGACCGAGGAAGCAGATGCCGCCGACGAGTGCCCCTCGAGCCCCGCGCAACCGCCAGGCGCAGTAGATCGCCAGCTGCGTGGAGGCCGGTCCAGGGAGCATGTTGGTGGCGGCCACCGCGCGTTCGAACTGGACACTCGTCAGCCACTCGCGGCGGACGACCGTGAGCTCGCGCAGCATCGCGACGTGGGCCGGGGGGCCGCCGAACCCGAGGCATCCGATTCGGCCCCAATCGCGGGCCACGTCGGCGAGCGAGGGTGAGTGAACGGGGGAGGCCGGTTCGTCAACCATTGCCGGCAGGCTACGCGTGGGCGGGCCGGCGGGCCCGACGGCACCCGCGAGCATCCTTCCGACGCCCTAAGCTGTCGCCCCCGTGCACCCCGTCGCGCTCGTCCACCCGATCTCCTATTTCCAGGCCATCATCCTCGGCCTGACGCAGGGGATCGCCGAGCCGTTCCCGATCTCGAGTCTCGGCCATGGCGTCGTGCTGCCCCGCCTGGCGGGCTGGCACATCCACCAGAACGACAAATTCTTCCTGACCTTCCTGATCGCCACGCACCTGGCGACGGCGATCGTGCTGCTCCTGCTCTTCCTCGGCGACTGGGTCAAGATCGTCAAGGGTCTCGGGCGTTCGCTGCAGATGCGCGAGATCCGCGCGGAGGATACCTACGCGCGCCTCGGCTGGCTGCTCGTGGCAGGCACGATTCCGGTCGGGATCATCGGCCTGCTGCTGCAGGACCCGCTGCGCAAGCTGTTGGCCTCGCCGCAGACGGCCGCGGCCTTCCTGGTCGTCAACGGGTTCGCGCTGCTCGCATTCGAGCGCCTGCGCCGCCGCCCGCCGCGGCCGGGCGACTATGCGGGCGACGCCGACGGGCGCTTGGCGAAGCTGACCTGGCGTCAGGCGATGTCGGTCGGCACCTCGCAGGCGGCCGCCCTGATCCCGGGCATCTCGCGATCGGGCTTCACGATGGGCGGCGGGCTGATGGCCGGTCTCTCAAATGACGATGCCGCCCGCTTCGGCTTCCTGCTGGCGACACCGGTGATCTTCGCGGCGGCGGCGCTGAAGCTGCCGGAACTGTTCGGCTCCGCCGGGGCCGGCGTGCGGGGTCCGGCGCTCGTGGCGGGCCTGTGCGCAGCGGCTACGACCTTCTTCGCGGTCAAGTTCCTGCTCCGCTTCTTCCAGAGCAACCGTCTGACCCCGTTCGGGATCTACTGCATCGGGCTGGGCGTTACCTGCACGCTCGTGTTCGCGCTCGGCGGCTAGGCCTGCGGCGAGCCGGCGGAACCCGCCGGGCCGGTCTTGGGGCCGGTCGCAAACCAGGCGAAGGCGAAGCTGGCGAGTGCCACGACCAGCGCGGCGATGCCGTGCTTGGTGTGGTGGTGGTTGGCTTCGGTGCTCGTCGCTGCGACGTGGCCGGGGAAGAAGGAGGGCAGCGAGTGAGCCGGCTCGGCGAAGTAGACGATCGCGACGACGATCAGCAGGACGCCCAGCAGCACCGCGGGAAGAACCAGTCGGCGCGAGTTCGCATTCATCGGGGCGGATGGTAGAGGAGGAGCCCGCCGGGTGCGCCACGATCGCGTCCGGATCGGGTCCCGGCCGCGATTCTCGTAATCATGGGGGCGGCGTGCCTCCGCACAGAACCCCACCGAAGATGTTCGAGACCCGCAGCCACGCCTGGCAGGAGGTCGGCCTGCTGCGCCAGATCAGCCCACGGGTGGTCAAGCGTGCGCGCCTCGAGGCGCTCGTGCTGCTGCCCCTGTTCGTGGGCATCGTGCTGCTGTACGACAACCGCGACGATCTGCTCGGAACGACGGTGCGGGCTGCGCACGGCCACGGGACCGAAAAGCGCCTCGAACATGCGCTCGAAACGCCCGTGACGGTGGTGACGGTGATCGCGCTGATGATCCTCGGCTGGGCGATCGCGCGCGACGTCGGCCGTGGGCTGGGACCGGCCCTGTTCCGCCGTCTGGACCCCGCTACGGCAGGCACGGTCGGCTTCCTGGTGCGCCTGAGCACGATCATCGTGGCGCTGCTGGTCGCGTTGCGGGTGGCGGGCATCAAACCCCAGACACTCGCCCTGGGCGGGGCCTTCACTGCGGTCATCCTCGGTCTGGCCGCGCAGCAGACGCTCGGCAACCTGATCGCGGGCACGGTCCTGCTGAGCGCGAGGCCGTTCCGGGTGGGCGAGCGCGTGCGCCTGCAGGGTGGCCCGCTGGCGGGTCAGATCGAGGGGACGGTCAGCTCGCTGGGGCTGCTCTACACGACGTTCGCGACGGGCGATGACTCGATCATGGTGCCCAACAGCGTCGTTCTGAACGTGGCCGTGCTGCCCCTGCGCGAGCCGGAGGCCGTCAACCTGCGTGCGCGCCTGCGCGCGGGGCTGAGTCCGGGTGACCTTCAGGAGATCCTCGAGAAGTCACTGCAGACCTCGCTGCGCGGGGCGCCGCGCATCACGCTCGAGGAGCTCGATGGCGAGGAGGTCGTGGTGCGCATCGCGGCGACGCCGACGGTCGCCGCCGAGGGCCGCCAGTTGGCCAGCGAACTGCTCAGCATCGTGTCGCGAGAGACGCGCTCTCACGCAGAGACGCCGTAGCGCAGGAACAGGTAGGACTCGCTGCTCAGCACGCCGAGGAGCTCCAGCTCGGCGGGGGGATCGAGCTCGGCGCCGGCGAGGATGCGCAGCGCCTCGCCACCGGCCGGCTCGCCGCCGACGAGGCGGGGGGAGATGGACAGAAACAGCTCGTCGACGAGGCCGTCGCCGAGCAGCTGGCGCGCGAGGTGGGGACCGCCCTCGCACAGCAGGCTGGCGATGTCCAAGCGCGAGCGCAGCTCGGCCAGCGCGGCGGCGAGGTCGAGGACGCCGTCGTGGCCCGCGCGGACGTAGTCGAGCTGGGCCCCGCTCGCCGGAAGGCTGGCCTGCGAGGAGGTCACGAGGGCGACCCGCGCCTCGGGCTCGGCCAGCAAAGGCAGGTGGTCGCCGAGTGCCAGGCGGCCGGAGACTATGCACGCGAGCGGCTCGTCGGAGAGGCCGTGGTCGCGGCGCAGCCGGCGGCGGTCCCCATCGGGGATCATGCGGCCGTAGCGCTCTGCGCGCACGGTGCCGGCGCCCACGAGGACCCCGTCGACTGCCGCGCGCAGACCGTGGAAGAGCTGGCGGTCGGCGCGTCCGCTGATCGGCCCCGAGCGTCCCGCGAGTGTCGCGCGTCCGTCGGCGGTGGCGACCATGTTGAGCATCACGCGCGGTCGTGCAGCTGGGATCTCGGAGCGTTCCCACAGGCCGAACCCGGAGACGATCTCGGCGACGGTCGCGGGAGCGGAGGGGGGGAGCAGCCGCTCGAGCAGAAGCTCGGATGACCCCTCGCCCGCGCCGCCGTTGCCGTGCCGCTCACCCATGCTGCCCACCCTAGCCTGCGCGACCGGCGTGCCCGACCCGTGGGAGGCCCGATGGGACGGCCACATCTGCTCAACACGGGACGTCTGCGACGTGCTACGGTCGTGCAGAATGGCCGGCACTTTAGACCGGCGAAAGTAGTGCAAGCGCTCGCAGGTCGAAGCTTTGAGAAGCATCCTCCGCGTAGCAGCACGCACATACCGTGGAGGATTCGCACATGCCTACTGGCACCGTAAAGTGGTTCAGCGACGACAAGGGGTTCGGCTTCATCACCCCCGATGACGGCGACAAGGACCTCTTCGTACACCACACCGGGATCAACGGCGAGGGCTACCGCTCTCTGCAGGAGGGCGCCAAGGTCTCCTACGACCCGGAGCAGGGCGACAAGGGCCCCAAGGCCGTCAACGTCCAGGCAATCTGAGCAAGCGGACACCGTTCTACTGCTGTGCGAAGGCTCGCTTCGGCGAGCCCTCGTCGTTTGATGAAGGATAGTCTGCCGTCGCTTCAGATGTCAGGCGACGCCACCACCCTCCCGCTTCGCGACACGCCCCTGGGGGGCGAGCGGCCGGGGCGCCGTCGCTGGCCGGCGAGCCTGCGTAGCGGCGCGTTCGCGCAGGCCGGGACGGGCGTGCGCCTCGGTGCGGCGGCGCTTGGCGCGATCGTGATGCTCAGCCTGCTGATCGTCGTGATGGCCGCGAACCGGCCGAGCCTGCTCTCGCCCACGTCTCACACCGCCTATTTCCCACGCTGGATGGCCGGTCCGCTGGGCGGCCTGTGGCCGGGGCTGAGCGGTAACAGCACGACGCTCAAGTACCTCTTCACGGGTGCGATCGTGCTCATGTACGTGGCCTATGTGGCGGCCCTCCGCTACGCGCCGCGGATGCCGGTGCGATGGGTCGTGGGGACGATCCTTGCGGTGCACGCGATCTTCGTCCTCGCACCGCCGCTGGCGCTGACCGACGTCTTCAACTACATCAACTACGGCCGCATGGAGGTGGTGCACCACCTCAACCCGTACACGACGATCCCGATCTCCGAGCCCCATGACGACCCGAGCTTCGTGCTCAGCAACTGGCACCAGCTGCTGAGTCCCTACGGGCCGATGTTCACGCTGCTGACCTTCGCCGTCGTGCCGCTCGGAGTGGCGGGATCGTTCTGGGCGCTCAAGGGCATCCTGGCGCTCGCGAGCCTGGGGACGATCTGGCTGGTCTGGAAGTGCGCCCGGATGCTTGGGCGCGAGCCGCTCGGCGCGATCGCGCTCGTCGGTCTCAACCCGATCGTCCTCGTCTGGGGCCTGGGGGGGGACCACAACGACTTCCTGATGGTCTTCTGCATCGTCCTCGGCTTCTACCTTCTGCTGCGCGCGCGCAGCAGCGCCGAGGCCGCGAGTGAGCGGCAGAGCGCAGGCGGGGGAACCGTCGGCGCGCCCGCCCGACTGTCGGGCGGGAGAGGCTGGCTGATGCCGCTGTCGGGCTTGGAGATCGGCGCGGGCGCCGCGTTCGCGATGGCGGCGGCGATCAAGGCCTCGGGCGGCGTGTTGATCCCGGTGATTCTCCTCGGCCTGGCCCGCACACCCCGGCGGCTGCTCCAGGTCGTGCTCGGGATGATCCTCGCCGGGGCGGTCGTGGGCGCGGCGAGCCTGCTCGCCTTCGGCCTGCACATCCCCGACCTGAGCACACAGAGCCGGCTGGTGACCAACGAGAGCGTGCCCAACCTGATCGGGCTGGCGATCGGAGTGGGCGGCGAGAGCGACGCCGTGCGGACGGTCATGAGCGGCGTGCTCGCGGTCTCGGTGATCGCGTGCTGCGCGATGGCCTGGCGCCGTCGCGACATGATCACGCCCTCGGGCTGGGCGAGCGTGGCTCTGATCCTGACGCTGAGCTGGGTGCTGCCGTGGTACGTCCTGTGGATCCTCCCGCTCGCCGCCCTGTCGAGCTCGCGCCGGCTGCGCCCGGCCGCCCTGCTCGTCGGCGTGTACCTGATCATCGCGTGGGCGCCCGCGTCGGGGCTGCTGTGGGATGCCATCGGCTTCCACCCCGAAAGTACGGCGCTGGGCCGCCTGCACCACCGTTACGTGCGCGAGCTGCTCAACTAGTCGCCGTCGGAATGCGGGCGGCGGCGCTCGAGCTTGCGCTGGGAGTCCCGTCGCTTTGCCTGAAGCCGTCTCGCGCGCGACGCTTTCGTGGGCCGGGTGGCGCGCCTGCTGCGCTGGACGGCCAGTGCGCCGGCGAGGCGCTCGGCCAGCCGCGCGAGCGCGAGCTCCCGGTTGCGGGTCTGCGAGCGCGCGTCCTGTGCCACGGCGACGACTCGCGGGCCCACTCGCTCGAGCACCCGCGTGCGCTGGGAGTCCTCGAGCGAGGGCGAGGCCAGCACGTCGAAGACGGCTTCCACGCGCGAGGCCGTCACGTTGGCGTGTTGGCCGCCCGGACCCGAGGAACGGCTCGTGCGGATCGTGATCTCGGCGACCGGGATCGCCAGACCGGCGTTGATCCGCAGCAGCCGGCGGGAGCTATCTGCTTCGCTCACGCCGGCCGCCGGCGCTCACTTCGGCTGATCGGCCGAGAGGTCGTGGACGGCGCGCACGCGCTGCTCCTCGCCGGGCCTGACGCGCCCGTCGCGTCCGACATAACCGTCGTTGCCGCCCGCGCACAGGTACACCGCGTCGAGGTCACCGGCGTTGCGGATCTTGCGCACCGTCGCGGCATCGACGCGCGCCATGGCGCCCTCGCCGAGGCGCTGCACAGAACCGTCGCCGAACTCCATCTCGATCGTGCCGCGGTGGACGAAGTAGAGCTCCTCCTGGACGTCGTGGTAGTGGAAGCCGGTTTCGATGCCTGCCGGCAGGACGATGGCGTTGACGCCGAAGGCCGTCACGCCGAGGCCCTTGCGAACCTTACGAAAGCCGGGCCCTTCGCCCAGGTCGTCGAGGTGGGCGACCGCGTAGCCCTCGCCCTCGGTCACGTTCGGATACCCACTCGATTCCTCCATCCGGCCCTCCTGCGCTCGACGCTGTCAGTGATTGGCCACGGAGCCGCCCTCGGGTGAGAGCGGCCGGCCCTCCTGCGCCCAGCGCATGAGGCCTCCGGCCATGGAGTATGCCTCGAATCCGGCCGCGCGGAACGCCTGCGCGGCCATCGTCGAGCGGGCCCCGACGCGGCAGTAGAAGACGACGGGAAGCTCGCGCTCGACCGACCCGGCCTCGCCGGAGAGACGGACCAGCTCGACGTGGCGGGTTCCGGCGATGTGGCCGGCCTCGCGCTCGTGCGGTTCGCGCACGTCTATGACCTGAAGGTCAGGGTTCTCGGCAAGCCACTCCTGTAGGCGCTCGGGGTCGACGTCGATGCCGTCGGGTTGCTCGATGCCGTCGGGTTGCTCGGTGGCGCTCATCGCATGAGCCTAGCGTCGCCTCCGCGAGCGCCGG
>DAIRTT010000006.1:0-8416 GCA_036803745.1 Solirubrobacteraceae bacterium | reverse complement strand
GGGTTGCTCGGTGGCGCTCATCGCATGAGCCTAGCGTCGCCTCCGCGAGCGCCGGTCACGGTTCTCATGAAATCCCGGGACGCTTCTCCGTCCGGCCCGGCGCGAGGCGAACTAGGCGGGAGGTTCGCGGTCGGGGTCGCGCTCGAGGACCCGCTCAGCGACCACGGGTCTGCGCCGGGAGTTCCAGGCGAACATATAGAGGATCGAGAGCACGAGGCCCGCGATCCCGACGATCATGAGGATCAGCCCGACCGTCGTGATGTCGATCCCGGACACCGTCGCGGTGACGGCGTAGCGCAGGATCGCGCCGACTGCAATCAGGAATATGGAAGTACCGAGGGGCACATCCTCGAGATACCCGGATCGACGATTGGGCAAACCCCGTGACAGGCGATGCCGGCGGGCGAGCGGCGGCGCGAATGCGCCCCCGCATCACTAGGATCAACGTGATGGAGGCAGTCGGCGACGTCTACACGATCCCGCAGGAGAACCTCGACTTCTGCGCCACGATCGGGCAGATCGCGCGCGAGCAGATCGCGCCGCGCTCCTCGGAGATCGATGAGCAGGCCGAGTACCCGTGGGACATCCGCAAGCTGCTCTCCGAGCAGGACATCCTGGGTCTGCCGTTCCCGACCGAGTACGGCGGCACGGGGACGGGAACGCTGATGCTGAACATGGCGGTCGAGGAGATCGCCAAGGTCGATGCGTCGTGTGCGCTGATCCTGATGGTTCAGGAGCTGGGCACGCTGCCGATCCAGCTGTTCGGCTCAGACGAGCTCAAGGAGCGCTTCCTGCCGCGCTGTGCGACCGGCGAGTTCTCGCCGGCGTTTGCGCTCTCGGAGCCCGAGGCCGGTTCTGACCCGGCGGGCATGAAGATGACGGCGACCCGTGACGGCGAGGAGTGGGTGATCAACGGGACCAAGAACTGGATCAGCAATCTGGGCGTGGCCGACTTCTACATCTGCTTTGCGGTCAGCGACCGTGAGACACGCCGTCTGACCGCGTTCGTGGTCGAGGCCGACAGGCCGGGCTTCAGCGTGGGCAAGCTCGAGCACAAGCTCGGCATCCGCGCCTCGCCGACGGGCCAGCCGATCTTCGACGAAGTGCGGGTGCCCCACGGGAACGTGATCGGCGAGGTTGGCAAGGGTCTGTCGGTCGCGCTGGGAACGCTCGAGCGCACCCGCCTGGGCGCGGCGGCGCAGGCCGTCGGGATCGCGCAGGGCGCGACCGACTACGCGGTCGCCTATGCGCGCGAGCGCCGCCAGTTCGGCAAGGCGATCAACGAGTTCCAGGGCATCCAGTTCAAGCTGGCCGACATGGAAACGAGCACGGCGGCCGCGCGCGAGCTGCTGTACAAGGCGTGCGCGATGGCCGATCAGGGCCACCCGCTGCGGGCCAAGTACTCCTCGATGGCCAAGGTGTTCTGCTCGGACACGGCAATGGCCGTGACGGTCGAGGCGGTGCAGGTGCTCGGCGGCTACGGCTATGTCAAGGAGTACCCGGTAGAGCGCATGATGCGAGACGCCAAGATCACGCAGATCTACGAGGGCACCAACGAGATACAGCGTCTCGTGATCGCCCGCACGCTGAAATAGGGTTCGGCGGCCGGCGATGCGCACGCCATCCTCGTCAGGCGCCTCCGGCCAGTTGCGGCGCGTGAGCGTGACCGCGTTGATCGCTATGTCGCTGGGGCTGGTCGTGCTGGTGGTCGGGCAGGGCTTCAGCTCGATCGGCGTCGTGAGGGCGCTCGAGGACGTCGCGCTCGGTGTGATCGTGGCCGCGGCACTGATGGGCAGCGTGGCCTTCGTGGCCGTCCGCCTGGCCGGCTGGCGGGACCCCGAATCGGAGGCGGAGTTCGAAGAGATCGTCCGCAACTCAGAGCAGCTCGCGCGCGAAGGCCTGGCGGTCGCCCCTGAAGAAAGCGACTTCATGGAGCTCGACCCGCTCGACGACGGTGACTTCGAGGAGCTCGTCCGCGACGCACTGGACGATCTGCCCGACCTGCTGCGCAACGCCCTGCGCCACGTGGCGGTCGTGATCTCCGACGGGGGCCGGCGCCGGGGCGCCTACGGCCTCTACCAGGGCGACGGGGCACACCGGGACAACACGCACGACCGGATCGTGATCTTCAGGGACACGCTGAGGCGCGACTTCGGCCACGACGGCGACCTCCTGCGCGACCAGGTCACGCGGACGGTGCGCCACGAGCTCGCCCACCACGTGGGCTTCGACGAGCTGGGAGTGAGCCGGCTCGACCTATGACGGGGTCGGCGGAGCAATCGGTGCCCGGGGAGTCGGCGGGCCCTGCGGCCACAGCCGAGGGGCTCCGGTCGCAGGCCGGGCGCGTGCCCGACTTCTTCATCGCGGGCCATCAGAAGTGCGGGACGACGGCGCTGTACGAGATGCTGCGCCGCCACCCGCAGATCTTCATGTCGGCGGTCAAGGAGCCGCGCTACTTCTGCACCGACCTGTACTCGCGCTTCCCACCCCGCTCGGCCGAGGCCAAGCGGCTGCGCACGCTCGAGGGCTACCTGTCCCTGTTCGCAGCGGCCGAGCCCGGGCAGCTGGCCGGAGAGGCCTCGCCGCAGTACCTGCGCTCGCGCGCCGCGCCGGCCGAGATCGCGGCGGTCCAGCCGAACGCGAAGATCATCGCGATCCTGCGCGAGCCTGCGGCGTTCCTTCGCTCCCTGCACATGCAGATGGTCTCGAGTAATCAGGAGACCGAGAAGGACTTCCGCCGGGCGGTCGAGCTCGAGCCGGCCCGCCGGGAGGGCAGGGAGATACCGGCCCGCTGCCAGCACCCTGACGTGCTCCTCTACACGGACCACGTCCGCTACGTCGAGCAGCTGCACCGCTTCCGGGAGATGTTCGGGACAGAGAACGTGCTCGTGATCATCTATGACGACTTCCGGCGCGACAACGAGTCGACCGTTCGAGATGTGCTGCGTTTCCTCGGCGTCGATGACACACTGCCGGTCCAGACGATCGATACCAAACCGCTCAAGGCGGTGCGCTCGCTGCCGCTGCACCGACTCGCCAATGCGGCCCGCACGGCGCGCCACAACCCCGCGGCTGCCGGCCCGGTGGGCAGGGCGGTCAACGCGCTGACGCCCGGTGCCCTGCGCAGCGAGTTGGCCCGCGGCCTGTGGCGGCGCATGGTCTACCAGCCGCCGGCGGCGCCGGATGAGGCGTTCATGCGCGAGCTGCGCGGGCGTCTGAAGCCCGAGGTCGAGGCGGTGAGCGAGTACTTGGGGCGCGACCTGGTGTCCGAGTGGGGATACGACCGACTCGGCTGAGCGCGCGGCAGCCGGGGATGCGAAGCACGACCGGCCCGGGCTCGTCGCGGAGGCCCGGATAGGATCACTGCTCTCGCGTCCAAGAGCCGCAGCTTTCCGCGCGAGCGCCAACTACCAAGGAGACAGTCCGAGATGCCCGAAGCAGTGATCGTCGACGCAATCCGCACGCCCATCGGCCGGGCAGGCAGGGGTTCGCTGAAGTCCGTCCGCGCGGACGACCTCGCCGCGATCCCGCTGAGGGCTCTGATCGAGCGCAACCCCGAGCTCGACCCGAGCACGATCGTGGACATCATGATGGGCTGCGGCTTCTGCGAGGGCGAGCAGGGCTACAACATCGGTCGCGTGGCGGGCCTGCTGTCGGGCATCGACCACCACGTCCCGGCGACTACCGTGAACCGCTTCTGCGCCTCCTCGCTGCAGACCGCGCGGATGGCCTTCCACGCGATCCAGACAGGCGAGGGTGACATCTACATCGCGGCCGGTGTCGAGGCCGTCTCGCGCGCGGGCGGGGGCGCTCCGTTCGAGTTCAACCACGGCGTCGACGGCTCGGAGGGCTCGGCCTACGACGTCTACATCCCTATGGGCATGACGGCCGAGAACGTCGCCGAGCGCTGCAACGTCAGCCGCGAGTCCCAGGACGCATGGGCGGTCATCTCCCAGGCCCGCGCGGTCGAGGCGGTCAGCAGCGGCCACTTCGCCAAAGAGATCGTCCCCGTGACCGTCCCGGCGCACAAGGACGTCGACAAGGAGGGCAACGAGATCGAGGTGCCCGAGACGGTCGTCGAGGACGACGACGGCCCCCGCGCGGGGACGACGATGGAGAAGCTCGCTGCGCTGAAGCCGGTGTTCAAAGAGGGCGGCACGGTAACGGCCGGCAACGCCTGTCCGCTCAACGACGGCGCGGCGGCGCTGCTGATCATGTCGGCCGATCGCGCGAAGGAGCTCGGCATGAAGCCGCGTGCCCGCATCGTCGCCTCGTCGGTCGCGGGCCTGCGGCCCGAGATCATGGGTCTAGGCCCGATCCCGGCGATCCAGAAACTGCTCGAGACGGCCGGCATGACGATGAGCGACATCGACGTTGTCGAGATCAACGAGGCCTTCGCCGCACAGATCGTCCCGTGCAAGGAAGACCTCGGAATCGACGACGACAAGCTCAACCCGTTCGGCGGCGCGATCGCGCTCGGCCACCCCTTCGGGATGACGGGCGCGCGCATCATGACGACGCTGCTCAACGACCTCGAGACGCTGGACAAGACGTTCGGCATCGAGTCGATGTGTGCGGCCGGCGGGATGGGCCAGGCGATGCTCGTCGAACGCCTCGGCTAGAGCCTCGAAGGGCCCGGCTGGCGTTGTTCCGGTCGGCGCATGCGCCGACCGGCGTGGCCTTCCGATCAGAGAGTCGAGGGCGGGTAGATAGATGGGCCGGACGGTCAGGCGGCCGCGACCGAGTCAGCGGCCTCGCGCATCGCGGCGATGTCGATCTTGGTCATCGTGAACATCACTTCCATCGCGCGCTGTTCGAGTCCTGCGGCGTTGGCGTCGCTGACGACGCCGCTCAGCGCGGCGGCATCCGCAGCGCGCCGTCGAGTCTGATGGTCTCGCCGTTGAGCATTCGGTTCTCGACGATGTGGCAGGCCAGGTGGGCATACTCGGCCGGTGTGCCAAGGCGCTGAGGGAAGGGGACGCCCGCGCCGAGCTTCGTGCGCGCGTCCTCGGGAAGCGCTGCGAGCAGCGGCGTGTCGAACAGACCCGGTGCGATCGTGTTGACCCTGATCCCGTATTGGGCCAGGTCACGGGCGGCCGGGAGCGTCATGCCGACGACGCCGCCCTTGGAGGCCGAGTACGCGATCTGGCCGACCTGCCCGTCGTAGGCGGCGATCGAGGCGGTATTGACGCACACGCCACGCTCGCCGTCCTCGCCCGGCTCGTTGGCGATCATCGCGGTCGCGGCGAAGCGCAGGGTGTTGAACGTCCCGATCAGGTTGATCGAGATGATCGTCTCGAACGGCAGCAGCGGATGGGGGCCCTTTGAGCCGGCGACCTTCTGTGCCCAGCCGGTGCCCGCGCAGCAGACCGCGATACGAAGCCCGCCCTCGGCCGCGGCCGCCCGCTCGACGGCCGCCTGGACCTGATCCTCCTCGCGCACGTCACACGGAGCGAACACCACGCCGAGCTCGCCCGCGAGCGCCTGTCCCTTCTCGGCGTTGACGTCGGCGATCGTCACACGGGCGCCCGCCGTGTGGAGCCGGCGCACGGTTGCCTCGCCGAGCCCGGAGGCGCCGCCCACCACGATCGCTGCCGAGCCCTCGATCTGCACGGCGCGGAGCCTACCTCGATACGGGCCGCGACAGCGTCATCGCGAACAGCTCGTCGGGGTCGGTCATCCAGCTCACGAGCTCGAGGCCCGCGGCCGTCATGTCACCCTCCAGGCGCACCGGCGTGAACTTGGCGCTGATCTCGGTGCGGATTTCCTCGCCCTCCTCGAAGTGAACAGCGAGGTCGAGGCCCCGCACGTCGGTCGTGTGGGCACGCCGGGCGCGCAGGCGCATCTCGATCCACTCGTTGTCGGTGTCGAACAGGGCAACGTGGTCGAAGTCCTCGGGGTCGAAATCGGCGTCGAGCTCGCGGTTGAGGACGAGCAGGACGTTGCGGTTGAACTCGGCCGTGACGCCCTGGCTGTCGTCGTAGGCCGCCTCCAAGACGCGCGGGTCCTTGACGAGGTCGGTGCCCATCAGCAGGTGGTCCTGGGAGCCGAGCATGCGGGCGATGCCGCGCAGGAAGCGCCTTCGGCTGCCCGGCGGGAAGTTGCCGATCGTGCCGCCGAGGAACGCGATGATCCGCGGCCCATCGGCTGGTGGCAGGTGGTGGAGGTGGCGCTCGAAGTCGCCGATCACGCCGTGCACCTGCAGCCCCGGATACTCGACCGTGAGTGCCTCGGCGCAGTCGCGGACCATGCTCTCGGTCACGTCGACCGGCACATAGCGCTCGAGCGTGCCGGCCGCGCTCAGCGCATCGAGCAGCACGCGCGTCTTGGACGCCGTGCCCGAGCCGAGCTCGACCAGCTCGACCGCTCCCGTCAGCTCGGCCAGCTCGTCGGCGCGTTCAGAGAGGATCGTGCGCTCACAGCGCGTCGGGTAGTACTCGGGCAGCTCGCAGATCTGGTCGAACAGGTCGGCGCCGCGGGCGTCATAGAAGTGCTTGGGGGGCAGCTCCTTGAAGGGCCGCGTGAGCCCGTCGAGCACGTCCTCGGCGAGCGAGCGCTCGTCGGCCGCGTCGAGATGGGAGTCGATCCGGATCGCAGGCTCGGCGAGCTGCGGGCGCGGGACGGCGGGCGTGCTCACAGGTCCCTCGCGAGCCGCAGGCCGGCGAAGATCTGGCGGCGCTCGGGGAGATCCCAGTTGCGGAACCGCGCCCCGGCGACGCGCTCATGCGTCGCCCACGAGCCGCCCCTCAGAACGCGGTAGCGCTCGCCGAAGAAGACCTCGGAGTACTCGCGGTAGGGGTAGGGCGCAAAGCCGGGGTAGCCGTCGAAGTGCGAGGAGGTCCACTCCCACACCGAGCCGATCTCCGCCGCTCGCTCCTGCGTTCCCTGGGTCCAGGTCGCCGCCTTCTCCCACTCTGCCTCGGTGGGCAGTCGCGCGTCGTGTGCGCGCGCGAAGGCGTCGGCCTCGAACCAGGAAACGTGACAGACGGGGGCCTTCGGGTGTCCGTCCGCCACGGCCGGATGGTGGGAGATGTCGTACTCCTCCTTCCACGCCCAGCCCTCGTCCGACCACCACTCGCGGCGCTCGTAGCCGCCGCCCTCGCTGAAGTGCATCCAGCTCTCGTTGCCGACCGGCAGCCGCGCGATCCTGAAGCTCGGCACCTCCACCTCGTGGCGGGGACGCTCGTTGTCATAGGCGAAGCCGTCGGGGCCGGCGCCCATCTGGAACGGGCCGCCCGGCACCTCGAGCCACCCCGCCGTCGCCGAGGGTGGGCCCAGCGGCGGCTCGCCCTCGGCAAGCAATCCGGCGATCGCCATCGTCTGGCGCATCGTCTCGGAATGCTGGAGCTCGTGGCGGAGCACCATCTCGCAGATCACGCCGTCGTCGAGGCCACCGTCGAGGAGGGTGCGGTGGGTGCGCTCCCTCACCTCGGCCATGTAGGCCCGCGCGTCGTCCGGGCCGAGCGTCTCGATCTCGCCGCGAACCGCCCGCGGGGTCTCGAAGGCGTCGTACACACCGGCCAGGTCGGCCCGCAGGAGCTCCGAGCCGCCGAGGCGGTGAGCGATCCACAGGTCCTCGTAGGCGGCGATGTGGCCGAGATCCCACACGAGCGGGCTCATGATCGGCGAGTGCACCCGCTCGAGTGCATCGTCGCTGAGGCCGCTGATGAGGTCGAGCGTGCGCTCGCGCGCAGCGCCCAGAGCGCTGAGAACGCGCTCGACGCCGGGGGAGAGGGGATCGGTCTTTACCGCGCGGGCTGCCATGGCTGGCCTTGCTCGAGACGACACTCTAGAACCTGCTCGCTCCCCGGCCGCCAATCTTTGCATCCGCGCCGCCTTCCCGTCGTCCTCTAGGGCGTGATCGTCTCGTTCCACAGCGCCAGGATCGGTGTCGCGCGCTCGTGGCCAAGGGCGCAGACAGCTCCCGTCGAGAGACCGAGGCCGGCGCCCGCCTGCGGCACGAGACCGATCCAGCGCGCGCCGAGCACCCGCAGCATGTGGCCGTGGGAGAAGACCGCCACCTCGCCCTCGAGCCCGCGCAGCTCCTCGATCACGCGGTCGGCCCGTGCGCCCACGGCCGCGGCGTCCTCGCCGTCGGGGCAGCCGTCGCGCCAAAGGCTCCAGTCGGGTTGCTGCGAGCGGATCTCGGCGGTTGTGAGGCCTTCGTAGTCGCCGTAGTCCCACTCGAGCAGGTCGGCCCGCTCGCTCGCCCCGTCCGCGAGGCCGGAGAGCTCGCACGTTTCGCGTGCTCGCAGCGACGGGCTGACGAGCACATGGGAGAAGGAGCGTGCGGCAAGCCGGCCGGCCAGCGCCCGCGCCGCGGAGCGCCCGTCGTCGGTCAGGGGGATGTCGGTCCGGCCCGTGTGGCGGCCTCCGCGGCTCCACTCGGTTTCGGCGTGGCGGACGAGCACCACCT
>DAIRTT010000005.1:0-29933 GCA_036803745.1 Solirubrobacteraceae bacterium | reverse complement strand
CTGAACCGGCGCCGCACGACTCGTTCTCACGACTGATCGGATGGTTCGTCGCGCTCAGCTTTGGCCTGCTGCTGGCAGGCTCGACCCTGTCGAACGTGGGTTCCGACAGCGCATGCGGTCGTGGGTTCCCGCTATGCAACGGATCCCTGTTCCCGTCCCTGGACCACCAAGTCGTCATCGCTCTCATCCACCGTGTTTGGGCAGGGGCGCTGTTCGTGCTCGCCCTGTGGGTGCTGTTCCGCAGCCTCCGCGATCGGGCGGGCGTGCCACCGATCAAGTGGGCGGCGGTGGCGGTGCTCATCATCTACATCGTCCAGGCAGTCCTCGGCTTCCTCATCGTTCGGGTGAGCGACAGCACCGCCACCGAGGTGCTGCACTCCTCGATCGGGTCGCTCACGTGGGTGGCGCTCGCAACGCTGCTGTGGCTGACCAGGACGCTGGCCCCGTCACAGCGTACGAATCCAAGGCAGAGCTGAATCAGCTTCCAGCCTCCCGCACGCAGCTGGTCGATACCCATATCGCTGGTCTTGCGGCCAAAGAATCCGCATGGGGATGTCGCAGAAGGCTTATGTAGACTGAACGGCGCCCGCCGAACACGAAAGGAGAGGCCAGATGGAGCACGAGCACACCGAGCACGTCGCCGCTCCGCCCAATCAAGTATTCGCAGCCATCGCCGACCCGGAGAACCTGCCGCATTACGTTCCGCAGCTAACGGCTGTCCAGCGTGCAGACGGCGATAAGCTCACGGTTGAGGCGCGCTACGAGGGTCACACGCAACGCGGAGAGGCCTGGTTTCGTGCCGACGAGTCCAAGCTGCGCATCGAATGGGGCGCCTCGGACAGCGAGTATCACGGCTGGATTCAAGTTAGCCCCGACGCAGACGGTTCGCGGTTGACGCTGTTCCTCGCGACCGCCCGCGGCGAGGTATCCGACAACGAAGTGATGGCCACACTCGACGCGATAAGGCGGCTGGTGGAGGCCGACATCTAGCTGTTCACCGTGCTGCTTCACCTGCCACCAATGGCCGGCCAGGGCGGCCCAAGGATGAAGAAGGACCGGCCAGCGACCGATCGCCCCGATTGGAGCCTGATCGGACAGACGGCTCAGTGCACCGGTACGGCTCAAGCTCAGCCCACTCGGGGTCGACGGTGTCGTTGACGGTCTCATCTTCCGTATCGGCAAACGCCGGGCACGCGGCACCTGAGCTCCCGCCTTTGGGCAACTGAGCGATTTGAGGACAGGTGGGCAGAGCCGCCGCGACAGCAGAGCCCGTCGGTCACCCGATGGCCGAGTTTGCCGACCACGCGCGTCGGCGACCGCTGATGCACCAGGACGGGCGGCGAAGCCGCAACTCCGTCGCGCCGCCGAGACGGGGTGTCGAGTCGAGGCTCCACGCGACGGTGCTGAGTGCCGTCGAGGAGGGGGTCGTCGTCATCGACCTCGAGGGCCATCTCAGCACGAGCAACGATGCAGCGTCACGGATCCTCGGAGTCAATCTCGACGCGGCGGGAGGTACCGCGGAGTGGTGGCACTTGCTCTCGGCGCGCCGCATAGGGGTGGCGGGCGCCCTCGATGTCGGCCG
The DNA here is from genome assembly GCA_036803745.1 of Solirubrobacteraceae bacterium. Classification (GTDB taxonomy): domain Bacteria; phylum Actinomycetota; class Thermoleophilia; order Solirubrobacterales; family Solirubrobacteraceae; genus Palsa-744. Next base: position 28,351 of record DAIRTT010000005.1, on the reverse strand, counting down.
GCGCGTGATCCAGAGCGGTCATGAGGTTCGTGGCGTCGAGGTCGAGATCGACCGGGCGCCCGGGACTGCTGTTCTATCCATCAACTATCTGCCCCTGCGCGGCGCGGCCGGCGCGGTCGAGGGGCTGGTCCTGTCCTTTCGGGATCTCAGTGACCGCGAGAGTGGGCGGCGCACGCTGCTCGAGACCGAGCAGCGCCTGCGCGGAGCCCACGACGTCGCTCGCCTGGCCAGCTGGGAGTGGCAGCCGGCGACCGGGGAGGTAGTCGTCTTTCAGGCCCTGTCGCAGTCGGGCATGGCAGCTGGAACCCGGATCACGCTCGAGGGGTGGCTTGAGATGATCCCGCCCGAGCAGCATCGGGCGATGCACGACGACTTTGCGGGATTCCTCGCCGGTGAGATCGAGGAGTCGGTCAGGTATCTCCGTCACGTGTTCCCGAGTGGGGCGTTGTGGCTCGAGCTCCGCTCGCGGGCGATACGGGACACCGAGGGGCAGCTGCTGTGCGTGCGCGGCACTGCCCAGGACGTCACCGCACAGCGGCTCACCCTCCAGCAGCTCGCCGAGACCCGCGACTTCCTGCAGGCAACGCTCGACTCCCTGCTCACACACATAGCGGTCCTCGACGAGCACGGTGAGATCGTCATCGCCAACCGGGCCTGGGATGTCTTCGCGGTTGAGAACGGCGCAAGCCCCGGCTCGACGGGCGTTGGCGCGAATTACCTGACGGCGTGTGATGCCGACGAGGAGACGGAGTCGGCGACCCATGCCGGTGCGGGCCTGCGGGCGATCCTCGCGGGAACCGAGACCGAGTTCCTGATGGAGTACTCCTGCGACAGTCCGGATCTGCAGCGCTGGTTCCAGATGCGCGCCACGCGGTATGAGGGCGCGGGGCCGACCCGGGTCGTCGTCACGCACGAGAACATCAGTGAGCGCAAGGCCGAAGAGCGCCTCGTTGCCGAGGATCTCGACAAGCTCGCATGGGTCGCGCGGATCGAGGAAGCCCTGATCAAGGAGCGCTTTGTGCTCCACGCCCAGCCGATCCTCGAGCTGGCCAGCGGGCGCATCGTCCAGCGTGAGCTGTTGATCAGGATGCGCCATCCCGAGGGTTCGAGCGCGGCCGGCCTCGTTCCGCCCAGCTACTTCCTGCCGGTCGCCGAGGAGTTCGGGCTGATCACAGAGATAGACCGCTGGGTGATCGATCGCTCGGCCGAGTTGGCCGCCACAGGTCTACCCGTTGAGCTCAACGTGTCGGGGCGTTCGATCAGCGACCCGCGCCTGGTGGATCACATCAAGGGGGCCCTCGAGCGCACGGGGGCCGACGCGCACATGTTGGTCTTCGAGATCACCGAGACGACACTCGTCGACGACGACGTCTCGGCGCGCGCCTTCGTCACGAGGCTGCATGCCCTCGGCTGCCGGATCGCACTCGATGACTTCGGCACGGGCTACGGCGGCTTCACCTATCTCAAGCAGCTTCCGATCGACTTCCTGAAGATCGACATCGAGTTCGTCAGCGACCTGCGCTTCAACCCCGCGAGTCGCACCGTCGTGCAGGCGATCGTGAGGCTGGCGCAGGGGTTCGGCCTGAAGACGGTGGCCGAGGGCGTTGAAGATGGTGAGACCATGGACGTGCTTCGCGAGCTGGGAGTCGACTACGTCCAGGGGTACCACATCGGGCGCCCCGCGGCGATCGCGTGGCCGTCCGCGCGGACCGAGGCGATCTCATGACCGACGACCCCGGCCGCGCACCGCTAGATCGACAGAGCGAGCTGGATCAGGATCAAGCCGTCGTCGATCTCGACCAGGGGATCGTCGACCGCGAGCAGGCCCGGGTCGACCGCGACCAGGAGCCGCTCGATGCGGCCCAGGAAGCGCTGACCGAGCGTGGGGCGGCCGCGCCCGAATTGGGTCGGACGCACGCCGAGCGCACGGCAGACCTGGGGCTCCAGCAGGATCGCCAGGACGCCCATCAGGCTCAGATCGATCAGACCCAGCTGGCCCAGGGCGTGCGCCAGGAGCTGATCGATGAGCAGCAGGCGGAGCTGCATGCCTCCTCTCCGGGCGCCCCGGACGCGGATGCGGACCTAGCGCGGGCCGCCGAGGAGCTGCAGGAGGCCCTGTACCGACGCGCCGAGGACTCCCTGGCACGGGCCGAGAGCGCACGAAAGCGCGCCGCCGAGACCCTCCAGCGCCTCGAGGCTGCGCAGCTTCGCGAGCGTGAGCGCGACTAGGTGGCCCCGTAGCTGCGACTGGAGCGGATCAGCGGCGGGGAGGCTGCGAATCAAGCCCCACGGCGCTCGCGCCAAATGCGTGCAGGCGCAGCGCGCGCGAGCCAGTCGAGCACGGCGCCGGGCCGCTGTTCGGGCAGCCAGTGCGCGACGCCCTCCACGATCTCGACCGCGAGCCGCGGCTGGCCCTCGACGGACCCCTCCCGCAGTCCGCTGGTGACGATGTCGCGCGCGCCGATCATCAGCGTGGTCGGGACCTCGAGCCTGCTTCCGTCGTAGCGGCCGCGCGCGATCGGGATGAGCTCGCGAGTGAGGAACGTCCTGTACATCGCGACCGTCACCCGGGGCTCGATCCGTCCTGCGAACACGTCGAGATCACGCCTGGCGAGGGGCTCGCCGTAGCGGCCCGAGTCGAGGATCGCACGGGCGAAGCGGTCGGCGACCCGCCGGCCGATCACGGGGCTCGAGATCGGACCCTGGTAGCCGAGCAGCGCCAACCGCCGGAGGCTGATGGGAGCCCACGGGTGGGGCACACACATCGCCAGCAGACGCTCGATTCGCTCGGGCGCGCGCAGCGCCGCCAAGAGGCCGACCCACGCGCCCCAGTCGTGGCCGATCCAGGTCGTGCGATGCACGTCGAGCGCATCCAGCAGCGCCAGCAGGTCGCTCGTCAGCTGCTCCTTCTCATACCCGCCTGTGGGTGCCTCGCTCCAGCCGTGTCCGCGGAGGTCGGGGGCGATCACGAGATGGCGCTCGGACAGCCGCGGGATCAGCCCGCGCCAGGCCCACCAGCTCTGTGGCCAGCCGTGCAGCAGGAGCACGGGCGGCGCGTCCGGCGGACCGGCGAGCGCCACGTGCATGCGCACACCGCCGGCGTCGACCTCGACATGCCGGACGCCGGGCAGACTTGGGGGGTGGCCCTTCATGCCCGCGACCATACGTCGGCGGCACGTGGAGCGTCGCGTGGCTCAGGCGAGCGCTTTCGACCGGTCCTCCGGGGCGACGCCGGATCGCGTGCCCGTCACTATCCTCGGGTTGACACGGGGATCAGGACGATCGAGCGAGGAGCTCGGTGAGAGGAGAGCACAGATGAGCGCATTCGCCGACACGCACGCCGAGGTGCTTCGGGCCTTCTGCGACACGATCGTCCCGTCGATCGAGAGCGGGAGCGACGCAGACGGCTTCTTCGCGCGCACAGCCAGTAGCCACGGCGTCGATGTGGCACTCGGCGAGATCCTCTCCACGCTCCCCGAGGCCCAGCAACAGGGCCTGGGCGAACTTCTGGGCGCGCTCGTCGAGCAGGGATTCCCGCAGGCCTCGCAGCGCTCCCGCGAGCAGATCCTTCGCAACATCGCGCTGATGGGGCCCGAGGCGGCGGCCGGCGTGGGCGGGCTCGTGAGCCTGACGCTGTTCCTCCACTACGGGCTGCCCGATCAGACCGGGCAGAACCCGAACTGGAAGACGTTCGGCTACCCCGGACCGGTCTCGGCGGCGCCGCAGACCGAGCGGGCGCTGAAGACCTTCGAGCCCGACGGCGACACGACGCTCGAGGCGGACGTCTGCATCGTCGGCTCGGGTGCGGGCGGCGGCGTCATCGCTGGCGTGCTTTCGGGCCGCGGGCTGCGCGTGGTGGTGCTCGAGGCGGGCGGCTACTTCGACGACGCCGACTTTCATCAGCTCGAGCTCCCGGCCTACCAGAACACCTATTGGCGCGGGGGTCCGCAGCCAACGGCCGACATGAACCTGACCGTCCAGGCCGGGTCGTGCCTTGGCGGCGGCACGACGATCAACTGGACCAACTCGCTGCGCACGACACCGTGGGTGCGCGAGCAGTGGGAGAGCGAGTTCGGGCTAGAGGGCCTTGCGGGAGCAGAGTTCGACCGCCACCTCGACGCCGTCTGGCAGCGCCTCGGCGTCAACGACCGCTGCTCGGATCTGAACCTGCCGCAGCAACGGATGAAGGCGGGAGCCGAGCGGTTGGACTGGAGCTTCCGCCGGACCGACCGCAACATCGACGAGTCGCGCTACTCGTTCGACAACGCCGGCTACATCGGCTTCGGCGACCAGTCGGGCGCCAAGCAGTCAACCGTCAAGACCTACCTCAAGGACGCAAACGACGACGGCGCGCTGCTCGTGACGCACTGCTGGGCCGAGCGCATCCTCACCGCCGACGGCCGCGCGGAGGGAGTGCAGGCCAGATGCACCGACCCTGAGACGGGCACGACCGTCGAACTGACCGTGCGGGCTCCCAACGTGGTCGTCGCCGCCGGGGCGCTCGAGTCGCCGGCGCTGCTGCTGCGCTCGAAGATCGGCGGCCCGGCCGTCGGCGACTACCTGCGCCTTCATCCCTGCACCGCGACGGTCGGCTTCTACCCCGAGGACCTGCAGGCCTGGCGCGGCGCCCCGCACGCCGGCCTCCTCGACGAGTTCGCAGACGTCGAGGGCGGCCACGGCTTCCTGATCGAGGGCGCCCAGTATGCGCCTGCGATCTCGGGGTCGGCGATCCCCTTCAGCGACCCCCGCTCGCACCGGGCGCTGATGTCCAAGCTCGCTCACGGCGGCACGTTCATCGGGCTGTTGCGCGACCGCGGCCACGGGCGCGTCACGATCGACGAGGACGGCATGGCCGTCGTGTCCTACGCGATCGCCGACGAGCTGGACCTGCGCAACACCCGTCGGGCGATCGAGGTCCAGACCCGCCTGCACGAGGCCGCGGGGGCCCAGCAGATCCTCGCGCTCGCGGCGGGCGTGCCGACGTGGCGCTGGGGCGAGGACGTCGACGCCTTCATCGCGCGGATCCAGCGCATCCGCCTGCGAGCCGGAGGATGGAAGCTGTTCTCGGCTCACCAGATGGGCACCTGCAGGATGGGCCAGGACCCGGCGAGCACCGTCGCCGACACCAGAGGCGAGCTGCACGACACCAAGGGGGTCTGGATCGGCGACGCGAGCGCCTTCCCGACGGCCTCCGGCACCAACCCGATGATCACCATCATGGCGCTCGCCCACCGCACCGCCGAGGCGCTCGCAGCGAGCGCCGTCGGCGCCACGGCCGTTGCGGCCGGCGCCTAGTCAACCGTAGGAGAACAAGGAGAGTCATGAGCGCGACAGCCGAGCAGACCGTCCAGGTACGCGACCGGATCTACATCGGGGGAGAGTGGGTCGAGTCGAGCGGCTCGGGCACCCTCGACGTGATCAACTCGACGACGGAGGAGGTCATGGGCACGATCCCCGAGGGGACGGCCGAGGACGTCGACCGCGCGGTCGACGCCGCGCGCAAGGCCTTTGCGGCGTGGTCGGCGACGAGCGTCGAGGAGCGCGCCGAGTGGATGGGACGCATCGCGGCCGCACTCGGCGAGCGGATGCCCGAGATCGCTGCCCTGATCGCGCGCGAGGTGGGGATGCCGATCAAGCTCTCGCACATGATCCAGGCGGGCCTTCCGACGATGAGCTTCGGCTCGATGGGAGAGCTGATGTCCTCGATGGCCTGGGAGGAGGAGATCGGCAACTCCCTGATCGTCCGTGAGCCCGTCGGCGTGGTCGGCGCGATCACGCCGTGGAACTACCCGCTGCACCAGATCGCCGCCAAGGTCGCGCCCGCGCTCGCAGCCGGCTGCACGGTCGTCGTCAAGCCCTCGGAGGTCGCGCCGCTGAACGCGATGCTGCTCGCCGACGTGCTCGATGAGATCGGCCTGCCCGCCGGGGTCTTCAACCTCGTGACGGGCGTCGGGCCGGTCGTGGGTGAGGCGCTCGCCCGGCACCCCGACGTAGACATGATCTCCTTCACCGGCTCGACCGCGGCGGGGCGCCGCGTGAGCGAGGTCGCCTCGGCGACGGTCAAGCGGGTGGCGCTCGAGCTCGGCGGCAAGTCGCCCAACGTGATCCTCGAGGACGCCGATCTGCAGAAGGCGATCACCGACGGCGTGTCGAAGTGCTTCCTCAACTCGGGCCAGACGTGCAGCGCGCTGACGCGCATGCTCGTGCCCCGCTCGCGCCTCGCCGAGGCCGAGCAGATCGCTGCGGCCGTCGCCGAGCACTTCATTCCGGGCGACCCGTTCGCGGAGACGACGACGCTCGGGCCGCTCGTCTCGGCCGTCCAGCGCGATCGCGTCCGCGGCTACATCGAGAAGGGCAGCCAAGAGGGCGCCAAGCTGATTGTGGGCGGCGCCGAGGCACCCGACGGGCTCGAGCAGGGCTTCTTCGTGCGCCCGACGGTCTTCTCGGAGGTGACCCCCGAGATGACGATCGCCCGCGAGGAGATCTTCGGGCCGGTGCTGTCGATCATGCCCTACGACGACGAGGATGACGCCGTGCGGATCGCCAACGACACCGTCTACGGACTCGCCGGCGGCGTGTGGTCGGGCGATGAGGAGCACGCCAAGCAGGTCGCCCGCCGGATCAGGACCGGGCAGGTCGAGATCAACGGTGGCGCGTTCAACCCGCTGGCGCCGTTCGGCGGCTACAAGCAGTCAGGCCACGGCCGCGAGCTGGGCCGCTTCGGCCTCGAGGAGTTCCTGCAGGTCAAGGCGCTGCAGCTCTAGTGAGACGCAAGGGGTGGGTGCGAGGACATAGGGGGTTGTCCTCGCACCCGTGTGCGTGAGGGGATGGTTACCTCAGCGCTGCCCTGAACGGTATCCGGAGGGAAGCGACAACCGTTCAAGCTCTCTGGGTTCCTTCTCGGGCCCAAACACGTGATCACGCCTCGGACGGACGGCCCGCTCGAGCGGACCCGAAAATCGACAGAAGAACGAAGGAGACACCCATGCTCACCCTGACCGGCCTCGACGAGGTCAAGGCCCACATCGGCGACGAGCTGGGCGTAAGCGACTGGCATGAGGTCACCCAGGAGAAGATCGACGCGTTCGCAGAGGTGACGGGCGACGACCAGTGGATTCACATCGACCCAGAGCGGGCCAAGGAGAGTCCCTTCGGCGGGACGATTGCCCACGGCTACTACACGCTCTCCCTGGCTCCACGATTCTCATATGACATGTTCAAATTCGAGGGCTTCGCTTTCGGCCTGAACTACGGCCTCAACCGGGTGCGCTTCCCCTCGCCGATGCCTGTCGGCGGCAAGGTGCGGATGCGCGCCAAGCTGGCGGCCGTCGAGGACATCGCGGGTGGGGCGCAGATCACGACCGAGCTGACGTTCGAGCGCGAGGGCGGCGAGAAGCCGGTCTGCGTCGCCGAGTCGCTCTCGCGCGTGTACGTGGGGTGAGCAGGGTGAGGCGCGCGCCTGCGTGGACGGAGACCGAGCTTCAGGCGCGCGCCACGGTCTCATCGGGTCCACGCACGCCTTCGGCGAGGCCTGGGCGCCGTGTGTCAGACGCCGACCGAGGATCGGCCGTCTACCCGAAGGTGCCCCATGGGAGATATGGATGGAGCGGGCCGGGCCCTCCGCGGACGGCTAGCGCGCCGTAGTTCTTGACGCTCAGCCCGGCCCGGCGGGCGACGCTCCTCGCCCATCGCTGCTCGGCTGTGACCCACCGCACGAGCGGCTCCTCACTGTCACCGACGAGCTCGAGCGCATGCCACAGCAGTGCGCTCGCCGCCTCCTCGTCGTGCGCCGCCAGCAGCAGGACGAGCCGCCCGGGCGAGAGCGCCGCCAGTCCCCGATCGGCGAGCCGCAGGAGGACGATCCCCTCAGCCAGGGCGAACTCGAGGTCGGGGGTATGGGCAGCGCCGCGCAGCGAGCGCGAGATCTCCGCCAGCGCGTCGAGGTCGCCTTGCCCGGCGATGCGGACCTGCGGATGGGGGGCAGGCAGCCGCGCGCGGTCGAGGGTCCCCTCGAAGAGCGTCGTCGGACGCAGCTGGAAGCCGGTGCGGCGGTAGAGCCGCTCCGCCCGCGGATCGTCGGAGCTCGTGATCATGCCCGGCCCGGTGGCATCGCCATAACCGAGCACGCGCTCCATCAGGGCTCGTCCCGCGCCTGTGCTCTGCCTGTCCGGGCGGACGGTCAGCAGCGAGAGGAACCACAGGCGCTCGCGCAGGAGCGCCAGCGCCACGCCGATCACCTCACCGTCGCGCTCGAGCACGAACGCGCCGTCCGGGTCGGTGGCGAGCAGGTGTGAGATCCGCGTGCTCGAGCGCGCCCTGGACGCCTCCTCGTCGGCAATCTCGAATGCCTGGAGCGCCACCGCGGTGGCGGCGGGCACGTCGGCAGGGCCCATCGGGCGCACGAGCATTCGCGCAGTCTATGAGCGGCGGCATGCTGTCTCTACGCCGTCGGGTCGTCCACGGCGTAAGGTTGTGGGCGGGTATGGAGAGGGAGATCGGAACGGGCCGGGAGCGCTACGAGGCACTCTGTCGAGAGCATCGCTGGGAGGTGCCCGAGCGCTACAACATCGCGGCCGACGTGTGCGACCGTCACGCGCCCGATGCGCCCGCAATGATCCACGAGCGCCACGACGGGGTCGTGCGCGAGCTCGTGTGGGGGGAGCTGCAGACGCTCGCCAATCAGGCGGCCCACATGCTGGGCGCGCTCGGCGTCGGGCGCGGCGATCGAGTCGCGGTCGTGTTGCCGGCAACGCCCGAGGCGGCGGCGGTCTTCTTCGCCACGTGGAAGCTCGGGGCGATCCTGCTGTCGATGTCGGTGCTCTACGGCGATGACGGCATCGCCCACCGCCTGAACGACTCCGACCCGAAGGTCCTCGTCACCGACGCCGAGAACGCCCCCCGCTTCAGTGACATCGGCGGCATCCGGCTGCTGATCCTCGACCCGGCGGAGCTGGCGCGCGAGAGTCAGACCCCGGTCCACGCCGACACGGCGGCCGAGGATCCGGCGCAGCTGTACTACACGTCGGGAACGACCGGGATGGCCAAGGGGATAGTGCACGCCCACCGCTACCTGCTGGCTCACAACGAGTTCGAGCTGTGCCACGACGTCCAGCCGGGCGAGCGCTTCCACGGCATGGGCGAGTGGGCGTGGGCGGCCGGCATCTGCCCGCTGCTCGGTCCGTGGCGCCTGGGGGCCGTGCAGGCGGTCTACCAGCGCAAGGGAGGCTTCGACCCGGAGAGGCAGCTCGCGTTCCTCTCGCGTCACGAGGTCACCAACGTGTTCGCCACGCCGACGGCGATCCGCTCGATGATGGGTGTGGCCGACGCCCGCGAGCGCCACCCACAGCGCTTTCGCATCGTCTGCTCGGCCGGCGAGCCGCTGAACCCAGAGGCGATCCGCTGGTTCAGGAGCCAGTACGACGTGACGGTCATGGACTACTACGGCCTGACCGAGTCCTACCCGCTGTGCGGCAACCTCCCGTGGATGGATATCCGCGAGGGCTCGATGGGCCGGCCGATGCCCGGCTGGGACGTCCACATCCTCGATGAGGACGAGCGCCCGGTGGCCCAGGGGGAGCGCGGCGAGATATGCCTGCGGGCGCGGTCGAACCCGCACTACCCGCTCGGGTACTGGCGCCTGCCGGAGGAGACCGAGGAGACCTTCGGGGGCGAGTGGTTCCACACCCGCGACGCCGCCAGCATGGACGAGGACGGATACGTCTGGTACGAGGGGCGCGCCGACGACGTGATCATCGCGGCGGGCTACCGGATCGGCCCGTTCGAGGTCGAGTCGGTCTGCCTCGAGCATCCGGCGGTCGCCGAGGCGGCGGCCGTGGCGGCGCCCGACGAGCGGCGCGGGGCGGTCGTCAAGGCGTACATCGTGCTGGCGGCCGGCCACGAGGGCTCCGACGATCTCGCGAGCGAGATCAAGGCGTTCGTGCGCGACCACCTGTCTGCATATGCCTATCCGAGGCAGGTCGAGTTCGTGTCCGACCTGCCGAAGACGCTCACGGGCAAGATCCGCCGGATCGAGCTGCGCGAGCGGGCCCACCGCGAAGCCGAGGAGGCCTAGCCGCTCGCCGAGCGGCGGCTTCGGCGCGTCAGCTCGCCGACGAGCAGCTCGATCGAGCGCTCGAGCTGGGCGATCGTGGCGCCGTCGACGCGCTGGAGCCCGACGCCGCGGTTTACCCACGCGTTGATCTCACGGTGACTGCGCCCGTCGCGGCGGTGCAGTTCGGCGACCAGACCGCTGCGTTCCTGGCGCAGCGTGGCGCGCCGCTCGAAGGCGGCGGCGGGCGCGGGCTCGGGCACCGAGTGCAGCGCCGCGGGCGCCGTCGTGGGAGCCGCGGGACCCCCGAAGAGCGTCATCTGATCGGCGAAGTCGGCGCTCAGCGGCTGGAACTCGGCGCTTGCGCCAGGGGTGGAGGCGCGTCGCTCGCGGACCTCCTCCTCCCATCCCTCCGCGGCGAGATCGCGCCGCAGCGCGTGGCGAAGCTCGCTTTCGACCTCCGAGGCGTGTCCGCGGAGGGTCGGCTCGGCCGGGAGGTAGAGCCAGCTCGCATCGGCGGCGGCGCCGGGGGTCGTGCGGACGAAGCGCCCCACAATCTGGCGGAAGATCAAAGGCGTCTTGGCCGCGGTGGCGTACACCCCGACTCGCAGCCTGGGTATGTCGACGCCCTCGGAGACCATGTTGACGGCGACGATCCACGGCTCGCGCGAGCCCCGGAAGGAGGCGAGCTTGCGCGCGGCGGCGCGGTCGGTGTGCAGGACCACGACTGGCGCCCGGCCGGTCGTCTCGCCGAGCAGCTTGGCGATCCGTCCCGCGTGGCTCGCGTCGGCGGCTACCGCCAGGCCGCCGGCGTCGCGGTGTCCGTCGGCCCGCAGCGCCCTCAGCTTGGCGTCGGCCTCGGCGAGGATGCGCGGCAGCCCGTCGGGCAGCTCGGTCGAGATCGCGGTCCTGTAGCGGCGGCTGGCCTCGCGGGGGGTCAGGACCGTCTCAAACGAGGATTCGACGACGTCCTCGCCGCTGCGCCACGACAGGGTGCCGTCGAATGTGACGAACGCCACGGGGCGGCAGATCCCGTCGGCGACCGCCTGGGCGTAGGTGTAGGACACGTCTGGAACGACGACGCCGTCGGCGTCGTAGCGCACGCCGGGGATCGGCGTCGCGTCGGAGCGAAAGGGCGTGCCAGACAGCAGCAGCCAGCGGGGTGCCGAGGCGAACGCCTGCCGGAAGCTCTCGCCCCAGGCGAGGTCCTCACCGAGGTGGTGGGCCTCATCGACGATCACCAGGCTGTCGGATGAGACGCCCGACGCCCATGGGCCCGGGTCGCTGGCGACCCGGGCGTAGGTGACAGCCACCCCGTCGAAGTCCCGCGGTGGCCTGGGTCCGCCGGCGTCGGGCTGCAGCTGGATCCCCAGCCCGGCGGCGGCTGCCGCCCACTGGCGTGTGAGCGGCGTGGTCGGGCACAGGACGACGACGCGTCCGACCTCGCGGCGGCGCAGGAGCTCGCCCGCCAGCTCGAGGGCCGGCCGCGTCTTGCCCGCGCCGGGTGCCGCCGAGATCAGGAATGGGCCGGCGGCCCACCCGGCGAGCTCCTCGAGCGCTTGGCGCTGCCATGAGCGCAGGGATGTCTGGGTCGAGGGCGCCAAAGAGCCCGGCATCCTGCGGCAAGCGACGGACGGATCCCCGGATCGGCTTGGTTGTGCCGGTCCTTGGTGTCTCCCCGCCGGCGATGGCCCGGAAGCCGCCGTGAGCAGATGAACGGATGAAGCGGCTCGGGGAGGTCGAACGGATCCCCTCACGCCCCCTGTCCAGGTGCTTCTGAGGCCCTTCAGAGCGAGGCCGGGGATGCCGATGCGATCCTGAGGCCACCTCTGACGGCTGCGTCGTGTTGATGGATTCGCTGCGAGCAAGAACCACGCCCCTGAGTTTCGCCTTCGCCGCGATGTGTGTTGCGATCGCCCTCGAGGCCGCCCACGCCCTGTTCGATCTCGGCGGACGCTCGCTTGATGCCTTCAGCAGCGACGGCCTGTACACAGCGATCGAGCTGCTAGCGGTGGGCGTCTGCTTCGCACGCGTGTGGACGCGCTCAGAGGACCGCCTCGCCTGGCTGCTCGTGGCCGTCGCGATGCTCGCCTGGGCCGCCGGGGACCTCGTGTGGACAGTGTGGCTCCACAACCTCGCGACGCCGCCGTCCCCATCGATCGCCGACGGTCTCTACCTGACGATGTATCCGGCCTGCTACGCGGCGCTCAGCCTGATGATGCGAGCCCGCTTCCGCCACGTAGGCGCGGCCATGTGGCTCGACGGGGTCGTGGTCGGCCTCACGACGGCGGCGGTGGGCGCCGGTCTGGTGCTCCCGGCGGTGCTCGCTGCCGGCAGCCACGGGGCCGCCTCCACGGCGGTCAACCTCGCCTACCCGCTCGGTGATCTCTTCCTGCTCGTGTTCATCGCGATGGGCTTCGCGCTTTCGGGTTGGCGCCCCGGGCGCCAGTGGCTGCTGCTCGGCGTCGGGATCGCGGTCTCGGCTTGCGCGGACATGATCTTCCTCTATCAGGAAGCCCATGGCATCTATGTCGGCGGCCGGATCCTCGACGTGATGTGGCCGCTGTCGATGATCCTGCTCGCACTCGCGGCCTGGCAGCCGAGCACCGCGGTCGCGAGGCCGAGCATGATGGGCCGCCATACGATCATCCTGCCTGCCGGCTTCGGTGTCCTCGCGCTCGGATTGCTCGTGGATGCGACGATCAACCGCCTGACCGGCCTGGCGGTCGGGCTCGCGACCGGCGCGATGTTCGCAGCCGGCCTGCGCGCGACGCTCACGTATGTCGAGAACGTCAGGATGCTCGACCGCGAGACGCGCAACGCGGTCACCGACACGCTGACCGGCCTGGGTAACCGCAGATGCCTGATGGAGGATCTGGAGCACGCGATCGACCGAGGCGTCGAGGGTGGTGCCAAGGCGACGCTCGCCTTCTTCGACCTCGACGGCTTCAAGCGCTACAACGACAGCTTCGGTCACAGCGCGGGCGACGCCCTACTGTGGCGCCTCGGCCGCGCGCTCGCGGATGCCGCCGACGGCCATGGCTCCGCATACCGGCTCGGCGGCGATGAGTTCTGCGTGCTGCTCGACGGCAGCCAGACGGCCGAGGGGACGCCGATGTCGGCGGCCCATGCAGCGCTCGCCGAGCAGGGCAGCGGCTTCATCGTGACGGCATCCCGAGGCGTGGTGGTGGTGCCGGAGGAAGCACGGTCGGTCAGCGACGCGCTGAACCTGGCCGACGAGCGCATGTACGCCGACAAGGCCCACGGGCGCGGCTCGAGCCGCTCGCGTACGCAGACCGTCCTCATGCAGCAGACGGTCCTGATGCAACTGCTGACCGAGCGCGAGCCGACCCTGCGCGACCACGTATGCGACGTGGGCCTGCTCGCCGTGGCGATCGGGCGGCGCTTCGGTCTGAACTCGGAACAGCTCGACGAGCTCCGCCGCGCGGCCGAGCTCCACGACCTGGGCAAGCTCGCCGTGCCCGACCAGATCCTGAACAAGCCCGAGCCGCTGAGCGAGACCGAGTGGCGCCTGATGCGCCAACACACCCTGATCGGCGAGCGGATCCTCAACGCGGCGCCGGCGCTTCGCCCGGTCGGGCGTCTGGTGCGCTCGACGCACGAGCGCTGGGATGGCGGCGGCTACCCCGACGGTCTCGCCGCAGAGCAGATCCCGCTGGGCTCGCGGATCATCGCGGCCTGCGACGCGTATGACGCGATGATCTCCAAGCGGCCCTACGACGGTCCCAAATCGCCCGCCGCCGCGATCGAGGAACTGCGCCGCCACGCGGGCACCCAGTTCGACGCCACCGTCGTCGGGGCGCTGTGTGAGCACCTCGAGGACCCGGGCGACCCTGCGGCCCGGCTGATTGCCGCCGAGGCGGCGGGAGGGTCCGCGCCGCGGGTATGCGGCTCTGATGGGCAGACGGGGGCGGCGGCTGAGTCGCCGACGCCCGAGCGGGACCGTGCTCGGGAGGAGCACGGCGTGCTCCACCGCGCCCGCTGAGGCGAGGGCTCAGACGCCGAGCGCGAACAATGGCCAGCGGCCGGGCACGCCCTTGAGCTCGTGGAAGCCGCGGTCCTCGAATATGAATGGCCCGCCGACGACGGTCCCGAAGACGGTGCCCGAGACGAGCACCTCGTTGCCCGCGGCCAGGCCCGCGACCCGCGAGGCGATGTGAACGGCCATCCCGCCGACATCGTCGCCGATCAGCTCGCACTCCCCTGTGTGGATGCCGACGCGAACCTCCATCTCGAGCGCCCGGGCGGCCGCCTTGATCGCCAGGGCGCAGCGCAGCGCCCGCGACGGCGGCCCCTCGAACGTCGCCAGGAAGCCGTCGCCGACGGTCTTGACCTCGCGTCCACCGAAGCGCTCCAGCTCAGCCCTGACCGCCGCGTCATGATGGGCCAGCAGGTCGCGCCAGCGCGCGTCGCCGAGCTTGGCCGCCCGGGCGGTTGCGTCGACGATGTCGGTGAACATGACCGTCAGCAGGCCCCGTGTGACCTCGCCGCCGCGACGGCCGCCGGTCAGGAACTCCTCGATCTCCTCGACGATCGCGTCGCTGTCGCCGACGAACGGGAACGAGTCGACTCCGTCGAGCTCGACGTAGCGGGCGCCAGCGATGTTCTCGGCGAGGTAGCGCGAGTGGCGCACGTCCCAGGCGAGGTCCCGGCTGCGGTGCATGACGAGCGTCGGGACGCGCACGCGGGGAAGCATCTCCCGGACGTCCTGGTCGACCATCGATCTGACCATCGTCCTGGCCTCGGCCGGGCTCGCGGCCAGACGCTGCATACGCGCAAACCACTCGGCGAGGGCCGCATCGTCGGCCATCGAGGGGGCCAGCATTTTGAGGACGGGACTCTCCGGCTTGCCCCACTCGCCGGCGTTGCGTTCGGTCAGCTCGACGCGCTCCTGATGTGTCAGCGCCCAGTCGTAGTCGGGCGCCCAGGACGTTCGCGCGACCGACGCGTACATGATCAGGGCGCCGACGCGCTCGGGATATTCGGCCGCGAGCTGGGCGCCGACGAGACCGCCGAGCGAATAGGTGAAGAGCGCCGCGCGTTCGCTGCCCGCGGCATCGAGGACGGCGAGGGCGTCCTCGGCGTCCTGCTCGAGCGTCTGGGGCTCGCGGGTGCGGTCCGACAGGCCGGTGCCGCGACGGTCGAACAGAATCAGGCGGTTGAAGACCGCCAGGCGCTCGAGGAACCGGCGCATAGCCGGCGCCTCCCAGAGCTGCTCGATCTGGGAGATCCAGCCGGGCAGGAACAGGAGATCGAGGGCCCCCTCGCCAGTGACCTGGTAGGCGATGCTGACCTCGCCGCTGCGTGCGTACTGGGTGCTCGGAGCCATCAGGAGTAGGAGTCCTCTATCAGGGCGCGAAACGGCGCCGAGGGCTCGACACTGGCGCCGGCGGCGTAGGCCCGGTCGGTCAGCCACAGATCGGAGGTGACGACGCGCACCGCGCCGGGGGTGGGGTCCGCGAGCAGCAGCCGCACGATCTCATCGTCGGCCGAGTCGCGCCGGGGGCGGGGCGCGTGGGCCACCTCGATGACGGTCGAGCGGATCGGCGGCGAGGGCGGCTTCTCGAAGACGACCGTCACGTCGGCCCCGCTCACGGCCGCCCAGCGCTCGAGCATGTCGACGAGCCTGACCATGGCCGCGTGACGGTCCTTCCACCACGCGTCGGGTCGCGTGCCGATGACGTTCATTCCATCCACGAGCCAGCGCACCTGAACCAGCCTACGGTCTGGGTGGCCCGAGCCGCGCCCTGACCGGCCCGGCGGGGGACATCGCCGCGTCGATCGTGCTGGAGTGGGCCGGGCAATGCGACTCGAGGGCATCCAGACGGGCGACATCGTCGAGGTCGATCACAAGGGCAGGCACTTTCATGCCGTCGTCGTCGGCTCTGCGCCCGGCGGGCTGGCGCTGCAGCCGACCGACCGGCGGGTGAACCACTACAGCTGCCGCAGCCGGGAGGTGGTCGGGCACTGGGCCAAGCGCGGGCGCCCGCGCCAGACGAGCGAGCCGCTGCGACCCTCGCCGCGTCAGTTGGAGATGGACCTCACGCCCGGGCCCTCGACGGCCGGGGAGTGAGGCATCGGTGTCACCGTGCGCTGCTCCCGCGGTGGGCGGCGGCCGCCTCCTCGAGGCGATCGTCCCCCCAGAACAGCTCGCCGTCGACGACCACGGTCGGCACGCCGAAGACACCAGCGGCGAGGGCCTCCTCGTTGAGCTTGCGCAGAGCCTGCTTGATGGCAGGATCGGCCATCCGGGCCTCGAGCTCGGCGCCGTCGAGGCCGACCCGCCGGCCCGCCTCGAGCACCTCCCTGACGTCGGCGAGGTCGGCGCCCTCGAGGAAGGCCATGCGCATAGCGGTGAGGGAGAACTGGTGCAGCAGGCCGTGGCCGTCGGCGACGAGCATCGCTCGCGCCGCGTGCAGGTCGCTCGTGGGCCACTGCTCGGGCCAGCTGATCGCGCCGAGGCCGCGGGCGGCGGCGCGCGACTCGCAGTCGGCCAGGCCTCTCGCGCGATCCTCGGTCAGGCCCCACGACGTGCGGCCGTGGACGGTGAAGACGACGCCGGCGAGCACACCACGCCAGTGAGCCTCGGGGAGCAGCCGCTCGATCCGCTCGGCGGCCAGCCACGAGTATGGGGACATGGCACCGAAGTAGAAGACGGGAGGCTCGCTCGACACGAGCCAAATGCTCTCTTAACCGCCCTGCGCCGGTCGTGCCGAGCGCCAGGTGCGATCCTTGGCCGGGTGTGGAGCCGCCGGGAGATAGGGTCACGGGCATGAGTGACCGCGTGCTGCTGCTCTCATGGGAGTACCCGCCCGTCATCGAGGGCGGCCTTGCGCGCCACGTGCGCAAGCTCGCCGAGGCGCTGGTGCGCCAGGGGGTGACGGTGGACGTGCTCACGCGTGGCACGCGCGCCGAAGCCACGGGCCTCGACTCCGGGCCGGAGCTGCGTGGGGGCGTCAACGTCCACCGCGTGCGCGAGCCGAGCTGGCCGCGCGACCTCGACCGCTTCGTGGCCTGGGTCGAGCGCATGAACGAGGACATGCTGCGAGCGGGCGAGGCGCTCGCGAGCGAGCACACATACGACCTGATCCACGGCCACGACTGGCTGGTCGCCCCGGCGTCCTCCGCGCTTGCCGACCGCCTGGAGCTACCGTACATCACGACGATTCACGCGACCGAGCACGGACGCCACCAGGGATGGGTGGCAAACCCGCCTCAGTCGCACATCCACTCGGTCGAGCGGCGGATGGCCCGGCGGGCCGACCGGGTGATCGTCTGCTCGTACTACATGCGCGGGCACGTGGCGGACATCTTCGACATCGACGAGCGTCGCGTGGCGGTGATCCCCAACGGCGTCGACCCGAGCGAACTTCGTCCGGGAGGAGACCTGGCGCGGATGCGGGCGGAGTACGCCGCGCCGGAGGAGAAGCTCGTTCTCCTGGTCGGCCGCCTTGTCTATGAGAAGGGCTTCCAGCTCGCCCTCGATGCCCTGCCGGGCGTGATCGAGAGCGTCGGGGGCGTGCGGTTCCTGGTCGCGGGCAGCGGCACGCACGAGGCCGAGCTGAAGGCCCAGGCACAGCGACTCGGCCTCGACGACCACGGGACGTTCGTCGGCTGGATCGGCGACGACGTCCTGCACTCGCTCTACCGGATCGCCGACCTGTGCGTGGTGCCGTCGATCTATGAGCCCTTCGGTCTGGTGGCGCTCGAGGCGATGGCGTCGGGCTGCCCGTGCATCGTCGCCGACACAGGCGGCCTACGGGAGGTCGTGCCGAAAGGGGAGAAGGTGGGGCTGCGCTTCAACGGCGGCGACGCCGAGCATCTGGGCGTGATGATCGAGCGCCTTCTGATCGACGACGAGCTGCGCGACCGACTGGTGACGGAGGCCTCAGAGCACGTGCTGCTGTTCGACTGGGACGACATCGCTGGGCGCACGCGCGGAATCTACGACGAGTTTCGCCGGGTGGCGGCACGAGAGGCAGCGGGGAGAGGATGAGCGAGATGCTGAACGGGCTGATGCAGGACGACTTTCCGCTGAACGTCCACCACATACGGCGTGCGCTGCGCGCGAACAGCCCCGATGCGACGGTCACGACGCTGCACGAGCCGGGGGTCGTGGAGTCGACGACATACGCGGAGGTGTATGACCGCGTCGACCGTCTGGCCCGCGTGCTGGGCCACCTGGGCATCGAGCAGGGCGACCGGGTGGGGACGTTCGCGTGGAACAACCAGCGCCACTTCGAGCTGTACTTCGCGATCCCGTGCGTGGGCGCGGTGCTCCACACGCTCAACATCAGGCTGTTCGGCGAGCAGCTGACGTACATCGTCAACCATGCCGAGGACAAGGTCATCTTCGTCGATGACTCGCTGGTGCCGGTGCTCGAGAAGCTCGCACCGAGCTTCGAGACGGTCGCCCGCTACGTGGTCATGGGCGACGGCGACGCGGGGTCGCTCCCGGGGGCGCTGCGCTACGAGGAGCTGCTCGAGGAAGCCGGCGCGGGCGACTTCGAATATCCCGAGATCGATGAGCGCCGGGCGGCGGCGCTCTGCTACACGAGCGGGACGACCGGCAATCCCAAGGGCGTCCTTTACTCACACCGGTCGATCAGCCTGCACTCGACGGCGACGCTCGTCAAGGACGGTCTCGGCCTCGGGCGCGCCGAGCGCGTCCTGGCGGTCGTGCCGATGTTCCACGCCAACGCCTGGGGCCTGCCGCACGGCGCCGCGCTGGCCGGCGCTGATCTGATTCTGCCCGACCGCTTTCTGGCGGCCGAGCCACTGGCCGGGCTGATCGAGGCCGAGCGTCCGACGCTGATGGGCTGCGTGCCGACGATCTTCGCCGACCTGTTGCGCCACGCGGAGAGCAGGCCCGATCTCGACCTGTCATCGATGACCAACGCGACGTGTGGTGGCTCAGCGGTGCCCCGCCAGCTGATGAAGGACTTCGAGGAACGTCACGGGGTGCGCATCTTCCAGGCGTGGGGGATGACCGAGACGAGCCCGGTGGCGACCTTCTCGCGACCGGCCGAGGGCGAGCACGACGATGCCTATTGGGACGACCGGGCGAAGCAGGGGCGCCCGCTGCCGTGGGTCGAGCTGCGGCTGATCGGCGACTCCGGCGAGGAGGTCGCCCGCGACGGCGAATCGACGGGCGAGATCGAGGTGCGCGGGCCATGGATCGCGGCGGGCTACTTCCGCGACGACTCGAGCGCCGAGAAGTTCGACTCGGGCTGGCTGCGGACAGGCGACATCGCGTCGGTCGACGAGCGTGGCTTCGTCCAGATCACCGACCGCGCCAAGGACGTGATCAAGTCGGGCGGCGAGTGGATCTCCTCGGTCGAGCTCGAGAACGAGCTGATGTCCCATCCCGATGTCGTCGAGGCGGCGGTCATCGCCAAGCCCGACGAGCGCTGGGCCGAGCGCCCGCTGTGCTGTGTGGTGCTGCGCGAAGACGCCGATCCCGATGCGGCCGCACTCGTCGAGCACCTGAGCAGCCGCGTTGCGCGATTCTGGCTCCCCGACGAGTTCGCGTTCGTCGCGGAGATCCCCAAGACGAGCGTCGGCAAGTTCGACAAGAAGGTGCTGAGGGGCCGTTTGGCCGACGGCGAGCTCGAGGGCCGCGTGCAGGTCTAATGGCCTTCAGGGGGTTTGTCGATGCATGGAAACGCCGGGGCGGGCGCTGCTGCGACCGCCCCAGGTGATAGACCTTTGACCTCCAGATGCAGGCCACAGTCTGGAAATGGCGAACCAGAAACGATGTTTTGCCCCGACCCGTCGCGAAAAACACTGACAAAGGCCCTGTTTCGGGGTCATCACAATATCAATGGGAGGTTGGCATGACTCGGACCGATGTCATGGCCTCGAGCAGGCCACGGACCGCAGGTGCAGCGAAGGCGAGCAGAGGAATCTCGGGCGCGCGGCGCCGGCTGTCGTTCATCCCGGCAGTGCTGCTGCTGGTGATGGCGCTCGCTCTGCCCAGCGCGGCCCTGGCAGCTTCAGAAAGCACGTCGGGCTACAACCAGACGCCGAACACGCCCACGACCGGCACGTCGCCGCCGAACACGCCCACGACCGGCACGTCGTCGCCGAACACGCCCACGACCGGCACGTCGTCGCCGAACACGCCCACGACCGGCACGTCGCCGTCGAAAGAAACGAGCACAACTCCGACGACGTCGACGACGAGCAAAGGCACCGAACCGTCGACGAGCACGAGCACGAGCACTCCGACGACGACGGGCGCCGAGAAATCAGGCACGCTGCCGTTCACCGGCTTCGACCTGCGCTGGAGCATCGGCTTCGGTGTCCTGCTGATGGGCGCCGGGTTCGCGATCGTGATGATGCAGCGCCGTCAGAGCCGCGACGGTCGCTGAGCAGCACCACAAGTCGAGTAGTGGCCACGAACGGCCGTCTGTCGATGCGACAGGCGGCCGCTCGACTGTTCGGGGTGGGACGGCACGGGAGCACGGGTTGGCCGCCTCGCCGCCGCGGCTGGTGATCTTCGACTGTGACGGCGTGCTCGTGGACAGCGAGGGCCTGTCCAACGAAGTGCTCGCCGAGATGCTGAGGGCCGAGGGTCTGGTGATGAGCACGGCCGAGGCTCGCTCGGTGTTCCAGGGGCTGCTGCTGGCGGACGTCTTTGCGACGGCCGAGGCGAGGCTCGGGCGGGCATTGCCCGAAGGCACGCCATCGCGCTTCGAAGAGGAGCGCAGCCGGGTCTTCGAACGTGACCTGAAGCCGGTCGAGGGGGCGCGCGCCGCGGTCATGGGCGTGCGCGATGCGGGCGCCGACGTGTGTGTCGCCTCGCAGGGCAAGCCGGGCAAGATCCTTCACTCGCTCGAGCTGACGGGTCTACGCGGGCTGTTCGACGCCGACGCTCTCTTCTCGGCCTACGAGGTTCCGCGCGGCAAGCCGCACCCGGACCTGTTCCTGCACGCCGCACGAAGCAGGGGCGTCGAGCCTGGATCGTGCGCGGTCGTCGAGGACACCCCCTCGGGGGTCGTGGGCGCGGTCGCGGCGGGCATGCGCGTGCTCGGCTACTCAGCCGACAGCGACGAGGCGGCGCTGCGGCGGGCGGGCGCGGAGATCATCGACTCGTTGGAGACAGTCCCGGAGCGCCTCGGTCTGACGTGAAGCGCGCGCACGATGCACCCTCCGCGGAGAACGCGCGTCGGGAGAAAGCGCGTCCGAGGCGGAGGGTGTTGTGCATCGGAGAGTGCTTCTGGCCGCCGGACCGGGGGGGATGCGACGACCATGCACCACGATATGGGACGGGTGGCTCCACCGGATCGGCAGTCACCCACACGAGCTACGTCCAAACTACGGTCCTCGGAGGTGCCGTCGGGCGCTCCAGCGGAATGTATGCTCAGGCGGTCATGAGACTTCGCACGCTGATCGCCGCGCTGGCGGCCCTGCCGGCGCTGATGGTGGTCGGGTGCGGGTCGAGCACGCCGGTTCCTGCGGGCCTGGTCATAGCCGGGCCCGGGCTCTCCGAAGGCCAGCCGCCGTGGCCGGCCGAGTATGACCATCTGGCCGAACGCCTGCAGAGGATCGGCATCCCGCCCGGTGGCAGCGAGAAGTTCCACATCCACGCCCTGCTGCACATCTACGTGAACGGGCTGCTCTCGCCGCTGGCGGCGAACATCGGCCTGGACCCAGCCAAGCATCTCGAGTCGAGCCTCCACACCCACGACCACACGGGCGTCATCCATATGGAGGCGCCGCACCCGTTCAAGTACACGCTCGGAGACTTCTTCATGGTGTGGGGCGTCAAGCTCGGTCCGGCGCAGCTCGGCCCGCTGAAGGGTCTGGGCGGCGATCACCTGCACTTTTACGTCAACGGCAAGCTGTTGAGCGACCCGGCCGCCTATGTGCTGCGCAACCGCGACAGCGTGGTGATCGGCTACGGCCCCGACAGCAGCTTCCCGCACACGCCGTCGACGTTCCTCCTCAAGGAGGTCGAAGGCAAGGACGGAACGGCGCTGAGCTGCTCGGCCGCCAAGCCTGGGCAGAAGACCAAAAGCTGCCTGGCGCCGCAGAGCGAAGGCAAGTCGAGCAGCAAGCCGGGCAGCGCCGCCAAGACGAGCTAGCCGCGGCGGCGAGCAGCCGTGAGGGCGAGGCCGGTGAAGCCGACGCTGGTCGCGACGAACGACGCCCCCACGGCAGCGCGGTAGGCCGGCATGTCCTCAACGCCCGGGTCGAAGGCCAGCGGCAGGAAGGCCATCGCATTGGTCCAGGCGCCGACACCCAACGGCAGGCGCACCCAGCGCGGCAGATCGGGCACGGCAGTACCGGCCATCGCCGTGAGACCGCCCAGCGCGGCCATGTCGAGGTGCCACTGGCGGATGCGGGCGCTCGACTTGATGCCGAGTGCCCTGGCCTTCTCGCGGTCGGTCCTGACGAGCGTGTAGAGCCAGCCGGACAGCGCGCCGGCGGCGAGCTCGGTCAGGCCGCTGAGGACCAGCGGATCGATGGCGGGGTGCTGCCGCTGCGTCAGGCGGCCTCGCCTGCGTCTCATCTCGACAGCGTCGCAGATCGCCCTGGATCAGGTTGCTGCGGGTCGGCTCGGCGGCGACTGGCCGCCGCGGGTGACGATCGCGGTGAGGTGGGCGCGGGCGAATGTCTCGAGCTGAGCCGAGGTTTGGAGCTTGAGGGCGCCGTTGGGGGTCAGGACGAACGACTGGATGAGGCGAACCAGGACCTCCGCGACGCCCTGCGGATCATCGATTGGCTCAAGCAGTGAATCGTCTTGGGCCCTCTGGAGCAGGTGGGCGGCCGCGGCGATCCCGATCGCCAATAAGGAGCCTGCCTGTGTCGTGACGCGGGGGAGCATTGTGTCGCTGTCGAGCGCGAGCATCCGGTTGAAGAGAGCGTTCTCGCGGAGATGCACGATTGCGGTGGCGAACGCCGTGGCGATGCGCTCATCGAGCGTGGCCAACGGTGCTGTTGCGGCGTCTATGCGGTCGATGAGGCGGCGGGCCTCACGGGCCAGGACGGCCTGGATGAGGTCGTCCTTTGAGCCGATGCGCCGGTAGACGGTGACGCGGTCGATCCGGGCCCGGCGAGCGATGTCCTCGATCGTGCTGCGCCTAACGCCTATGTCCTCGAACTGTGCCAGTGCAGCATCGAGGACCTCCTCTACGCCCGGGTTGATCTCGCCCGCGGGCGCGTCGGCGCCGAGAGCGGTCCTCAGCGGTGGGTCCTGCGGTGCCATGTGGCAACGATAGCGTTGCGATCTTTCGACTGCAACGCTGTAACGATATTTGTTGCGTTGTGTATGGTACGTGGTGGTGACCGGACGCCTACAGAGAGGGACCGCGATGAGCGCTGCGACGAGGACGCCGAGGTCGTATGAGCTCGGACAGCAGGCCGATCCTGAGGAGACCGTCTTCGTGGCGAGGCTCGAGGACCTGCCGGAGACGGTCGACCGAGACCTGGCTCGGCGGATGCTGCAGGGGCTGTGGGAGTCCGACCAACCCGCCGACGACGTTGTAGTCGAGTTCTCCCAGCTGCGCGACGGCTCGGGCTGGCAGATGCTCGACCGAGCACTCACAGACGGGATGAGCGCCGTGCCGGAGATGCCCCCCGCCCTGCGGGCGATGCTCGAGCCGATTCTCGAGCCGCCTGAGTGGGTCAACTGGGAGCTCTTCGAAGCCGGGCGCGTCGCCCACTGGCGTGCAGGACCGGCTGTCGCCGTCGGAGGCGCTCTAAGTCTCGGTTACGGCTACCCGATTCCCCGGATCGCGAAGGTCCTCCTCGGGACCGGTCGGATCGACCGGAGCGCCGGCAAACGCCTGCTCGAGACCGGGCAGTGGATTCTTGCGGCGACCGCGCCGGAGAACATGCGCCCAGACCGTCCCGGCAGCGGCATAGCGGCGTCCATCCGCGTGCGTCTGGTGCACGCCTTCGTCCGGCGCCACATGCTGGCCCAGGATGACTGGAACCTGGCCAGTGATGGGATCCCCTTGAACGTGACGGACACTGCGGCCACGCTGAGCGTCGCGTTCTTTGCGCTGCATGTGCAGAGCGTGCGGAAGCTGGGAATCCGCTACTCGCCCGGGGAGACCGAGGCAATGGCTCACATGTGGCGTTGGCTCGGCCACGTGATGGGCATCCCGCACGACCTGCAGCCACTCTCCTACCGACGCGCCACCGACATGCACGAGATCTACGATGCCCTCGACCAGCGCACCGATCCCGAGAGCGGCAAGACACTGACCGCCGCGCTCGTGCGCCACGGCCTCCCACAGGTGGCCTTCGGCATCCCCGCCTCGCGCGCGAACGATCTGGCGCTCCTGACCGTTCCCTTCACGAGCGCGCTCCTGGGCTACATGCTCGGCTCCGAGGCTGCTCGCCTCGTCGGCCTCGGGCGCAACCCTCTGACGCCGGCCATGCGCGCCGCGCCGCTTGCAGGACACGCCTCGAATGTGCTGCGCGCCGCCGGCCTGCTCGGGAGCGACGCAGCGATCGCACGCACCTCACATGGGCTCGCCGCCCGACTGCTCACAAAGGCCGGCTCACCCGCCTCCCCCGTACACCCCGAAGCAGCAGTCTCTGAGTCCCGCGACACATTCGTGGCCCATGACGCGAAGCGGGCACCCATCAGTCGGCCCGCCAACCGCGCCGACTGAGTCATCTGAGGACCGCGACTGACTCCGCGCGGATGAGAGGGCTCGAACCTCATGCGTCCGCCGGCGTCACCGGCCGTGCCTCCCAGCTTGCGTCGGCGCGGGAACGGGCTGTGTGCTCAACTACGCTCGCAGCGCAGAGCTCGACTCCGCAGAGCGGGCCACTCCGATCGTTATGAAGGCCGACCCTCAGCCCATCGCTCCCCTTGATCCACTTGGTGTGGTCGCGGACGCCATGGCGCGCGCTGAGGAAACGCTTGACCTTGCCGCGCGTCATCTCGATTCGTCGCTTGTCGACGTGCTGGGCATCCTCGGCTTCGATAAGGAGTACACGTCGGCGCGCGGGTCCTACCTCTATGACGCCGCGGGTCGCCCATATCTAGATTTCCATACCGGCGAGGGGTTCGCCAGCTTGGGTCACAACCATCCCGACGTGCGCGCGGTCCTGCAGGCGACGCTCGCCGCGGACCTTGTCGATGGCGTCCAGATCCACTACTCGCCGTTGGCCGGCATGCTCGCCGAGGCGCTGTCGCAGCGCTTGCCGCAGGGACTCGATGCAGTGTTCTTCGCGAGCACGGGCGCCGAGGCCGTGGACTCCGCGATGAAGTTCGCGCGCGCGGCAACGGGTCGGCCGCGGTTGATCTCGTGCGAGAGCAGCTTTCACGGTGTCACGCTCGGGCCGTTGTCGCTGGTCGGAGACGACTTCTTCAAGGACGGCTTCGGGCCACTGCTGCCGGGCTGCGAGCGCGTTCCGTTTGGCGACCTGGCGCGCTTGGAGGCGGAGCTGCGCGCGAAGGATGTCGCCGCCTTCATCGTCGAGCCGATTCAGGGCCGCATGGTGACGTTTCCTCCCGAGGGCTATCTACAAGCCGCGCAGGAGCTATGTCGCCGCTACGGCACCATGTTCGTCGTTGACGAGGTCCAGACCGGCCTCGGACGAACCGGGAAGTGGTTCGCGCTGGAGCACTGGGAACTCGAGCCGGACTTCGTGCTCGTCGGCAAGGCGCTCAGCGGAGGCTACATGCCGGTCGCCGCGATGGTCACGAGCCGCGATATCTACGAGAGGGCAGTGGGGACGCTCGAGCGCTGCTACGTGCACCAGTCGACGTTCGGGCGCAATCGCCTGTCCATGGCGGCCGGGCTTGCCACCCTGCGCGTCATCGAGCGCGATCATCTCGTCGAGCACGCCGCGCGCATCGGCGCCGTGCTGTCCGGCGGGCTCGCCGAGCTCCAGCGGCGCTACGAGATGATCAAGGAGATTCGCGCCAGCGGGCTCATGATCGGGATCGAGCTCGGCGCGCCCAGCACGCGCGTCGCACGGTTCAACTGGCGGCTGATCCACATGGCGAGCGAGGGGCTCTTTCCTCAGCTGATCGTCATCCCGCTGCATCGAGACCATGGTGTGATCACGATGGCGGCTGGCAAGAACGATGTCATCAAGCTGCTGCCGCCGCTGACACTCTCCGAGAGCGAGGCGCACGGTTTCCTCTCCGCGCTCGACGCCGTGCTCGCCGAGTGTCACGGCGGCTCGAGCAGGAACCTCGCGATCGTTCGCGATATCGCCACCGCGACACTGCGTCGCCGAGCACGCACGAAGCTCCCATGAGCGAGGAGACGCCGTATCGCGACAGGCCAGGCGATCCTTGGCGTGACGCGGTCTGCTTGATCACCGGTGCGACCGGGTTCATCGGCGGGCGCCTGGCGAAACGACTGGCGCAGGATGGCTACTCGGTGCGCTGCCTCGTGCGGGCCAGCAGCGACACCTCGCTGCTCGACGAGCTCGCCGTCGAGATCGCCGTCGCGGACCTCACCCAGGCGGAGACACTCGCTCGCGCCGTGGAGGGCTGTCGCTACGTGTTCCACTGCGGAGCACTGGTATCGGACTGGGCGACCACGGAGGAGATCACCCGCACCAACGTCGAGGGAACACGGAATCTGCTCGCAGCCTCGGTCGCTGCATCGGTGAAGCGCTTTGTTCAGTTCAGCACCACGGACGTCTACGGCTCTCCCGGCGGCACGGCGATTGACGAGGCCTACGTTGGGACGCGGTTTCGGAACTGGTATGCGCAGACGAAGCTGGAAGCCGAGGCGGAAGTCCGCCGCGTTGAAAAGGCAGGCGGGATGGAGGCGGTGATCCTACGCCCGGCGACGGTCTACGGGCCCGGCTCGACGGATGTCGTCGGCGAGATCGCGCGCGCGATTGAAGGCCGCCGCATGCTGCTGGTCGACGGCGGCCGGGCTGTCGCCGGCCTGTGTTACGTCGAGAACGTGATAGATGCCGCGATCCTCGCACTCCGCCACGACGCCGCCCCCGGTCACGCCTTCAACGTCAGCGACGGCCTCGCCATCACCTGGAAGGAGTTCACCGACGGCCTGGCCGGAGGCCTCGGCAGCCCGGGGGTCCGGTGGAGCCTCCCCTACTGGCTGGCGAACGGCATCGGTTGCTCGCTCGAGCACGGCTACCGAATTTTGCGAAAGACGACTGGTGTGAGCGCGCCTGCCCTGCTCTCGCGTCAAGCCGTCCAGCTGCTGGGTAACAACCAGGATTTCAGCAATCGCAAGGCCCGAGAGATCCTCGGCTGGGAGCCGCGCGTCGACTATGCGACCGGCCTCGAGGCGACCCTCGCCTGGTTGAGGGCCGAGCACCCCAGGTAACAGGCGCGACGGCGCATGCTCCCGCCCACGCCCGCCTTCGCGCGAGAGCATTCCGCACACTCGTGGCACAGGGAGGCGGGGACTCAAATCGTGTTTCCCTCGTCGGCTTCGAGGCCGAGCGCTTCTAGCCTCTATTCGCAGTTGCGGCTCTCCAAAGCCCGCGATCGCGTTCTCGACGTGGAAGTCGCTGGTGCGTGAACAGGGGCTCAAAGACCGTGAGGTCGTCGAGCTGATGTGCGGCCCGGTGGACGCCGCGGCGGCTCGATAGCTGCCCCGGGGGGTTCGTCGCCATTTGCTGGCGAGGCGGTGGTGTCGGGCGATCGGTGCGAGGATGACCCGAGATGTCGGAGATGTGGAACAGCGTCGCGCCGGGCTGGGAGGCCAACGCCGAGTTCGTCGACGAGCATCTCGCCCCCGCCACAGACGCTCTACTCGACGCGAGCGGGATCACCGAAGGTGACGCAGTCCTCGAGCTCGCCGCAGGCCCCGGAGGCGCCGGCCTGCGCGCCGCTCAGCGCGTGGGGCCGAAAGGCTCCATCGTGCTGTCCGATGACGCACCCGAGATGGTCGCAGTCGCCGCTCGCAGGGGGATCGGCCATCCACAGGTGAGCACAGCGGTCTTCGATCAGAGCGAGATCATCGCCGAGGACGGGCACTTCGATGCTGTGATCAGCAGACACGGCTTGATGTTTGCGGATGACCCTGTGGGCGCGGTGAGGGAGGCGACACGGGTCCTACGCCCCGGAGGGGGCTTTGCTGCGATGACGTGGGGGCCGAGGAGCATGAACCCTTGGCTCGGCCTTGTGCTGGACGCCGTCGGTGAGCAGTTCGGCGTGCCGTTTCCGCCCCCCACCGTACGCGGACCGTTCTCCCTTGATGATGCAGCGCTGTTGAGGTCCGTGCTGGAAGAGGGCGGTCTCGTCGACATGCAGGTCCAGGCCGTCGAGACGCCGATGCACGCCGCGTCCGTTCAGGCGTGGTGGGAGCGCGTGCCGCAACT
>DAIRTT010000004.1:0-31982 GCA_036803745.1 Solirubrobacteraceae bacterium | reverse complement strand
CCAGCAGGCCGTGCGGTCCGAGCTCTCGCAGCAGGGCGGGGACGGTCCGCGCGAGGAAGCGGTCGCCCGCGGCGACGCCGCAGTCGTGTCCGTCGTCGCACAGGTTCGGAGAGATCCACGAGTACGCGGGCAGCCGCCCGGCTCGAAGATCGCCCGCGAGCGCGCCGAAGCCGACCAGCCGCCCGCAGCGGGCTCGCGAGGAGGCGATGTCGTCGTAGTAGATGAACGGGTTGTGCTTCTTGGCGTAGCCCGCGGCGCCGGAGCCCGTGAAGCACGGCCGCGGCACGTCCTCGAGGTAGGCCTTCCACGAGAGCCCTGCGCCCTCGAGCTGGTCGACGATGTTCCTCGCCGCGACATGGCAGCCGGTGCAGTCGCTGTCGATCCCCTGCGTCGATCCGCTCGTCAGCGCGATGTAGTTGGGAAGTGAGGGATGGCGGATCGCGTAGCTCTGCGTCGCCAGGCCATAGCGGCGCGCGAGGCCGTTGACGTAGGGCGCGGCCGAGCTGCCGATCACTTCGCCGTACTCCGCGTTCTCCATCACGATCACGATCACGTGGGAGGAGCGCGAGGCGGGCAGTGCCGCGGTGCCTCCGAGCGACAGCGCGGGGCCGGGGCTAGCCTGTCCGCAGGCACCGGCCAGCGCGCTCAGCAGCACGACGGCCACGGCCGCCGGGGCACGGCGGGCGACGGGTGGGCGGCGGAGACGATGGAGACGGACGGACACGATGGCTCGCTTCGATCCTACGATGGCGAGATGCGGCTGCGCCTCTATCACCACGATGACGGCGCGCGGGTCGCATACCGCGAGCTCGGGGCGGGACCGCCGCTGGCGCTGCTGCACTCGGCCCTGCTCTCGCACAAGGAGTTCGAACCGGCCGTCGAGCAGCTCGCCGACCGCTTCCGTGTCGTCTTGCCCGACCTGCCGCTCCACGGTGACTC
This sequence comes from Solirubrobacteraceae bacterium, assembly GCA_036803745.1. GTDB lineage: Bacteria > Actinomycetota > Thermoleophilia > Solirubrobacterales > Solirubrobacteraceae > Palsa-744. The sequence goes on along the minus strand of DAIRTT010000004.1, from coordinate 31,043 downwards.
CGAGCATCGCCCGCGCCACCCCTACACGCTCGACTGGTTCGCCGACGTGCTCGGAGGCTTCTCGGCCGAGGTCCTCGGCCCCCGCCCGATGATCGCCGGTCACGACGCCGGCGCCGAGATCCTCCTCCACGCGATCGCCCGCGGCCGCGTGCACCCCCGCCGGCTGGTCCTGATGCCAAACCGCCTGCACGCCGAGCCGAGCTTCCCGCGCAGGCGCCGGGCGTGGGGCCTGGCGACGCGGGCGGCCGGCGTGCCGGGGCTCGACGGCCTGCTCTCCTACGCCGCCGCCGCGACGTTCACCCCCGAGCGCGGCATGTCGCTGTCGCACCGCGGCAACCCCGCCGTCCGGGACCTCCTGCGCCACGCCTTCGCCGACGTGCCCGGCAACGCGAGCCTCGCGCGGTCGTGGGCCAAGTGCGCCGCCGGGTGGCCGTGCGGGGCGCAGACGCAGCTGCTCGAGCTCTACCCCCGTCTCGACATGCCGGTCCTGCTGCTGTGGGCCGACCACGACCGCCTGCACCCCCTGGCGGGCGCCGAAGAGGCGCTGCGCCGGCTGCCCGCCGGCCAGTTGCGCGTGCTCGAGAGCACCGGCTTCCTGATGGCCTACGACGACCCGGTCGGGTTCGCACGCGAGCTGGCCGCATTCTGCGGATAGCGCCGCGGATATAGGGTTGAGCCCCCCAGGGCCCCGGAGCAGACGACGCGCGCGCCGCGCCGCGCGGCCCTCCATCCGGATCACCGTGCTTCAAGAGGAGAACCAAATGCCCAGTGACAAGCAGCTGTGGGGCGGCGAGACCGCCAAGGCCGTCGAGAACTTCCCGATCTCGGGCGAGACGGTGCCGGTGTCGGTCATCCACTGGCTGGCCCGCCTGAAGGGCGCCGCCGCGAGCGTCAACGGCGAGCTCGGCCTGCTCTCCAAGCGCAGCGCCGCGCGCATCGCCAAAGCCGCCGCCGAGATCGCCGACGGCCAGCACGACGGCCAGTTCCCGATCGACGTCTTTCAGACGGGCTCGGGGACGTCGACCAACATGAATGCCAACGAGGTCATCGGCAACCTCGCCGGCGACGGCGTCCACCCCAACGACCACGTCAACATGGGCCAGTCCTCCAACGACGTGTTCCCCTCGGCCGTCCACCTCGCGGCCCTGGACGTCGCCCAGAACGAGTTGCTGCCGGCGCTCAAACAGCTCGAGCGCTCGTTCGCCCGCAAGGCGCGCAGCTTCCAGCACGTCGTCAAGGCCGGACGCACCCACCTGATGGACGCGGTGCCGGTGACGCTCGGCCAGGAGTTCGCGGGCTACGCCGCCCAGATGACGCTCGGCCAGGAGCGCGTCCAGGCCGCCCTCGTCCATGTCGGGCAGATCCCCCTCGGTGGCACGGCGACCGGGACCGGCCTGAACACCCACGCCAAGTTCGCCGAGAAGGTCCGCGCCCGTCTGCGCAAGGAATCGGGCCTCAGACAGATCGCCGCTCCGCTCGACCCGTTCGAGGCGCAGGCCAACCGCGACGCCCTCGTCGAGCTATCGGGTGCGCTCAAGGTCGTGGCCGTGTCGCTGACGAAGATCGCAGGCGACCTCGCGCTGATGGGCTCCGGCCCGCGGGCGGGGATCGGCGAGATCTTGCTGCCCGAGCTGCAGAAGGGCTCCTCGATCATGCCCGGCAAGGTCAACCCGGTGCTGCCCGAGGTCGTCCTGCAGGTCTCCGCACAGGTGATCGGCAACGACACGGCGATCACCGTCGGCGGACTGCAGGGCCAGTTCGAGCTCAACGTCCGCATCCCCCTGATCGCCCGCAACCTGCTGCAGTCGCTGCACCTGCTGAGCAGCGCCTCGCGGGCGTTCGCCGAGAAATGTGTCGACGGCATCGAGGTCAACAAGGCGGGCGCCCAGGCGTCGGCCGGTGCGACGCTCGCCGTGGCGACCGCGCTCAACGGAGCGATCGGCTACGACAAGGCGGCCGTGATCGTCAAAAAGGCGACCGCATCGGGGCGCCCGCTGCGTGACGTCGCGCTTGAGGAGGGCGTCGATGCGAAGCTCTACGATGAGACGATCGACCTGCGGAGAATCGCGCGTGGCAACAAGGGGTAAGCACCCCACGATGAGATCGCGCGCACACCGCTCGACGCTCGGGGCCGGCCTGCTGGCCGCGCTGGCGCTCGCTCTCGCGGCCTGCGGCGCCGCGGCGGAGGGCCCGGGCGGCTCACACCCGCCGGTCGCGCGGAGCGCCGCCGCAGAACCCTGTGGCACGGCCGCCGCCGGCGTCCTCGGCCGGGCTGCCGGCCAGGTCGCGACCCGGATCTACGCCGGCGAGCTGGCCGGCACCGAGACCCGCAGCGACCAGCACCAGGTCGAGACGAACGCCGCGCTGCTGAGCGCGGTGGCGGGCGGCGAACGCGCGGCGATCACGCGGGCGGTGACGACGCTCGTCTACTCGCACACGCACATCGTGCGCCTGCGGGTCACGAGCGGCTCGGCGGTCCTCGCGGACGTGGGCGGCCCCTACATCCTCGCCCCCGCCGGCGGGGCGCTGCGCCTGCACGGCCGCACGATCGGCCACTACGCCCTCTCCGTGCAGGACGACCTCGGCTACGTCAAGCTCGTCACCCGCTTCATCGGGGCCCCGCTCGTGATGCGCACGGGCAGCCGGGCGATCCCCGTCGAAGGCCTGTTCGCGGGCGCTCCGGCGAGCATTCCCAACCGAGGGCCCGTCAAGGTCTCCGGCATGACGTATGAGGCGTTCTCCTTCGCGGCCGCGGCATTCCCGAGCGGGCCACTGCGGGTCTCGCTGCTGCTGCCCGTGAGCGCCGGCCTCGCCGGCGAGAGCTGCACCGCGATCCGCAGCGCCGAGCTCGGCAGGGTCGCCCAGCGCATATCGCGGCGCTTCTCGCTCTCGCAGGCGAGCTTCTCGACGTACATCAAACTCGCCGCCAGCGTGACAGGCGGCCTGCTCTACGTCCGCTCGGGCTCGCGCGAGCTGGCCGGCAGCACGCCGCGACCGGGACCCGCGCGCCTGCCGGGCAGCGGGACTGTCGCCTTCCACGGCGCCACGTACACCGTCTACTCCTTCCAGGCGCCCTCGAGCGCGGGCAGCGTCCGCGTCTACCAGCTCATCAAGGCCTGACCCCGCCGCCGGGCCGCGCCGGCGACTGCTACTCGACGGCTGCGCCGACCGGTAGCCTGCGGCGGTGCACCCGCTGCGTCCGGCACATGCGCTCGTCGCCGCCCTCGCCGCGCTGGGGCTCGTTACAGGAGCGCCCGCGAGCACGATCGCCGCCGTGCGCCCGGTGCATCTGAAGCCGTGCGGCAGCGCCGCCGCGGGCGTGCTCGGGCGGGCGGCAGGCGTGGTGGCGGCGCGGATCTACACGGGCGAGCTCGCCAGCGCCGAGACTCGCAGCGACCAGCGCCAGGTCGAGAGCTACGCGCCGCTGCTCGCGGCGGTGGCCGCAGGCGAAGCGGGGGCGATCGAAGCGGCCGTCGCAGAACTGGTCTACTCGCACACGCACATCGTGCGCCTTCGGGTGACGAAGGGCTCGACGGTGCTGGCCGACGTGGGCGGTCCCTATATCCTGGCCCCGGTCGGGGGATCGCTGCGCCTGCACGGCCGCACGATCGCCCACTATGTCTTCTCCGTTCAGGACGACCTCGGCTACGTCAAGCTCGAGTCCCGCTTTCTCGGCGTTCCGGTCGTGCTGCGCCAGGGCAGCCGCCAGGTGCCCGTCGAAGGGGAGCTCGCGGGCGCGCCCGCGGCGATCCCCACCCAGGGCCCGCTCAGGATCGCCGGCGTCGCCTACCAGGCCTATTCGTTCAAGGCCGCGGCCTTCCCCTCCGGCCCGCTGCGGATCTCGATCCTCGTACCGCTGCCGGCCCGCCTGTCGCACATGAGCTGCCTGTCGGTGCGCGGGACCGAGCTCGGCATCGTCGCCCAGCGCATCGCCAGGCGGTTCACCCTCACCCCGACCTCGCTGGCTGACTACGTGCGCTTCACGGCCACGCTCACGGGCGGCCTGCTCTACGTGCGCGAAGGATCCCGCACGCTCGCGGGCAGCACGCGCGCTGCTCCAGTGCGGTTGCCGGGGACGGGACAGCTGAAATTCCGTGGTCACACGTACACCATCTACTCGTTCGCCGCCGAGACGACCACGGGCCCCGTGCGGATCTATCACCTGAGCCCGCCGTAGCCGGTTTGTCGCGGCGCGCGGTTGGGTAGGCTCCGCCGGAGAGGGGTGCTTTGATCCGCATCGCTTGAGACGGCGGCGAGCAGGGAGGGCGAGGTGAGTGCACCCGAGGGCAGCGCGACAGTCGGGCGGGCCGGGACCCGCCGGGCGGGTCTGCTCGAGGCCCTCCGGACACTCGAGCGCGGGCAGCGGAGCACGCTCGCGCTGATGGCGCTGGCGGTCCTCGCCCTGCACGTCATCGGTTTTCTCACGCTGATCGCGCTTGTGGCGCCGCGGCACTACCGCATCGGTGGCGGGGGAGCCTTCACGCTCGGGATCGGCGTCACGGCCTACACGCTCGGTCTGCGCCACGCCTTCGACGCCGACCACATCGCGGCGATCGACAACACAACCCGCCGCCTGATGTCCGAACGAAAGCGTCCGCTCACCGTCGGCTTCTGGTTCTCGCTCGGCCACTCGACCGTCGTGTTCGTGCTGGCCGCGCTGCTGGCCGTCGGCGTGCGCTCGCTCGCCGGACCGGTGCGCAACGACGGCTCGAGCCTTCACCGCGTCGGCGGCTGGATCGGGACGCTCGTCTCCGGGGGCTTCCTCTACGTGATCGCAGCCCTCAACGTGGTCGTGCTGCTCGGCATCCTGGGCGTCTTCCGAAGCATGCGCCGCGGCGAGTACGTCGAGCAGGCGCTCGAGCGCCAGCTCGACAGCCGCGGGCTCATGAACCGCTTCTTCGGCCGGGTCACGCGCCGGGTCGCCCGCCCCGTGCACATGTACCCCGTGGGAGTGCTGTTCGGGCTCGGCTTCGACACCGCCACCGAGGTCGCGCTCCTCGTGCTGGCCGGCGGCGCGGCCGGCGCCGGCCTGCCGTGGTACGCGATCATATGCCTGCCCGTGCTGTTCGCGGCCGGGATGAGCCTGATGGACTCGATCGACGGCTCGTTCATGAACTTCGCCTACGGCTGGGCGTTCTCCAAGCCGGTCAGGAAGGTCTATTACAACCTCACGATCACCGGTCTTTCGGTCGCCGTCGCGCTGCTCGTGGGCACGATCGAGCTGGGCGGCCTGTTCGCCGAACACATGAACCTGTCGGGTGCCTTCTGGGGGTGGCTGGAGGGAATCGACATCAACGTGCTCGGCTTCTTCATCGTCGCCATGTTCGTGATGACCTGGGCGATCGCGATCGCCGTCTGGCGGCTCGGTCGGATCGAGGAGCGCTGGAGCGCCCACCTCGGAAAATAGGTGGCGGTGCCGGCGTCTCGGGCGAGACGGGGCACACTGCCGGACCTGTGGCGATCCTCTTTGTTTGAAGTATGTTTGACGGCGTAGCGGCCCCACACGGAGACGAGCCGACGCGAGAGGCAGCGAGATGTGCCTAGCGATTCCAGGGCAGATCGTCGAGGTGGTCGACGAGGAGAACCGTCTCGCCACCGTCGAGGTGGCCGGCGTGCGACGTACGGTCAACATCGGTCTGCTCGATGTCGACGGGAGCTCGGCGGCCGTCGGGGAGTGGGTGCTGATTCATGTCGGCTTCGCCCTCTCGAAGATCGACGAGGGCGAGGCTCAGGCGACGCTGCGGCTGCTCGAGGAAATGGGAGCCGTGTACGAGCAGGAGCTCGAGGAGCTGAAGGCGAGCGTGATCGAGTGACCGGGCGGCTCGGACGAAGGCGTGGCGCATGAGCGAGCGTGTCCTCAGCGAGGGCTGTACGACCTGCGGCGACGTGGCGATCCCGATGCGGGTCGCGGACATCGATCGCCAGACCGGGCTCGCTCTCTGCCTCGACGCCGACGGCGCGGGCACGAGCGTGGAGACAGCGCTCGTCGAGCCGGTGCTCGTAGGCGAGGTGCTGCTGGTGCACGCCGGGACCGCGCTCTCGCGGGCGCCCGAGGAGGCACGGGCTCGATGAAGTTTGTCGATGAGTTCCGCGACGCCGAGCTCGGACGCGCGCTCGCGGGCGAGATCCTCTCCGTGGTGGACCCGGATCGCCACTACAAGATCATGGAGGTCTGCGGGGGGCACACGCATGCGATCTACAAGTACGGCGTCGACGACCTGCTGCCAGAGAATGTCGAGCTCGTCCACGGCCCCGGGTGCCCCGTCTGCGTGATCCCGATGGGGCGCGTTGACGACGGGATCTCGCTGGCGCGCGAGCCCGGCGTGATCTTCACCTGCTTCGGCGACATGGTGCGCGTTCCGGGGTCGAGCGAGACGCTGCTCGACGCCAAGGCCCAGGGCGCCGACGTGCGCATCGTCTACTCGCCGCTCGACGCGCTGCGGATCGCCAAGCAGAACCCCGACCGGGAGGTCGTGTTCTTTGCGATCGGCTTCGAGACGACGGCACCGTCGACGGCTCTGACGCTGCGCCGAGCCAAGGCCGAGGATGTCGGCAACTTCTCGGTCATCTGCTCGCACGTCACGATCGTGCCGCCGCTGCGGGCGCTGCTCGAGTCGCCCGACGTGCGCCTCGACGGCTTCATCGGCCCGGGTCACGTGGCGACGATCGTCGGCGCCAGGCCGTTCCAGTTCCTGCCCGAGCAGTACGGCAAGCCCGTCGCCATCTCCGGCTTCGAGCCGCTCGACCTCCTGCAATCGGTGCTGATGGTGCTGCGCCAGCTCGCCGACGGACGGGCCGAGGTCGAGAACCAGTACGCGCGGGTCGTCCCGTGGGAGGGGAACCTGCGCGCCCTGGAGATCATGAGCGAGGTATTCGAGCTCCGCGCGCACTTCGAGTGGCGCGGGCTGGGCTTCATCTCCCAGAGCGCGCTGCGCCTGTCCGACGACTATGCCGAGTGGGACGCCGAGCTGCGCTTCTCGGTCCCGGGCGTTCGCGTGGCGGACCCGAAGGCGTGCCAGTGCGGCGAGGTCCTCAAGGGAGTGATCAAGCCGTGGGAGTGCAAGGTGTTCGGCACAGCCTGCACGCCCGAGCGCCCGATCGGGACGTGCATGGTCTCGCCCGAGGGGGCCTGTGCGGCCTACTACAACTACGGCCGCTTCGCGCGCGAGCGGGAGGTCGTGTGATGGCTGAGCTCGTCTCAGACCGCGAGTCGCGCATCCTCGGGATCATCGAGACCGCGCGGGCCAAGCGGCCGAAGTTCCGCGACTCCCACATCACGATGTCCCATGGCGCCGGCGGCAAGGCGACGAGCTCGCTGATCGAGGGCCTGTTCGTGCCCGCCTTCGCCTCGCCCGCGCTGGATGCGCTCGACGACGCGGGTGCCGTCAGCGTCGACGGAGTCGAGCTGGCGATGACGACAGACTCGTTTGTCGTCAAGCCGCTGCGCTTTCCAGGCGGCTCGATCGGCGAGCTGGCGGTCAACGGGACCGTCAACGACCTCGCGATGGCGGGCGCTCGCCCGCTCGCCCTGACGCTCTCACTCGTTCTCGAGGAGGGTCTCGATGCCCAGACCCTGCGCGAGGAGATCGACGCGATCGCCCGGACGGCCACGGAGGCGGGCGTCGAGATCGTCGCCGGCGACACGAAGGTCGTCGAACGTGGTCATGCCGACGGCATGTACATCTGCACCACCGGTCTTGGGCGCCGTGACCCGCGGGCGAGCCTCTCGCCTTCGAGCCTGCGCCCCGGCGACCGAATCCTCCTCTCGGGCACGATCGGCGAGCACGGGACCGCGATCATGCTCGCCCGCGGCGAGCTCGGACTCGACGCCGACGTCGAGTCCGACACGCGCTCCCTGTGGCCGGCTGTAGACGGCCTGCTCGACGCCGCCGGGGCCGGTCTTCGATGCCTGCGCGACGCCACCCGCGGCGGCGTGGCGTCGGTGCTCAACGAGCTCGCCCGCGCATCGAGCGTGGCGATGGTCGTGCGTGAGGCCTCCGTGCCGGTGCAGCCGGCCGTCGCGGGCGCGGCCGAGATCCTGGGGATCGATCCCATGTATGTGGCCAACGAGGGCAAGCTCGTCGCCTTCGTCGCGCCCGAGCATGCCGAGGCGGCGCTCGCGGCGCTGCGCTCGGCGCCCGGCGGCGAGCGGGCGTGCGAGATCGGCGAGGTCAGGACCGAGCCGCCGGGCATGGTCCTCGTCGAGACGGCCTTCGGCGGACGCCGGGTGATGGATCAGCTCGTGGGCGATCCGCTGCCGAGGATCTGCTGATGCACGAGCTCTCGATCGCGCAGTCGATTCTCTCGGTCGCCGAACGCCACAGCGGCGGGCGACGCGTGCGGGCGGTCGAGGTGAAGGTCGGGTATCTGCGCCAGGTCGTTCCCGACTCGCTGCGCTTCGCCTTTGAACTTGTGTCGGTCGGGACGCCGCTCGAGGACGCAGAGCTCCGTATCGAACACGTCGCGGCGGCCGCGCGCTGCCGCGCGTGCGAGGCGGAGAGCGTGTTGGAGGACTTCCCGCTGTGCTGTGCGCGCTGCGGAGGGCTGGACGTCGAGATCGTGGCGGGGGAGGAGCTGCTGATCGAGGCGCTCGAGCTCGACGAGGAACCTGAGACGAACGAAAGGGTCGGTCATGGCAGCCACGTTTGAAGCGGAACCGTCGTAGAGATGCACCGGGTGAAAGTGAGGATCGTCGAAGACGCACTCGACGCCAACAACACGATCGCGCGCGCCAACCGCGCGGACTTCGACCGGGCCGGGGTGACGGTCGTCAACCTGATGAGCGCCCCCGGCGCGGGCAAGACCTCGCTGCTGGAGCGCGCGCTGGCGGACACGGGGGACGTGCGCGTGGGGGTGCTCGAGGGCGACGTCGAGGGCTCGCTCGACGCCGAGCGCCTCGCCCACCTGCACATCCCGGTCGTCCAGCTGAACACGGGGGCCGGCTTCGGCGGCGAGTGCCACCTGGACGCCAACATGATCCGCTCCTCGCTCGAGGCGCTGCCGCTCGATGAGATCGACCTGCTGATCATCGAGAACGTCGGCACCCTCGTGTGTCCGGCAGAGTTCAGGGTGGGCGAGGACGTGAGGGCGATGGTCTGCTCGGTCGCGGAGGGGGACGACAAGCCGCTGAAGTACCCGCTGATGTTCCGCGCGTGCGAGCTGGCGGTGGTCAACAAGATCGACCTCCTGGACCACGTGGACGCCGACCTCGACACGTTGCTGGCGAACCTCCAGACGGTTCACCCGGGCATCGAGCACATGCTCACGAGCGCCCGCACGGGCGAGGGCGTGGAGGCGTTCCGCGACTGGCTGGTGGGGCTCGTCGGGGCTCGCGCGGTGGCGTGATGAGGGCGCCGGCGCCGGCTGCAGTCGATGAGCGCCGTGCGGCCGGCGAGGCGTTCTTCTCCTCCGAGGCCGAGCGGATCGCGCGGCTGTGCCACAGGATGGCCGAGCGCTTCGCTCGCGGCGGGCGGCTGCTGGCATTCGGCGAGGGTCCGCAGGCGCGCTCGGACGCGCGCCATGTGGCTGTCGAGTTCGTCCATCCGGTGATCGTCGGCAAGCGGGCTCTGCCGGCGCTCGCGCTGACGGCCGAGGGCGGCCCGCTGGAGGCGCAGGTGGGGCTCCTGGCCGAGGCCCAGGACATCGCGCTGGGCTTCGGCGCCGATCCCGCGACCGCGGCGGCCATGCTCCTGGCCCGCGAGCGCGGCTGCCTGACGATCGCGACGGCCCGCGTGGGCGCCGAGTGGGAGTTCGAGCCGGGCACAGAGGACGCGTTCGTGGCCCAAGAGCTGCACGAGACGCTCTACCACGCGCTCTGGGAGCTGGTTCATGTGTTCCTCGAGCACCCCGGGCTGCTCGAGGGCCGGACCGAGCGCCGCGTGCACGACAGCGGGGCGTCGAGCTTCCTCTACCCCTTCCTCGGGCAGCAGGAGGACGATCTGGAGGCGGTCGTGGCCGACGTGCGGGCCTCGGTGCTGGCCAAGGCGGCCGAGGTGGCCGACCTGCGCGCGCAGACGCTCGCCGACGGCGAGCGCGAGCTGAGGGATGCGGCGCGGGCAATCGGCGAGCGGATGCAGCGCGGCGGCCGGATACTGGCGCTCGGCAACGGCGGCTCGGCGACCGACGCGATGGATGCGGTCGCCGACCTGCGCTTTCCGCCGCCCGGCTGGCGGGCGCTCGCGGGGATCGACCTGACGGAGGACCCGGGGATCCTGACGGCGATCGCCAACGACGTGGGCGTCGAATCGATCTTCTCCCGCCAGGTGATCGCCCACGGGCGCCCGGGCGACGTGCTGCTGTCGTTCTCGACGAGCGGCGGCTCGGCCGACGTGCTCGCCGCGCTCGCCGAGGCCCGCCGGGGCGACCTCCTGACGGTGGCCCTCGTCGGCTACGACGGCGGGCGGATCGCGACCGAGCGGCTGGCCGACCACGTGGTGATCATCCGCTCGGAGCACATCCCGCGGATCCAGGAGGCGCAGGCGAGCGCATGGCACGTGCTGCGGGGGCTGCTCGAGAGCGATCCGTGAGCGCGAGCGATCTGAGCGTGCGGGTCGCGGTGCGGGTGCAGGGGACGGTGCAGGGCGTCGGCTTCAGGCCCTACGTGCACCGTCTCGCCGGCGAGCTCGAGTTGGCCGGCTGGGTGCGCAACGACGAGCGCGGCGTCGAGCTAGAGGTCGAGGGGCCGAGCGCGGCGGTCGAGGCGTTCCTGGCACGACTGGAGCCAGAGGCGCCGCCGCTGGCCCAGGTCGAGAGCCTGCGCAGCGAGGCGCGGACGGCGCTCGGCGAGCGGGGTTTCGCGATCGCCGCGAGCGCGCGCAGGGGCGAGGCGGACGCGCCGGTGGCGGCGGACGCGGCGACGTGCGCCGACTGCCTGGCCGAGCTGTTCGACCCCCGCGACAGGCGCCACCGCTACCCGTTCCTCAACTGCACCAACTGCGGGCCCCGCTTCACGATCGTGACCGGAGTGCCCTACGACCGGCCGTGGACGACGATGGCGGCGTTCGGCATGTGCCCCGCCTGCGTGGCCGAGTTCGAGGACCCGGGCGACCGGCGCTTCCATGCCCAGCCGAACGCTTGTCCGGTGTGCGGTCCGCAGGCACGCCTGATCGACGCGGGCGGACGCGAGCTGGCGCCCCCGCAGCCGGCCGGGAGCGCGGCGGCACCGGCGGATCCCCTCGCGGCGGGAGCCCGGCTGCTCGCCGACGGGGCGATCGTGGCGATCAAGGGTCTCGGCGGCTACCACCTGGCGGTCCGGGCCGACGACGAGGAGGCGGTGGCCGAGCTGCGGTCGCGCAAGCATCGCGAGGAGCGTCCTTTCGCGCTGATGGTGGCCGACCTGGAGGCGGCGTCGCGGCTCCTGAACGCGGGCGAGCGGGAGAGGGATCTGCTGCGCTCGCCGGGGGCGCCGATCGTGCTTGCCGAGCGCAGGCCCGATGCACGGGTGGCGCGGGCCCTCGCGCCGGGAGCGCCGGAGCTGGGGGTGATGCTGGCCTACACCCCGCTCCATCATCTGCTGATGAGCGACGCGGCGCTGCTCGGCGTGGAGGCGCTGGTGATGACGAGCGGCAACCTCACCGACGAGCCGATCGCGTTCGGCGACGCCGACGCCCTCAAGCGTCTCGCCACGGTGGCCGACGCCTTCCTGGTGCACGACCGGCCGATCCACATGCGCACCGATGACTCGATCGTGCGCGTAGTGGACGCGGCGGGGGGACATCGGACCCAGATGGTGAGGCGCTCACGCGGGTACGTTCCTGACAGCATGCGCCTCTCCCCGGCTCCGGAGCGCGCGCTGCTGGCGTGCGGCGCCCAGCTCAAGAGCACGTTCTGCCTGGCGCGGGGCTCACGCGCGTGGGTGGGCCCTCACATCGGCGATCTGGGCAGCTGGGAGACACTGCGATCCTTCCGCGAGGGGATCGCCCACTTCGAAGAGCTGTTCGCGGTCTCGCCCGAGCTGGTCGTCCACGACCTTCATCCGGACTACCTCTCGACGGCCTACGCCCAGGGGCGCGACGGCGTCGAGCTGGTGGGCGTCCAGCACCACCACGCCCACCTGGCGGCCGTGCTGGCCGAGCACGGAGAGACGGGCCCTGCGGTGGGAGCGATCTACGACGGCACCGGCTACGGCCTCGACGGGACGATCTGGGGAGGCGAGCTGCTGGTGGGCGGGCTGCGCGGCTTTCGCCGCGCGGGCCACCTGCGCCCGGTGCGGATGCCGGGCGGGGAGCGGGCTGTGACCGAGCCATGGCGAATGGCCTGCGCGTGGCTCGCGGAGTCCGCGGGCGGGGCGGTCCCGGAGCTCCCGGCGGCGCTGGCCGGGGCGGTCGAGGAGCACCGGTGGGCGGCGGTCGGGCGACTGGCGAGCGACGCCGCGCTGGCCCCTGTGACGACGAGCATGGGGCGGTTGTGTGACGCCGTGGCGGCCCTGAGCGGCGTGAGGGGGGAGGTGAGCTACGAAGGCCAGGCTGCGATCGAGCTCGAGGCGGCGGCCGACCGGACCGAGCGCGGCGGCTACGAGATCCTGTGGGAGGACGGCGTCCTGGATCCGAGGCCGGCGATCGGGGCACTCTGCGCAGACGTCGCCGCTGGGCTCTCGACGGGGGTGATCTCGGCGCGCTTCCACCGCGGTCTGGCGGCGGCGACGGTGCGGGCGTGCGCGGAGCTCGCCGCCGAGGAGGGGACCGGGCAGGTGGTGCTGGCGGGCGGCGTGTTCCAGAACAGGATCCTGCTCGAGTCGGTCTCGAACGGGCTGCTCGAGGCGGGTCTGAGCGTGCTGGTGCCCGAACGCCTCCCGCCCAACGACGGGGCCATCTCCTTCGGCCAGGCGGCCGTCGCCGCGGCGCTCAGCCCTGGGGCATCGAGTGGAACAGCCGCGAGAGGACGCCGACAGCGCTCTTGGCCTGCCCGCCGTAGGTGAACAGGCCCTTCTGGTTGAGGCCTTCGATGAGGCGGACGTAGGGCAGGACGTTGTGGATCGAGCCGCCGTCGAAGCTGGGTGTGAGGGGGTAGTCGCGCAGGACCCAGACGAGCATGGCGGTGAGGCGCGGGTCGGCGCGGTAGACGTCGACGTGCTCGGCGAGCAGTCGGGCCTGGTAGTCGTAGCTGCCGGGTGAGCCGGCCGGGTTGAGGCCGTTGGATTCGGCGCCGAACTCGCTGATCACGAGCACCTTGCCGGCGAACGTCCGCTCCATGGTGGCGACACGGGCGCGCATCGAGGCCGCGAGCTGGGCGGGGGTGTCTTTGGGCGAGTCATACCAACCGCTGTAGTCGGTCTCGGCGACGGCGTCGGCTTCGGAGTAGAGCGCGCCGGCGACGGCGGGCGGATGATCGCCCCAGACGTCGACGGCGACCATGCGGGTGGGGTCGTGGGCGTGGAGCCAGCGGGTGAGGGTGCGCACGTAGGAGATCTCCTGGCCGTTGCGGCCGTTGCGGGCGACCTCGTCGACGAGGTTCCAGGCGAAGATCGACGGGTGCAGTTGGCCGGCGACGGCCGCGGTGCGGGCCTGCTGCTCGGCGGCGGCGAGCAGGGACGGCGTGGTCGAGTACCAGTTGCCGGCGCCTTCGACGGGCCCGATGCCCTGCCACACGAGGATGCCGGCGGCGTCGAGGCGTTCGAGCAGCGCGGGGTCGAGGGGGTGCTGGGCGCGTGCGGCGTTGGCGCCGATGGCCCTGAGCTCGCCGACGATCGCCCGCTGATCGGCGGGGGTGAGGGCGTCGCCGTGCCCGCGGGCGTCCTCCTGGAGGGTGGCGCCGTGGAGGTGGAGCTGGGAACCGTTGAGGAAGAGACGGCCCCCGTGCCAGGTGAGCTGACGCAGGCCGACGTGGGCCGAGTAGCTGCTCTCGCCCGCGACGTTGAGCGAGAGGTCGTAGAGACTGGGGCTCGACGGCGACCACAGGGCGGGCGAGGCCACGCTCGCGGTCCCGTTGGCGGTGGCGCTCTGGCCGCTTTCGAGCTGGATGGGCGAGAAGGCGATCGGCACGCTCTGCCCGGCGCGGGCGATGGTGCCTTCGGGTGTGATCGTGCGGGAGGGCCCGTCGTTGCGAACCTCGACGGTGACCCGCACGTCGGCCCGGGTGGCGCCTGGCACCCCGGGCGAGAGCGTCGTTCGCAGCGTCGGGGCCGACAGCTCGCTGGGCCCGATCGGCCGCACTTCGACCTCACCGTCGAGACCGCCCCAGTTGAACCACGTGCGGTGAAAGCCGTTGCGCGACTGCTGTGCCGGGTTGCGCCAGTCGGTGCGCACGACGACCGTGTGGGTGCCCTGGCCGACCTTGGCGCGGGCCTCGAACGGCAGGTAGGAGCCGGAGTGGGCGGCGAGCTGGCGGCCATCGAGGAAGACGGTGGCGCGGAAGTTGGCCGACTGGAAACCGAGCACGTACGTCCCGGCCTGGGGGGCCTTGAAGGTGGTGCGGTACCAGGCGACGGAGCCTTCGTAGTTGCGCGCGCCGGCGGCGCCGGTGTAGTGGCCGGCGTCGACGACGTTGGGCACGGTGACGCTTCGCCCGGAGAAGCCGCCGCGGGCCCAGCCGAGCGAGGCGCCGCGGTTGGCGGGGTCGCCGCGCAGGGTCCAGCTCGTGAGCGCGATACGGCCGCCGGGGCCTTCATAGATCAGGGGTTGGGTGGGAGGCGCTTCCGCGCCCGCCGCGCTCACGGCGACCGCGACGCCGACAGCGAGGATCAGAAGGATCGCCTTGTGCAGATGTCTGGGCATGGTGTCTGTTTACCGGCGCCGTCCGATTCGAGCTCGGGCCGGCCCGGGTCTCCTCTTGAACAACATGGGCGACCGTTCAGAGCGGCGCCGGGGCCATCGCCTCGCGCTCGGCGCTCAGCAGCGCGTCGAGCAGCGCGAGCGCGCCGGCCTTTGACAGGGGCTCGTTGAGGTTGCCGCACTTGGGCGACTGGATGCACGACGGGCAGCCGCTGCGGCACGGGCACTCGCCGACCAGCCGGCGCGCGTCGCGGCACAGCTCCTCGAAGCGGTTGAAGGCGGTGCGGGCGATGCCGATGCCGCCGGGGTGACCGTCGTAGAGGAAGATCGTGGGGACCCCCGTCTGGGGGTGGAAGTTCGTCGACAGGCCGCCGATGTCCCAGCGGTCGCACATGGCGATCAGGGGCAGGACGGCGATCTGGGCGTGCTCGGTCGCGTGCAGGGCGCCGAGGAGTGCCTCGAGGGGGATCGTCTCGGCGATCTGCCCGGCGTCGATCTCGAACCACAGGGCCTGGGTGGGAAAGCTGACGGGCGGCAGGTCGAGGCCGAAGATATCGACCTGGGCGTGATCAGAGAGCCGCCTGCGCTGGTAGGCCAGGACGGTGTCGGTGACGGAGACCTCGCCGAAGGACAGCGTCACCCCGAGCGTCTCGCGGCGGTCGAGCAGGCGGACGATGTCGGTGTCCGTGTCGGTCTTGGGCTGGGTGTACCAGTCGCCGTCGAACGGCGAGACGAGCGCCCGGTGTTGCTCGAGGTCGAGCTCGCGGACCTCATAGGAGCGGCCCTGGTGCATGTAGACGGCACCCTCGTGGATCGTCGAGTGGGCGCGAGCCGCCTCGGTCGAGCCGAGCAGCTCGCCGGAGGAGACGTCGACGATCGCGAACGTCTCGGCGGATGCCGAGCGCAGCGAGACCTCGGCGGCCGGATAGCCGCCGGGTCGGCGCACGACGTAGGCGCGACCGCCCGGGATCGTGCGGCGACGCAGCTCGCCGCTGCTCTCGAGCACCTCGGCGTGGGCCTGCCAGCGGGGCCCGAGGAACTCGCCGTCGAGGCTGTCGAGGGGCGCCTCGTGGGCGGCGCACAGCAGGTGGGCCCGAAAGATGAGGGCGCTCTCGTGATCGAGGATGGCGGCCTCGACAGGCCGTTGCAGGAAGTCTTCGGGATGGCGGCAGAAGAACTGGTCGAGCGCGTCCTCGCCGGCGATGAACAGCGCGAGGCCCCGGCCGCGACGGCCGGCGCGGCCCCACATCTGACGCAGCGAGGCGACGGTGCCGGGGAACGTGACGACGACGGCGGCGTCGAGCTCGCCGATGTCGATGCCGAGCTCGAGGGCGTCGGTCGTGATGACGGCGCGCAGCTCGCCGCGCGTGAGGCGGCCCTCGATGTCTCGGCGCTGCTGGGAGGTGTAGCCGGCGCGGTAGGGCTCGACGGCGTCGGCGAGCTGCGGATGCTCGTCGCGGAGCTGGTCCTTGACGAGCCTGCTCAGCACCTCGACGCCCTTGCGTGACTTCATGAAGCAGATCGCCCGGGCGCCGTCGGCGACGAGCTGGGCGAGCACGTCGGCTGCCTCGCCGAGCGCCGAGCGGCGGCTGGCGATCGTCTCGTCGGTGAGCGGTGGGTTCCACACGGCGATGCGGCGCTGGGGCGTGGGCGAGGCGTCCTCGTCGATCAGCTGGACGTCCTGCAGGCCGGTCAGCCGCTCAGCCAGTTCGAGCGGGTTGGCGATCGTGGCGGACGTGAGCAGGAACAGTGGCTGGGTACCGTAGATCGCGGCGATCCGGCGCAGGCGGCGCAGGACGTTGGCGACGTGGGAGCCGAACACCCCGCGGTAGACGTGGGCCTCGTCGACGACGACCACGGCGAGGTTGGCGAACAGGTCGGCCCAGGCGGCATGGTTGGGCAGGATGCCGACGTGGAGCATGTCGGGGTTGGTGAGGACGACGTTGGCGCTCCGCCGGATCTGGGCCCTCGTCTCGCGCGGCGTGTCGCCGTCGTAGATCGCGGGCCGCACGCGCTTGGGCAGGCCGAAGGCGGCGAGCGCTCGGGCCTGGTCCTGGGCGAGCGCCTTGGTCGGGTAGAGGTAGAGAGCGCGGGCGCGGGCCTGCTGGCAGAGGACGTGCAGGGTGGGCAGGTTGAAGCAAAGTGACTTGCCCGAAGCCGTCCCTGTGGTGACGATCGTCGGGCCGCCGGCGGCGGCGTAGACGGCCTCGGCCTGGTGGGCGTAGAGGGCGTCGATGCCGAGGCGCGCAAGCGCCGCGAGGACTTCGGGATGGAGCTCTGCGGGAGCCGGCACGAGGCGGGCCGGGCCGGGCCCTTCGCGGGCCTCGCGGACGAGACGGCCGTCGTGTAGTCCCTTGTCGAGGAGGGCCGTCCACGGCTCGGTTCTTCGGTCGACTGCCAAGGACTTGAGATAGTAGAGGCGATGCCCTCGACCGCCGCCGAGAGCTGGGTCCGAGCCCGCTCCTTCCATCATTCGCTGTACCCGGCCGCGCGGATCGCCGCCGAGCGGGAGGTCGGGGTGTCGGTCTGCCTGCCGGCACGCGAGTGCGCGCAGACGGTCGGCGCGATCGTCTCGGCGCTGCTCGAGCTGCGCGATGCGGGCGCGATCGATGAGGTCGTCGTGGTCGACGCCGACTCGCGCGACGGGACGGCCGCGATCGCCGCCCGGGCGGGCGCAAGGGTGCTCCAGCAGGAGGAACTGCTGAGCGCCCACGGCCCGGTGCTCGGCAAGGGCGACGCCATGTGGCGGGCGCTGTCGGCGCTGGAGGGCGAGCTGATCTGCTTTCTGGACGCCGACACGGAGGGCTTCTCGGCCCACTTCGCGACGGGCCTGCTGGGCCCGCTCGTATGCGAGACCGATGTGGCGTTTGTGAAGGGCCACTACCGGCGACCGATCGAGGGCGCGACCGACGGCGAGGGGGGAGGCCGGGTCAACCACCTGATGGCCCGTCCGGCACTCGATCTCTTCTACCCCGACCTGGCAGGGGTCCGCCAGCCGCTGGCGGGCGAGATGGCTGCCCGCCGCGACCTGCTCGAGGGACTCCCGTTCGCGACCGGCTACGGCGTCGAGATCGCGATGCTGATCGACGCGTGGCGCGCGGCCGGACTCGACGCGATCGCCCAGGTCGACCTCGACGAGCAGCGCAACCGGCATCAGCCGCTGTCGGCCCTGACGCCGATGGCCGGCACGGTCCTCGCGACGCTGGCCCGCCGCCTCGTCCAGGACGGGCGGCTGGAGCCGTTCGAGGGCGGCCCGGTCGAACGCCCGCCGCTGCGGAGCGTGAGCCTGGCGTGAGCGAGCACGGAGACGGAGATGGGGCCCTGCGCTGCGCCTATGTCGATCTCGACGGCACGCTGCTGGGGCGCCGCGCCTCGCTGCTGCACGACGGCGAGGGAGCAGTGTCGATGGACGGGGTGCGCGCGATCCAGGCGTGCCTGCGCGCGGACGTCGAGGTCGTGCTGATGTCGGGCCGCCGCCGCGCCCAGGTGTTCGAGGACGCGCGGCTGCTGGGCCAGGGCTCGTTCATCTTCGAGGCGGGCGCGTGCGTGGTGCTCGAGGGCGAGGAGCACTGGCTGACGGGCGAACTGATGCCGGGAGAGCTGTCGATCGCGGATCAGATCGAGCGCTCGGGGGCGCCGGCGCTGCTGCTCGAGCACTACGCGGGGCGCCTCGAGTACCACGAGCCGTGGCATGTCGAGCGCGAGGTCTCACATCTGTTCCGCGGCCTGGTCGAGGCAGGCGAGGTCGACGCGCTGCTGGCCGAGCGCGGCCACGCCAACCTCCGTCTGATCGACAACGGCCTGGTGAGCCGCCGCTCGGAGGCCCTGGCCGCCCTGCCGCACGTGCGCGGCTACCACCTCGTTCCGGTGGGCGCGTCGAAGGCGACCGGTGTGGCCTTCCACCGCCGCGCCCGCGGCTACTCGCGCGAGCAGATCATCGCGATCGGCGACTCGCGCGAGGATCTCGCCTGCGCGGCCGAGGTGGGCGTCTTCTGGCTGGTCGCCAACGCCCTCGGTCGTGACGAGTCGATGCGTGTGGCGATGGCCGCTCACGACAACGTCCGTGTGACCGAGTCCGGCCACGGCTCAGGCGTCTATGAGGCCGTGCTCGCGAGCCTGACGGATCGATGATCCCGGCGGCGTAGCGACGGCGCGACGTGTCCGCGTCGGGCAGCTACTGTCGTCGGCCGGTCAGCGCTCGGCCGACGCGCCGCCAGAAGCCCGGCTTGGGACGACGGCGCCAGAGCGCGGGCGGGGGAACGGTGGCGCGGACGAGGGCGACCCAGTCGTCGAGCGGCAGCTCGCCTGAGATGAGCCGGCCGAGGGCGCCGGTGACGGGCGCGCCGACCCCGGCCTGCTCGAGCGCGCGCGCGAGCAGGGGGACGGACTCGAGCGCCTCGACGGCCTGCCCGACGCGGGCCGGGATCTCGGCTGCGGAGACGCCGGCGGCGAGCAGTTCACCGGCTCGGCGGTTGCGGCTCTCCTTTGCGAGGGCCGTGGCGACGAGGTCCCCCGCGCCGGCCAGCCCGATCATCGACTCGGGTCGCGCGCCGAGCCCCTCGGCGTAGCGCCAGACCTCGGCGAAGATGTGCCCGGCGGCAGCGCCCGCGGCATTGAGGCCCTGTGCCTCGGTGGCGCCGGCGGCGAGTGCCGCGGCGTTCTTGGCGGCACCGGCGAGCTCGACGCCGACGGGGTCGTTGGACTGCTCGCAGACGACGCCCGCGCGGGTGAAGACCAGGGCGAGCGAGCGGGCGAGCTCCTCGTCGCTCGAGGCGGCCACTAGGCCGGCGCCCTCGTTGACCATCTCCTGCGCATGGGCGGGACCGCCGAGGCAGGCGACTCGATCGGCGCCGAAGCTCGCGCCGAGCACGACGGTCGGAGGCAGGCCGAGCGGTGGGACGAGGCCCTTGGAGCCCGACACGATGGCCGTGCGGGCGCCGAGGCCGCCGGCGTCGAGCGCCTCGATGACCGCGCCGAGGCTCTGAGAGGGGACGGCCAGGAACACGTAGTCGGCGCGCGCGACCCCCGCCGTGGCCGCCTCGATGCGCAGTCCGGCGGGAAGCTCGATGCCGGGCAGGTAGCGGCTGTTCTCCCGGTGCTGCTCCATCTCGCTCGCCTGCTCGGCGGTCCTGGTCTGAAGCGTCGTGCGCAGCCCGCCGCGGGCGAGCAGGACCGCGAGGGCCGTGCCGAAGGAACCGGCGCCGATGACGGTCGCCCTCCTGGGAGCGGCGCGGGGGCGGGCGCGGGCGGCGCGAGCAGCCGGGCTGCCAGTAGGCTCGGGCTCGGTCATCTGATGAGCGAGCCTAGCGATCAGCACAACGGCGCCGCCTCATGGCGCAACTGGGCCGGCGACGAGCGCTGCACGCCCGCGGAGATCGCGCATCCGGCGTCGATCGATGAGCTGTGCACGGCGGTCGCGCGAGCGTCGGCGCGCGGGCTGCGGGTGCGGGCCGCGGGCGCCGGGCACTCGTTCAGCGACATCGCCTGCACCGACGGCCTGCTCGTGCGCCTCGACCGGCTCGACCGTGTCCTTGAGGTCGACCGTGAGAGCGCCCGCGTGCGCGTCCAGGCCGGCATCACGATTCACGATCTCAGCCTGCGCCTGGCCGCCGAAGGACTGGCCCTGGAGAACCTCGGGGACATTGACGTCCAGAGCGTTGCGGGGGCGATCTCGACGGCAACGCACGGCACGGGCGCGCGGCTCGGCAACATCCCCTCGCAGGTCGAGGCGCTGACGCTGGTGCTGGCCGACGGCACGACGCTCGAGTGCTCGACAGACGACGACGAGGACATCTTCCGCGCGGCGCGCGTGAGCCTCGGCGCACTCGGCGTGGTGGCCGAGGTGACGCTCCGGTGCGTGCCTGCGTTCACGCTGCGGGGCCTCGACGCGCCGGCCCCGCTCCAAGAGACGCTCGAGCGCTTCGAGGAGACCTCGATGGCGAACGACCACTTCGAGTTCTTCGTCTTCCCCCACGCCAACACCGCGCTGACACGGACGAACAACCGGGTCGACGAGCCGCCGCGCCCGCGCGGCCGGGCGGGCGCCTACGTCAACGACATCGTCCTGACCAACCACGCGTTCGGCTTGTTCTGTCGCGCCGGGCGGCTGATGCCGCGGCGGATTCCGCAGATCAACCGCCTCCTCACGCGCCTGGCCGGCCGCTCCGAGCGGATAGAGAGCTCGGCGTCGATCTTCGCCAGCCCCCGCCTGGTGCGTTTCACCGAGATGGAGTACGCGCTGCCACGGGCCAACACGACCGAGGCCGTTCGCCGGGTGATGGACATGATCGAGCGGCGCGGCTTCGCGGTGCCGTTCCCGATCGAGGTGCGGACGGTCGCCGCCGACGACGCCCTCCTGAGCACGGCCGCGGGACGCGACAGCGGTTATGTGGCCGTCCACATGTACCGCGGGATGGAGTGGCGGGCCTACTTCACGGCGGTCGAGCAGATCATGGACAAGCTCGACGGGCGCCCGCACTGGGGCAAGCGCCACTTCCAGACGGCCGCCACGCTGCGCCCGCGCTATGCCGACTGGGACCGCTTCCAGGCGCTGCGCGCGCGGCTGGACCCGGGCGGAGTCTTCGCCAACGACTGGACCGACCGCGTGCTCGGGCCGGTCTCCGCCGCGGGGTGAGCGGCGATGGCTGATGCCGCTTACGAGCGACTCGAGCGCGCGACCGCCGGCCTTCAGCCTCCGTTCGCGCTCGTCGACCTCGACGCGATGTGGGCCAATGCGGCCGACATGGAACGGAGGGCCGCGGGCAAGCCGATTCGGCTGGCGTCCAAGTCGGTGCGCTGCCGCGCTCTGCAGGAGCGCGTGCTGGCGCGGCCGGGCTTCAGCGGGACGCTCGCCTACACGCTCCCGGAGGCGCTGTGGCTGGCGGCGGACGGAGTAGGGGACATCCTCGTCGCCTACCCCACGGCCGACACGGAGGCCCTCGCGATGCTCGCCGCCTCGCGGGAGACGGCGGGGCGCGTGACCGTGATGCTCGACTGCGTCGAGCATCTCGAGATGATCGAGCGCGCCGCGGGGAGCTCGGCGGCGGCGCCGGTACGGGTCTGCATCGACGTCGACGCGGGCTGGCGGGCGCTCGGCGGGCGCGTGCAGGTGGGCGCGAGGCGCTCGCCCGTCCACACCCCCGCACAGGCGGCGGAGCTGGCCCGTGCGATTCTCGCCCGCCCGGGCCTGACACTCGTGGGCGTGATGGCCTACGAGGCACAGATCGCGGGGGTCGGAGACGCGCCCGCCGGCCGCCCGCTGCGCGGGGCTGCGATTCGCGCGATGCAGGGCCGCTCGGCGCGTGAGCTCGCGCCGCGACGGGCGGCGATCGTCACGGCAGTCGAGGACGCGCTCGGAGGGCGCCTGGAGCTGGTCAACGGCGGCGGCACGGGCAGCATCGAGGCGACGTCCTGCGAGGATGCGGTCACGGAGGTCGCGGCGGGCTCGGGCCTGTACGGCCCGACGCTGTTCGACGCCTACCGCGCGTTCACGCCGCGCCCGGCGGCGATGTTCGCTCTGCCGGTCGTCAGGCGGCCCGGCCGCGGCGTGGTGACGGCCCTCGGCGGCGGCTACCTGGCGTCGGGCTCGGGCGACGCCGCGCGGTTGCCCAGCCCGCACCTGCCGCCGGGCCTGCGGCTCGACGGGCAGGAGGGGGCCGGCGAGGTCCAGACGCCCCTGATCGGCGCGGCTGCGGACGAGCTGAGGATCGGCGGACGGGTCTACATGCGCCACGCCAAGGCGGGCGAGCTGTGCGAGCGCTTCGCCGCCCTGCAGCTGATCGAGGGCGAGCGGATCGTCGAGCAGGTGCCGACGTACCGCGGTGAGGGACAATGCTTCCTGTGAGCGGCCCCGAACACGATCGCACCGACGGCACCGGGCAGGCTCCCCTCGCCGGTCCAGCGCCGGCGAGCACCGCCCAGTCGCTCCGCCGTACGCTTCGCGAGGTCGTCGAGACGCTCGCGCCGATCGACCGCACGCCGTGCTCCTCCGGTGAGCGCCGGGCGGCAGAGTGGCTCGCCGAGCGGCTGCAGGCGGTCGGCGTCTCGGTCGAGCTCGAGGACGAGCCCTCGTGGGGGACGTTCCCGCCGACGGCGACCGGCCTGGGGCTGCTCGGCATCACGGGCGCCGCGCTCGTCCTGCGCGGCCGGCGCGCGGCCGGCGCGCTCGTGGCAGCGGCGGCCATGGCGGGAATCGTCGACGAGGCCCAGAACGGACCGCGGATCCTCCGGCGGATCCTCCGCCGCCGCCGCCAGACGGTCAACGTGGTCGGTCGGGTCGGTTTCGATGCCTGGGCCGAGGGCGCCGAGCCGGGGACGCTCGTCGTGATCGCCCACCACGACGCTCCGCAGACGGGGATGCTGTTCGACCAGACCCTCCAGCGTCGCCTCTACGAACGGGCGCCGCAGGTGCTCGAAGCGACCAAGACGCCGCCGCCGCAGTGGTGGGTGGGCCTCGCCGGCCCGCTGGCGACGATCGCGGCGGCCGCCGGGCTTCACCGCGGACTGGCGCGAGCGGGCGTGGCGGTCGGCGCGTTCGGCACGGCGCTCGTGGCCGACGTGTGGCGCAGCGAGACGGTCCAGGGCGCCAACGACAACCTCTCCGGCGTCGCGGCACTGGTGGGCCTCGCCGAGCTGCTGCGCGATCGGCCCGTCTCGGGCGCCCGCGTGATGCTCGTCTCCTGCGGCGCCGAGGAGACCCTCCAGGACGGCATCCGCGCGTTCGTCGCCCGTCACCGCGAAGAGCTCGACCCCGAGCGGACGTGGTTTGTGAACCTCGACACCGTCGGCTCGCCCCACCTCGTGATGCTCGAGGCCGAGGGACCGATCTGGATGGAGAGCTACGCGGGCGGCTGGCTGAGCGACCTCGTGGCCGCGCGGGCCGAGCGCCTCGGGGTCGTCCTTCATCGCGGCTACCGCGCGCGGGCCTCGACCGACAGCATCATCCCCACCCGCGCCGGCTACCCGACGGCGACGCTCGTGTCAATGACCGACTGGCGCAGTCCCGCCAACTACCACCTTCCGAGCGACGTCCCGGACAACCTCGACTACGCGACCGTGCGCGACGCGACCCGACTCGTCTACGACGTCCTCACCTCGCTGGCCGCATTGCCCGACGGGCAGCACAGCACGCCTCTGCCATCTTGAGCGGGAGATGCCCGAGGGCGACACGATCCACCACGCCGCCAGCCGCATCCGCGCTGACCGATGATCCGACGCGGCCGATCGGCGACGCGCTGCTCAACCAGAGCACGGTCGCGGGGATCGGCAACCTGTGGAAGGCCGAGTCGTGCTTCGCGGTCGGTGTCGACCCGTGGCGCCCCGTCGCGGCGGTCCGCGACGAGGAGGCGCTGGCGCTCGTGGGCTTCGCGCGCGAGGGCATGGCGAGAACGGTCCGCGAGGGGTTCTCGGCTCGACCGAGGGAGATCTTTCGGCAGGCGGGCAAGCCGTGTCCCCGGTGCGGGGCGAAGATCCGACAGCGCGGCCAGTGGGAGAACAACCGCCTGACGTTCTGGTGCCCGGGCCCTCAGCGCTGAGCGTCGCGGCCCCGGGCGCTCCATGTCATAGCTGTGACGCCAGCCGTCGTGCGGCGCCGCGCAGGCCGCGGGCACTCGGCGCGGCCTCGAGGATCGCCTGCAGGTCCATGACGCGCGCGTCGAAGCCGTCGAGCCGGTTATCGGCCGTGACGGCGTAGGCGGGAACACCCGCCTGCCGGGCCCGGGTCGCGAGCTCGAAGGCCATGCTCCCGGCGAGCGTACGCGGGCGCAGGCTCGCCGCCACGACCAGTAGCGCCCACGAGCTGCGCATGCGGGCGTCGAAGCCGACCGCATCGAGCGCGGTCCGCGGGTCCGGGTCGCCGTCCTCGCGTGTCTCGAGCGGGCAGAGGTCGGGCTCGGGCAGGCCGCCGTCGAGGAGGCCGCGACCGATCGCCTCGGCGGCGGCGTGGGCGGGAAGCGAGGGCCCGAAGGACTCGGTCGTCACGAGCAGGCGACGGGCGATCAGCATGGCGCGCCACTCGCGTGCCGCCACGGGCCGCTGTGCCCCGGTGGTGTGGGTGGCCTCACAATCGGGCATCCTTCCAGCAATGGCAGCCAAGAAGGGTGAGCACGCCGTCGTCGACGTCGCCGGCCGGGAGGTGCGCGTGAGCAATCCGGCCAAGCTCTACTTCCCCGCAGCGGGGATCACCAAGATGGATCTCGTCGACTACTACCGCGAGTGCAGCGAGGAGGTCGTCCTGCACCTGCGGGAGCGCCCGACGGTCATGAAGCGCTGGGTCGACGGCGTCGAGGGCAAGCCGTTCTTCCAGAAGCGCGTGCCCGACAGCGCGCCCGAGTGGATCCAGACGGCGACCGTCACGTTCCCCAGCGGCCGTCACGCACGCGAGCTCGTGCCCAACGACGGCGCCCACCTGGTGTGGGGCGTCAACCTGGGGGTGATCGACTGGAATCCGTGGCCGGTGCGTCGCAGTGACCTCGACCATCCCGACGAGCTGCGGGTCGACCTCGACCCGTGCCCGGGAGTGCCTTTCGAGGAGGTGCGCCAGGTGGCCCTGGGCGTCCGCGAGGCGCTCGACGAGCACGGTCTGCTCGGCTTCCCCAAGACGTCGGGCTCGCGCGGCATCCACATCTACGTTCGCCTCGAGCCCGAGCAGAGCTTCGAAGAAGTGCGCCGAGCCGCCCTGGCCCTCGCCCGCGAGGTCGAACGCCGGATGCCGGGTAGGGCGACGAGCCGCTGGTGGAAGGAGGAACGCGAGGGCGTGTTCATCGATTACAACCAGAACGCCCGCGACCGGACCGTCGCCTCGGCCTACTCCGTGAGGGCCGTGCCCGACGCGCGCGTCTCGACGCCGCTGGAGTGGGACGAGGTTGCAGACGTCGAGCCGGCCGAGCTGACGCTCAGGACGGTCCCGACCAGATTGCGCGAGCGCGGCGACCCGTCGGCGAGCATCGACGAGCACGCCGGACGCCTCGATGGCCTTCTCGAGCTGGCGGCGCGCGACGAGCGCGACGGCCTCGGCGATGCACCCTGGCCGCCGCACTTCCGCAAGCAGAAGGGCGAGCCGCCGCGCGTCCAGCCGAGCCGCGCGCGCAGGGCGCCCGAGTCGTGACGCTGCCGCTCTCCCCGCCCGTCAAGCCTCAGCTGGCGCTCTCGCGCAAGGAGCTTCCGGTCGGGGAGGAATACGTCTATGAGGTCAAGCTCGACGGCTTCCGCTGCCTGGCGTTCGTCGACGGCAAGGAGATCTTCCTGCAGTCGCGCGACGGCAAGCCGCTCGGCCGCTACTTCCCCGAGCTGATCCTGCCGCCCGGGCGCTACGTGCTCGACGGCGAGATCGTCGTCCGCGACGAACAGGGCCGCGAGGACTTCGACGCGCTCGGCCAGCGCATCCACCCGGCCGTCTCGCGGGTCGAGCGCTTGGCCGTCGAGACGCCCGCCGTATACGTCGCCTTCGACATCCTCGCCGAGGGTGATGAGACGCTCATCGAGCTCCCCCTCACCGAGCGCAGGGCGGCGCTCGAGCGGCTGCTGGCGGGAGCGGGCTTCGCCGGCGCGCCCATCGAGCTGATGCAGACCGCCGAGGACGTCGACGGCGCCGCCGTGTGGCTCCAGCGGGCCGAGGGCGCGATCGCCAAGGACCGCACCGCCCCCTACCGCCCGGGCGAGCGCAAGGGCATGGCCAAGGTAAAGCGCGTGCGCACGATCGACGCGGTGCTCGTCGGCTGGCGACCGGGTAAGGAGCCGGACACGGTCGGCGCGCTGATCCTCGGTCTCTACGACGACGGCGAGCTGCGCGTCGTCGGGCACTGCTCGGGTTTGACGGCCGCCGAGAAGAGGCGCCTGGTCGGCTTCCTGGCCGACTACGAGTCGGGTGAGCGGGGCTCTGCCGACCCGAGCCGATGGAGCGCGGGCAAGGACCTCGAGTGGATCGGCCTGCGGCCCGAGCTGGTCGTCGAGATCGACTTCGACCACGTCTCCGCGGGGCGCATCCGCCATGGCGCCAAGCTCAGGCGCTGGCGCGAGGACAAGCCCGCCTCGGAGTGCCTCTACGAGCAGCTCGACAGCTGAGCGTCCACTAGCATCAGCGGGGTGAGCGGCGACTCCTCGACAACTGCAACGGTCGCCGAGGAGGAGTACCTGCAGAGCCTCTTCTGGCTTCAGGAGGCCGGTCTGCCGATGACCGGCGCCAACGTCGCGCGCGCGATGCAGCTCTCGGCTCCGACCGTGCACGAGATGATCGGCCGTCTCGAGCGAGACGGCTACATCACCCGCGGCAGCGACCGGGTGATCACCTTCACCGACAGCGGCGCTGCGCACGCCGAGGGCATCGTCCGCCGCCACCGCCTGATCGAGCGCTTCCTGACCGATGTGCTGGGCGTGCCGTGGGACGAGGTCCACGAGGAGGCCGAGCGGCTCGAGCATGCCATGTCCCCCGTCCTGGAGGAGCGCATGCTGGCCGCGATCGGCGACGCCAAGACGTGTCCCCACGGCCACCCGATCGTCGCCGGCGCACGCCTCGCCGGAGTGCCACTGGCCGACGTCGTTCTCGACGCCAAGGTTCGCGTCCTGCGCTTCGAGAACGAGGCCGAGGATCTCCTGCGCTACCTCAAGGCGGCCGGCCTCGAGCCGGGCCTCGAGGGCGTCCTGGCGGCGCACGACGACGAGCAGGTCGTCCTCCGCGCCGCCGACGGGCGCCTGCTGACCGTCACGCCCAGCGTCGCCGAGACCGTCTCGGTCATCGCCGACCCCTCGCCGCCTCCGCGGACAGCGCTGCCGGAGCAGCTCGTGTTGGGCCAGCGCTACGGGCGCTAGATCGCTCGGAAGGCTTCGGCCAGACGGGCGATGCCCGTGTCGATCTGCTCGGGGGTCACTCCCGAGTAGGCCAGACGGAGGGTGTTCTCGCCGCCCTCGAGCAGGAAGTCGGTCCCCTTGACGAACGACACGCCGCGTTCGGCGGCTGCAGTGAAGAGCGCGTGGACGTCGGTGCCGTGGGGGAGGGTGACCCACATGAAGTAGCCGCCCTCGGGGGAGACGAACTCGGCCTCGGGGAGGTCGCGGCGGAGGGCCTCGGCGAGTGTCGAGGCCCGCTGCTCGAGCGCTGTCTTGGCCGTCTCGATCGAGCGGTCGATCGCGCCCGAGGCGCAGAACTCATAGACGATCGATTGGGCGACCATGTTGGGCGAGATATACGTGTTGGTAGCCAGGCGGGCGATCTCGCCGATCAGGTCGGCCGGCCCGACGAGGTAGCCGACACGGATGCCCGGGCACACGGTCTTGGAGAAGGACGAGGCGTAGACGACACGCTCGGCGTCCATCGAGAGCATCGTCGGAAGGGCCTCCCCGGTGAAGCGCAGCGAGATGTAGGGGTCGTCCTCGAAGATGACGAAGCCGTGCCCCCTCGCCAGCTCGAGCAGCGCCGTGCGCTTGGGCAGCGACAGCGTGTATCCGGCGGGGTTCTGGAAGTTGGGAATGATGTGGGCGAGCTTCGGGCGCACCGAGCCGCCATCGAGCAGATCGGCAAGCGCGTCCGTGTCGATTCCGTCGGGCTGCAGCTCGACCGCATGCAGACGCGCGCCGCGCTCGCGCAGCGACAGCAGCGTGCGGTCGTAGGAGGGCCGCTCGACGATCACCTCGTCGCCCGAGCGCACGAGCTGCTCGAACAGGAAAGCGTCGGCCTGCATCGAGCCGTTGGTCACGAGCACGCGCTCCGGCCCGACCCCGTGGCGGTCGGCGATCCAGCTGCGCAGGCGCGGGTAGCCGACCGATGTGCCGTAGGCCGTGGTGCCGGCCGGGTCGCTCTCGAACGCCCTTACCGCCGCGTCGCGCAGGCCGTCGACGTCGACGATGTCGAGCGATGGCGCGCCGCGCGCAAAGGAGATGGTCGGTCCGGCGGACGTTGGCACAGCGGCGTAGCTTAGGCGCCCGAGCAGCTCGTCGTAGTCATGTGTCAGATCGCGCGCCGCGCGCTCGAGCCGATCGCGGAAGCGCAGCAGCTCGTCGGGGCGGCGAGAGCCGGCGCCGCGCAGCGGCCCGGGCGCCTGCAGGCGAGACGCGGGCGCCTGCAGGTGAGACGCGGGCGCCTGCAGGTGAGGCGCGGGTGGCCCCGGAGCGGGCGGCAGTGGCGGCGGCGAGGCCGCGAGCGGCGGTGACACGGTGGGCGCGGAGGAGGCCGGCGGAGGCGAGACGGGCGGGGGCGAGGCCGTCTCGGACGAGGTGGCGGACGGGGGCGGCGCCTCCCAGCGGGCCGCAGGTGGTGGGCCGCCCGACGGGTGCTCGACCGTCTCGTCCACGATTCGGCTTCCTCCGGGCGCGGGCGGCCACGCGGGCGCCGATCCTCCGTCTGCCGGAGCGCCGTCGGTATGTGCGCGCTCCCGCTCCGGCTCGTCCGAGACGTTGCCCGCGGGGGCGTCGGAGTCGCGATTCATGGCGGAGAGCGTCCGCTCGAGCTGGATGATCTTGCGTTCGAGCTCCTCCAGCGTCCGTGCCACCTGGGGGTCCATGGCGGCTAGCGTACCGGCACTCGCCGGCGGCCCGGCGGCTCAGGAGGCGGGGACGGAGGCGCCGCCGAGCACCTCGACGGCGATCGCGGCTGCCTCGGTCGGCGTCCGGCCGACCCGCACGCCGCGCTCTTCGAGCGCCTGCGCCTTGGCCGCCGCAGTTCCGGCGCTGCCCGACACGATCGCGCCCGCATGGCCCATCTGCTTGCCGGCGGGGGCCGTGAAGCCGGCGATGTAGGCGACGACCGGCTTGCTCATGTTGGCCGCGATGTACTCGGCGGCCTCCTCCTCGGCCGAGCCGCCGATCTCGCCCGAGAGGACGACCAGCTCGGTGTCATCGTCGGCCTCGAACAGCTCGAGCACGTCAACGAACGAGGAGCCCGGGACGGGGTCCCCGCCGATGCCGACGATTGAGCTGCACCCGAAGCCCGCCTGGGCGATCTCATTTCCGATCTGGTAGGTCAGGGTGCCCGAGCGCGACACCACGCCGACGTTGCCGGCCTTGAAGAATGAGGCCGGGATGATGCCCACGTTGGCCTTGCCCGGCGAGAGGATCCCGGGGCAGTTGGGGCCGATCAGGCGGGTACCCGGATGGTCGCGCTTGAGGGTGTTGTAAACCCGGAGCTCGTCGTGGGCGGGAATGCCCTCGGTGATCGCGATCACGAGCTCGACGCCTGCGGCGGCCGCCTCGAGGATCGAGTCGGCGGCGAATCTCGGCGGCACGAAGATCATCGCCGTGTTGGGCTGGACCTCGGCGACCGCGTCGGCCCAGCTGTTGAACACCGGAATGCCCTCGACGTCCTGCCCCCCCTTGCCCGGCGTCACGCCGCCCACCACGTTGGTGCCGTAGTTGCGGTTGTTGAGCGTGTGGAAGGTGCCCTCGCGGCCGGTGATGCCGGCGACGGCCAGGCGTGTGCGCTCGTCGATCAGGACCGACATCAGGCGGGCGCTCCCACGCTCTGTCCGGCCGCCAGCGCGACGACCTTCTCGGCGGCCTCGTTCATCGTCTTGGCGGCGTGGACGTTGGGAAGGGCGGCCTCCTGCAGCAGACGGCGTCCCTCGACGTCGTTGGTCCCGTCGAGGCGCACCACGAACGGAACCGTCGGCTTGATCTGCTCGAAGGCCGCGATCAGGCCCTGGGCGACCTCGTCGCAGCGGGTGATGCCGCCGAAGATGTTGAACAGGACGGCCTTGACGTTGTCATTGGCGAGCAGCAGGTCGACCGCCTGCTTGATCTTCTCGGCGTTCGAGCCGCCGCCCGCGTCGAGGAAGTTCGCCGGCGAGCCGCCCGCCTGCGCGACGACGTCGAGCGTCGACATAACCAGGCCGGCGCCGTTGCCGAGGATGCCGATGTCGCCGTCGAGCTTGACGTACTGGACGCCCTCCTCCTTGGCGCGGCGCTCGATCGGGTCTTCGTTCTCGCTGTCCGAGAGCTCCTGGTTGTCGGGGTGGCGGTAGAGCGCGTTGCCGTCCAGCGAGACCTTCGAGTCGAGCGCCTTGACTTCGCGCTCCGGGGTCACGATCAGAGGGTTGATCTCGGCCAGCGTCGCGTCCTCCTGCAGCCAGACCTCGTACAACGCGACGAGCGCGTCGGCGACGCCCTCGACGACATCCGCGTCGACGCCGCCGTCGGTCGCGATCTTGACGGCCTCCTCGCGCGAGAGGCCGGCAAGCGGGTCGACGTGGTGGCGAATCAGCTTCTCGGGCGTCTTCTCGGCCACCTCTTCGATGTCCACGCCGCCCTCGGTGCTGAACATGACCAGCGGCTTCTTGGCCGAGCGGTCGAGCAGTACCGAGGCGTAGTACTCCGAGGCGATGTCCGAGGCGTGCTCGATCCACAGCGTGC
>DAIRTT010000003.1:0-40241 GCA_036803745.1 Solirubrobacteraceae bacterium | reverse complement strand
CGGGCCTCCTCGGCCTCGGCCAGGCGCGCGCGAATGTCCTCGCGCAGCTCCTCGTTGTCGTCGAACCCGGCCTCGCTGGCGAAGTCCTCGCCGAGCTCCGGCAGGTCCTTGAGCTTGACCTCCTTGACGGTGACCTCGAACGACGCGTCCTGTCCGGCCAGCTCGGGGCTGCCGTAGTCGGCCGGGAAGGTCAGCGCGACGCTGCGCGTCTCGCCCGCGCCGGCTCCGACGAGCGCCTCCTCGAAGCCCGGGATCAGATTGCCGCCGCCCAGCTCGACGAGCTGGTCGCGACCCTCGCCGCCGTCGAACGGCTCCCAAGGAGCCTCGGCGTCCGTCCTCGCCTTGGAGCCGAGATAGTCGATCACCACGAAGTCCCCCGTCTCGGCCGGGCGCTCGACGGTCTGCAGGCGGGCGAGCCGCTCGCGCATGCTCTCCACCTCCTGCTCGATCTGCTCGTCGGCGACGACCGGCTCCCGCCGGGCGACCTCCAAGCCCTTGTAGTCACCCAGCTGTGCCTTGGGCAGTACGCCGATCTCGACCGAGAACTCGAGCGCGCCACCCTTCGGTGGCAGCTCGCCGAGGTCGATCTGGGGGTCCCCGACAGGGACGATCCCCGAGGTCTCGATCGCGTCGGAGTACCAGCTGGAGATCGTCTCGCGGACGGCTTCCTCGAGCACGACGTCGCGGCCCACCCGCTGGATGACCAGCGGCGCCGGCACCTTGCCGCGCCGGAAGCCGGGCAGCTTCAGCTCGCGGCCGAGCTGGCGCGCCTTGCGCTCAAGGCGCCCCTCGACCTCATCCGGCGGGACCTCGACCGAGAGGCGTACGCGTGAGCCATCGAGCTCGGTCACGGTGGTCTTGAGGGCGGGCGCCACGTCCGCCACGATACCGTGCCGGCTGATGGGGACCCCCGCACCCGCCAGCCTCCGCCGGCGCGTCGAGACATGGCTGTGGACCGGCCCCATCGGACACCTGCTCGGCGGGACGCTCGACTTTCTCGCCGCACTCGCGCGCTACGCGCTCGCGCGAGCGCGCGGCCGGACCGTTCGCTGACGGGCCGGCCGGCGTGTACGGCTGAGGGCGCTAGGCGGCTGCGCCCGCCGGAGTGCGACCGAAGCGCAGGTGGGACCCGCGCGGGAGCACGAGGACCGGCGAGGTAGCGATCTCAATCAGGTGCGCCGCCGAGGAGGTGAGGGCAATCCGGCCGGCCTCGGCCTCGGGACGAGAGTCGAGCACGAGCAGGCCCGTGTTCTCGTTGGCGACGGGGGCGACGCTGCCGCCGAGGGCGGCCGCGAGGGCCTCCGCCGTCTCGCGGGCTCCACCGTCGGAGTCGCCGACGGCGACCACCTCACCGACGGCGGTCACGTCGGGGCGCTCGGCGAGGTCGACCGGCGCGATCGCGACGGCCGTGCGGCCGCCCTCGAGCAGGCGCTGGGCGGAGTTGCCGATGGCGAGGTGACCCTTGGCGGTGTGGGAGTCCGAGCAGAAGACCACGACGTCGGCGTTCTCGGCTGCCGCGAGCGCGGCGAGCCCGTCGGGCGTCGAGCGGTCGATGACGACGTGGCGTCCGGCGCCGGGAACGCCGAGCTGGGTGATGCCCCGGTCGAGGATCTCCTGAGCCTCGCTCTGGGCGAGCGCCTCGCGGTCGCTGTCGCGCTCAGGGGTGTGACGGACGTAGGCCAGCGCCAGCTCGGCGCCGGCGGCTGCGAACAGGCGGCCGAGGGCGAGGGCGTCGTCCTCGTTTGCGGTCCCGTCATAGGAAATGATGATCTTGGCTGACATTCTGGCTCTCCTGTCGTGTTCCGGCTCGCTCGTGCGGCCGATGTTCAAGTTGGTTGCGCTGCTCTGTTCGTCTGATGTTGACACCCTCCTGCCATCAGTGCCAATGTCTTTTGTGATCTCCGCTATAAGATGAGCTAATGCTCAACGTGGGGCGTCTCAAGGTCCTCAAGGAGGTCGCCTATCGCGGCTCGATCTCAGCCGCGGCGGAGGCTCTCTCCTACACCCAGTCCGCGGTCTCCCAGCAGATCGCCACGCTCGAGTCGGAGACCGGCATGAAGCTGCTCGAGCGCCATCCCCGCGGCGTCACCCTGACCGCCGCCGGGCAGACGCTGGTGGGCCACGCCGAGGGCATCCTCGCGCGTCTGGAGGCCGCTGAGGCGTCACTCTCGGCGATTGCCGGCCTGCGCGGCGGGCGCCTTCGCATGGCCTCCTTCCCGACGGCCGGCGCGACGCTGATGCCGTTGGCGATCGCGAGCTTCCGCGCGGCCCACCCCGAGGTCGAGCTGACGCTGGCCGAGGGCGAGCCCGAGCAGATCGTGCCGCGGCTGCGCGGCGGCGAGCTCGACCTCGCGTTGCTGTTCGAGTTCGCCGGCGAGGGAGCGCTGGAGGACGAGCTGAGCGTCGTCGAGCTGCTCGAGGATCCGATGCGCCTGGCCCTCCCCCGCGAGCATCCACTGGCCGGGCGGGCACACATCCGCCTCGAGGACCTGGCCGGCGACTCGTGGGTCCAGACATCGCGCTCGAGCCCCTGCGCGCGCCACGTCGTGCGCAGCTGTCACGCGGCCGGCTTCGAGCCGAGCGTGAGCTTCGAGAGCGACGATTACCAGACAGTGCAGGGACTCGTCGCCGCCGGCGTCGGCGTCGCGCTGATCCCGCAGCTCGCGCTGTCGGTCGTCCGCCAGGACATCGCGATCCGCTCGCTCGCCCCCAGCTCGCCGGTGCGGCGGGTCATCGCCGCGACGCCCGCCGGGGCCCGCCTGGTGCCGGCCGCTCCGGCGATGCTCGGCATGCTCGAACACGCGGCGGAGCGCTTAAAGGCCTCGGGGCTCCCGGCCGAGTAGCCGGGAGCCCCGAGCGTGCTACGCGCCTTGCATCAGGCGCTCAACTGCCGTGCTGACTAGCCGCAGGTGGTAACCATCACGCCCTTCATGATGAGGTAACCGCTCGGGGTCGGGTGAATGTCCGGCCCGTTGGCGAGGAATTTGCCGGACGTCGGCGGGAATTCCACGGAGGTTGCGTTGGCCATGTTGGTGTATTTCTGCAGCCTGGCCGGTTCGAACAGGTTCTGCGGGTTGAATTTCGGTTTCGTGTCGGCGAAGCAGCCACCGAACAGTTCGACCGCACCTTTGAAGCCAGCGTTGAAGCTGCTCACGAGGAAGTTGGACCCCGGGAGGATTTCGTCGTTGACGCCTTCGACGAGTTCTTTCTTGTTCGGGAAGGCCAGCAGGTTGCCGTACGGGTTGTACGCACCGACGAAGATGACCTTGCCGGTGTAGTTGATGCTGCCGAATTTCGCACCTTCGCGAAGCACGTACAGGATCGTCCCGATTTTTTCGCCGATGTATTTGCCCAGAGCAGGCGCCGCGTTGGCGATGCAGAGCTGGCCGATTTTTTCGCCTTCCGCTTTGTTGGCCGGGTTGGCGGCTTCTTCAGCGGAGCGTTTGGCGACGAAGGCCGGGATTTCTTCAGGCGTCATTTCGCCTTTGCCCAGTTTTTCCCCGATTTCTTTTTCGATCTTGGCTTTGATTTTCGCGCCGACTTCGGCTTTCGCTTGGGCTTCGCAGATCGCGACAGCCTTCAGCTGGTCGTTCGCGCCGATGTTCAGCGAGAGGGTCGTGACGGGCGTGCCTTTGGCAGCGTCCAGGCCCAGGAGTTCAAGGGCCCTTTCAAGCTGCGATTTGGTGCCACCGTATTCGTTGTGCAGCGGGAAGTGGAAGCCAGCCGGGAATCCGGCTTTTTCGGCTGCTACAGCGTGGTACGCACACGGTGCTTCTGCGTGGCCTGGGTTCACAGCGGCTGCGAGGCCACCGTTGCCGATCAGCGAGTCAGTCGTCTCGCCCGGGCAACCGAGGTTCTGCATCTGCGTGCCGGTGAGTTTTGGTTTGAGGTGCGCAAAGTAACCGTTTGCGTAACCGTGTTCAAACGCCGTCGCGGGCTCGCCCGCTCCGAGGTTTTCGTTGAACAGCTGCTGCGAGTAGCCGAACGCCAGCGAGTCGCCGAGCACCAGGTAGGTCTGTTCGACGGGCGGGTTGACGGCGCTCGCCGACGACGCGAACAGCGCCGTCAGGGCGAACATCACGGCGACCGTGAGCCCGATAAGTCGACTGCGTTTAACTGCCGAGCCGTTCTTGGCTGACATCACATCCTCCTCATTACGTGCGGGACATGCCCGCAGGCACAGCCCCCTCAATGGAATTATCCCTCTACGGAGTCTCCCCAAGCCAAACCCGGGGAGGTTGAGCAGCATAGCCGCCGCAGAAGTTCATGTCAAGCGGCGTTTTTTGGCTGGCTACAGCCGTTTCTGCCCTCTCGCACGGTCCCGCCAGGCCCGCCGCCGGTGGGGCCTCGAGCGCCCCCATCCGGCGGATCCGGGCGGCCGAGAACGACGGCGCCACAGCCCGCGCCGGGGCCGTCCGAGGCGGGTGGCACGCTTGTGCGTCCAAGCCATCCGGAAGGGTCCTGTCATGAACGCTTTGAGCCTGCTGCTGTTGATCGTCGGACTCGCCGTCGGCGCCGCGTGCGCCGCTGCGATGGCCCGGTCGAGCCGGGAGCGGATGCACGCCGAGCTGAAGGCCATATCGGTCGACGTCCTCGCCCAGACCGGCGACTCCCTGGCGCAGCGTGTCACCGAGGCCCGCCGCGCCGAGGAGGAGCGCGCGAGCGGCGAGATGGCGCGCCGAACCGAGGAGATCAAGGGCATGGTCAGGCCGGTCGAGGAGAAGCTCGGCCGCATGGAGAGCGAGATCGGCCGACTCGAGCGCGAGCGTCGCCAGGCCCAGGGCGAGCTCTCCCAGATGGTCCGTCAGCTCGGAGAGGGTGTGGGCACGCTGCGCCAGGAGGCCGGCAACCTGGTCTCGGCTCTGAAGCGTCCGACGACCCGCGGGGCCTGGGGCGAGATCCAGCTGCGCAACGTCGTGGAGATGGCGGGCATGGTCTCCCACTGCGACTTCGTCGAGCAGAGCACGATCCAGACCGCCGACGGAGCCCTGCGGCCCGACATGCTCGTGCGCCTGCCGGGAGGCAAGCTCGTCGTGGTCGACTCGAAGGTGCCGCTCGACGCTTTCCTCGCGTCACTGGAGGCACCCGGCGAGGACGAGCGCGAGCTGCATGCCGCGCGACACGCCCGCCAGACCCGCGACCACATCACTCGCCTGGCATCCAAGGGCTACCAGCGCCAGTTCGACTCGACTCCGGAGTTCGTCGTGATGTTCGTGCCCTCGGACGGCATCTATCAGGCGGCCCTCGCACAGGACCCGGCGCTGATCGAATACGGCGTTCAGCAGCAGGTGCTGATGGCCACGCCGACGACCCTGATCGGGCTGCTGTGGGCCGTGCACTATGGCTGGCGCCAGGAGCTGATCGCCGAGTCGGCGCGCGAGATCGCAGACTCCGCGCGCGAGCTGCACCGTCGCCTCGGGCGTTTCGTGGAGCCCCTGGGCAAGATGGGCCGTCAGCTCGACTCGGCCGTATCGGCCTACAACGAGGCCGTCGGGTCCTTCGACCATCGCGTGATCCCGCAGGTCCGCCGCATCGAGCAGGCGGGCGCTGCCTCCGACCGCGAAGTCGCCGCACCGAGCGCCGTCGAGATCACCGCCCGCGCAATCACCGCGCAGCCGGAGCTCGCGCCGCAAGAGCCGCTGCGCCGGGCGCCCTCGGCGTTGCCCGAGCCGCCCGCGAGCGAGCAGATCGCCGCTGCGTGAGCAGGATCACGAGCGCCAGCGCCACGGGCACGGTTGCGGGAAGCTCGTCGACGAGGAAAAAGAGGAGGTCGAACAGCAGGGCGCTCGCCGCGGTGAGGACGGCGCCTCGCAGCTGAGTCGAGCGGCCCACGCCGGCCGCGAGCAGCCCTCCCAGAACGCCGGCGATGAAGAGGTCGCCGTAGCCCATGACCGCGCTGCCGAACACCGCGCTCTGGAGCTTCGGCAGGCCCGCCCCGGGATGTGCCGCATTCAGCGCCGAGTTGGGTTGCTGCAACAGGTCCGCGATCACCAGCGCCGAGTCGACGCAGGCCATCGTGATGATCCCGCCGGCGAGCCAGCGAGGAGGCGTGAGGGCGGCGAGCATCACCCCGAGCGCGACGCAGCTCAGACCCGAGAGCAGCAGGGCCGCGGACTCGCCGGCGAGTCCCGTCCGGTCGGCCCAGGCGAGCGCGAAGAGGATCCCAGCCCACGCCGCGTGGCGCGGACGGGCGCCCCGCGTGAGCCAGCCGAGCGCGAGCACGGCGAGCGGAGGCACGGCGAGGAGAGCGAGGTAGGTCAGCCCCTCGGCGCTCGCGTGTTCGGCCGCTGCCGCGGCCGCGACGAACACGAGAATCGAGAGAGGTGGGAGCACCGCCCAGCGGCGACCGTCGAGACGTGTCAGCCGCCCCTCGCCAAGGACACCGGGGAGCGCGACGAGCACACCCTGGAACAGCGAGAGCACCACGATCGATGTCCAGAAGGGCGGCATCCCTCCTCAAGATAGATTCTCGGCCCGTCCCGGACTTCCTCGGCGTCGGCGCGGGCGCGGCACTCGGGCTGGCGGGGATCCCCGTGCAGCTGTCGGTGGCGATCGCGGCGCTCGGCATCTGGCTGATCAGCGTGCGCGGCTCCTACCGCTCGGCCGAGCGCATCTTCATCTGGTTCACGATCTCCTTCTTCGCCTACCCGATCGCGGCGATCCTCGCCCATCCCCACTGGAGCGCAGTGGGGCGAGCAGTTGTCGTCATGATCAGCACGTTCGTCGCGATCATCCCCGGCGTGCCCGTGATCTCCCTCCTGGTCGGCGTTCAGGTGGTCAACGGCATCCTGCTGCCGATCAACCTGTTCTTCATCTGGCGGCTCTCACACTCGGCCCAGGTGATGGGAGAGCACCGCAGCCGCGGGCTGCTCAACCGGATGGCGGGGGTGCCGTCGCGGTCACCTCGACCTTGTCGGTGGCGCTTGTCGTGATCACCGTGCTCGGTCTCTAGATGTAGAGAACCCGATCCGACCCGAACCGGCGGGTGCCCGGTGCGTTTCAGTCGGGGTCGACCAGCAGCGAGGCGCCGATCGCACCGCCGAGGTCGCCGAGGGCTGCGACTTGGACGTCGGGCGGACGGGTGTCAGCGAACAGGTGCGGGTGCATCTCCTCGACGATCCGCTGAGCGAACGGCTGACCGAGGCGGACGCCGAGGCCGCCGCCGATGATCACGCTCTCGACGTCGAGGACGTTGACGACAGAGGCGACCCCTGCGCCGAGTGCGATCACGGCTCGGTCGAGGATCTGGGTGGCCATCTCGTCCTCACGCTCGAGCGCCCGAGCCCAGATGCCACTCGTCAGTCGGGTGCGCTCGTGCTCGGCCATCAGCTTGAAGAGGTCGGTCTTGTGGCCCTTCTCATCGTGCAGGTGACGGGCACGGATCTCCATCGCCGCCCGCCCTGCATAAGCCTCCATGCAGCCTCGCCGTCCGCATGTGCAGAGTGCGCCGTCGATCTTGACGACCACGTGGCCGATCTCACCGGCCGCTCCGCGGCCCGTCCACGGCCTGCCGTCGAGGATCAGGCCACCGCCGACGCCCGTGCCCCAGAAGACGCCCAGCAGCGAGTCATACGGCCGGCCGGCTCCGAGCTTGAACTCCGCGTCCGTCGCTACCTGCACGTCGTTGCCGACCTTGACCTGAGTCGCGAGCGCCTTCTCGAGGACCGCCGCGAGCGGGAACATGCCCTCCCACCCGGGCAGGTTGCGGGCGCTCGTCACATCGCCGTCTTCGATCGTGCCCGGCGAGCCCACCCCCACTCCGGCGAGCTTCGACGGCCTGATTCCGGCTTCCCGTGCGGCGTCGCGCAGGGCCTTCTCCATTTCGACCGCGACGTCGGCCGGGCTGCCGCTGGTCGGCGTCGGGCGCCGGGCCGACCCGAGCGCCTTGTGGCCGTCGTCGACGACCACGGCCTGAATCTTGGTCCCTCCCAGATCGATGCCACCGTAGCTGGCCACGGGCAGATGATCGCAGGCTGCGCCCGCGCGCTCAGCCGTGCTTGGGCTTGGGGTCGGCGATCGCCGACGTGCTCGGCTTGGTCGCCACGCTCGGCGAGGGAAGCCCGGCGATCCGCGCCATCAGCTGGCTCCACTGGCTCGTGCTCATGACCGTGGTGGTCACGAGCGGGACGGGTGCCGTGCTCCCGCTCTTGGCCGAGTGGGCCGCGCCCTTCGCCCCGACGGTGCTCGGGATGCTCGCGGCCGGAGTCGCGGTGCCGAAGTCGAGGGCCAGCCGGCTCCAGTAGGCCGAGCGGGCGTGGGTGTTCTTGGCGCCCGGGTAGCGCATCAGGCTCACGATCTCCTGGGGCACGAATTCGCGCGGCAGCGTCAGCAGCGTGCGTACGGTCAGGTCGGTGATCGTGCCAGGTCCCTGGTGGCCGGCGATCGGGATGCCGTTGATGGCCGAGATGGCGACTGCATCGCCCTTGGCCTGTGCGAGCGAGAGCGTCGCGGAACCTGAGGCGCTGCGCCCGCAGCGCAGCGAGTCGAGCTTGGGCTTGAGTCCGCTGCGAGAGAGGAAGGCCAGGACCGCGAGCACGCGCCGGTCGACCGAGCCCGAGGCGACGTCGTGGCGCGCGCAGGCCGGCAGCGTGATGCCGGGGTCCGAGAGCACGGTGCGCTCGAGCGCTGTGCGCGAGAGCAGGAACACGTCGCTGGCGGTCGCGCCGAGGAGCGGGTTCGGTGCCTTCGCGCCCTGGGGGTGCAGAGCGCGCTGGAGCTGCGCCCAGTTGGAGATGATCGGGCCCGGTTCGATCGTCCCCGGATCGCCGGCGGGCGTGATCGCGAAGCGCAGGTGCCCGACGTGAGCGCCGGCGGGGACTCGGACGCGGCCGAGGACCGTCCCGCTGGTCACGACCGAGCCACGACGAAGCGGCTGCGGGCGAGGCGCACTGCTCGTCCGCGCCCGGCGTGCTGCCCTGACGACGGCGGCCGCGCGCGCGTCGGGGTTGCCGGGATGAGCGAAAAGCCGGACCTTGCCCCCGGTGCTCGCGGGGAGGGCTTCAGGGGCGACTGCGGCGCTGCCGTGAGCCTTGGCGGGGGCATGCTTTGCGGGCACCTTGACGTTGAGTGTCACGGGCGGCTGGCTGCCCGCGCTCGCGGGCAGGGCCGGCGCCGGGTCGTGCTTGCCCGCTGCTTCGACCCCGGCGGACTTGACCTTCCCGCGGGTCGGCTTGGAGGCCGTGTAGGTGCGGGCGATGCTGCCGAGGCCGGCATACGTGAAGACATCGCCGTAGACGTCCTTGAGCATCACGTAGCGTCCGAGCCCGTGTGACTGTCCAAGGCCCACGACGCGCCCGTCCTGCACGGCGACGACTGAGGCGGTCGGGATGCTCGTGAGGTCGACCTGCTGCAGGATCTCGGCTTCGGCAGCGGCACGCTTGGAGGTCGCGGCGGCTGCGGCGAGCGCCGGCGACGGCGGAGCGCTCGAGCCGGGGGTCGCGCTCGCCGCGTGACTCGAGGGCACGGCGACGGCGTTGCCCGTGGCACTCGCCGGGCGAAGCGTCGTGGGCGGCAGCGCGGTCCAGGCGACGTGGCCGCCGGTGACGGGCAGGCGTGAGTCGATCAGGCCGGTCAGCGTCGCGATCACCGACTTGGGGTATGTCGAGATCAGCTTGGCACGCAGCAGCACCGAGTCGGCGTATTCGTTGGAGTGGTTGTAGGCGAGGATGGCCGTGCGCAGGTTGGTCGCCGCGCCCGCTGCGCGCAGGTAACGGGCGGCGGCGAAGATCGCGTCGACGGGGTTGTAGGGGTCGGCGTAGTTGGCGTCGAGCGCGTCGACGCCGTAGGAGAGCCAGGTGCTCGGCATGAACTGCATCCAGCCGACCGCGCCCGCCGTCGAGACCGACTGATCGGTGCCGTAGTTGGTCTCGATTTCGTTGATAGCGGCCAGGATCTGCCACGGCACCCCGTACTGGACGGCCGCCGCCTTGTAGATCGGCAGCAGAAAGAGCGGGATGCGGTAGAAGGCGAGTGCCTGGGCGGAGGCGTCGGAGGACGCGAGGATCGCGGCCAGCGCGCCGGCCTGGGCCACAACCTGAGGAGAAGCCGCCACGTTGTTGGGCCCAGTGGCCTTGGCGGCGAGTTCCTTGGCGCTCTTCGACTTCAGCTTGGTCGCGGTTTCGCTCGGCTGTGTCTTGGAGCCCGAGGTCGTCTTCTGGCGGCGGTGGAGAACGACGGTCGGCGCTGGTTCCGCAGCCGGACTTGGCGTTGCCGGAGCCGGCGGAACCGGGACCGGCGTGGTGCTCGCGGGAGTGCTCGACGGTGTCGAGGTGCTCGTGGTCGGCTGCGCCCCGGGCGTCGGGGCGGGAGCAGGGGTCGGTGGCGCCGGCGCGGGCACGGTCGTCGTTTCGATCCCCGACGAGGACGTCGTCGCTTCGGCGCCGAGCGCGGCCGCGGACAGCGGGCCGCCGAGTCCGGCAGCCGTCAACCCGCCGCCGGCGAGTGCCGACAGCGCCGCGCGAACCGCCCGCCTACGGGCG
The DNA here is from genome assembly GCA_036803745.1 of Solirubrobacteraceae bacterium. Classification (GTDB taxonomy): domain Bacteria; phylum Actinomycetota; class Thermoleophilia; order Solirubrobacterales; family Solirubrobacteraceae; genus Palsa-744. The sequence goes on along the minus strand of DAIRTT010000003.1, from coordinate 29,763 downwards.
CTGTTCACCGGCGGCATACGTGGAAATTGGTCATCTCGGGGTCGTCCCATGGTTCTGGTCGGTGAGGCTGGCCCGCAGTCCATGGGGGCGCCCACCGCCATTCATATCGGCAGGCAACCACGAATGCGTAAAGGATTCGTAATCGGACTGGCAAATCGATGGCGTCCGAAGCGTCCTCGCAGACCACGCCCGCCCGACCGTATCCGGCATCGAGGCGGAAGGCACTGCATCCGCGAGATCGCCCTTGTTCGTCGACTCTGCGGCATATTCTCGCGTTCTCGCAGCAGCACGACGGGATCGACATACCCCCGCGCGAGCCGCCCAAACGCCGCAGTGGAGGGTCACATGTCGCTGTTCGCCGGAGAGACCGCTCACTCCTGCTCCAGCGGCTCCATCGCCGCGTGCTTGTAACGATACGTGCAAGCTCTGGGTCCGGGACGACGGAAATGCCCCCGCAGGCACGCGCGAGACGCTAGGCTTTGGCCCGTGGAAGCCATCCTCTCGATCCTCCAGGTCGTCATCTCGGTGATCGTCATCTTCCTTGTGCTCATGCACTCGGGCAAGGACGCAGGTCTGTCGGGCGCCTTCGGCGTGGGCAGCGGCGCCGGTCCGCTGGGTGGCGGCTCGATGGTCGAGCGCAACCTCAACCGGTGGACGATCTTCTTCGCCGTCCTGTTCTTCCTCAACGCGGTCCTGCTGCTGAAGCGTCCCTGGGCCTAGTCGGGCGGAGCCGACGCCCTGCGGCCCAGCCGCTCCAGCCTGTCGAGGATCGTGATCGCTTCACCGCGCAGCTGCGCATCGATCGTCTCGTAGTCCTCCCGCGAGAGCTTGCCGGTCCGATAGTCGAGCTCGCTGTCGCGGATCTCCCGGTACTTGGCCTCGCGCTCGGCCTCCAGATCGTCGAGCTCGACGCGCTCGGCCGGTACGTTCTCCCGCCTCGGGGCGCCTCGCTCCCCCACCGCGGTCGTGGACCGGCGCTCCCGCAGCGGAGCGGAGACCACCAGTACGACCACCCCGACCAGGCCCAGAATGATGATCGGCACGATCACGCTCACACCATCAGGTTGGCAGGCCGGCAGATCCTCAAGCGCGTGCGAGGCCGCGCAGGGCGCGGGCGCGTGAACGCGCGCTCACCCGCCGGCGAACCGCGCTCGGCGCCGGCCAGATCGCGATCAGCCCTCCGCCGAAGACGATCAGCCCACCCAGCCAGATCCACATGACGAGGGGCGAGACGATGAAGTGGAACTGCGCCTGGGGCGGGTTCTTGAGGTATGCGCGCGCCAGGTAGCCGATCGCGACGAGCGCCTCTTCGGGTGACAGCGTCTTGTTGCCGACGGTCACGATCCGCTTCAACGCGGGCGCTTCGAGGTCAGGCGAGATCGCGCTCCACACGTCACGGGTGATGCCGCCGTCCATCGAGATGTGGCTCACCGGCTGCCCGCCGATAAGGCTTCCGACCGACCCCTGGGCTGCTTCCTGGGATGCGTAATAGCCCTCGCTCGGGTTCAGCGTTGCGACGTGGCGGCCGCCCTTGCTCACGTCGAGCAGCGCGCCGAGGCTCAGGGTCGAGCCGGTGTGGGCGGCGTCGTAGCGCGGCGTGATCGTCGCCGTCGGCCTCACGTAGCGCACCGTGTAGGAGCCAACTCGCGTCGACTGACCCGGTGAGAGACCGAGCTCGGAGGCGTGCTGGAACGAGGACGAAGCGGCCACGCCGATGAACAGAACCGCGATCCCGAGGTGGACGACGTAGCCGCCATAGCGGCGGCGGTTGCGCCGCACGAGTGAGAGCAGGGCTCGCGGGACGCCCTCACCGGCCATCGCCCGTCGAGCCCGCACGCCGCGGAAGAACTCCTGCCCGATGCTGCCGAACACGAAGGCCGCGCAGCAGAACATCGCGATCGCGAATGGCTTCTCGGCGACTCCGCTCAGGAGCAGCACGACCAGCGTGCTCAGCGAGACGACCAGCGGCGCGAGGAAGTTGCGCCGGGCGTTGGCGAGCGTCGCGCGCCGCCACGCGATCACGGGCCCGATGCCGCTGAGCAGGACGAGCACAAGTGCCAGCGGGACCGTGTAGCGATCGAACCACGGCGGCCCGACCGACGCTTCCTGGCCGGTGAGCGCCTCGGATATGAGCGGAAAGTACGTGCCCCAGAAGATCACGAAGCAGAGGGCGACGAGGACGACGTTGTTGGCCAGGAACATCGACTCGCGCGAGAGCAGCGAGTCAAGGCGATGCTCGGAGCGCAGCATGTCGCGCCGCGAGACGACCAGATAGATCGAGGCCGCGATCAGGACGCCGATGAGCATGACAAAAGGCACGCCGAGGGTCGCCCCACCGAACGCATGGATCGAGTTGAGGACCCCGCTGCGGACGAGGAACGTCCCCATGATCGCCAGCGTCCCGGTGCCGAGGACGAGCGAAACGTTCCAGACCTTCAGCATCCCGCGTTTCTCCTGGATCATCAGGGAGTGCAGGAACGCGGTGCCGGTCAGCCACGGCATCAGCGAGGCGTTCTCGACCGCGTCCCAGCCCCAGTAGCCGCCCCATCCGAGCTCGGAGTAGGACCAGCGGGCACCGAGGAGGATGCCGACGCCGAGGAACAGCCAGGCGGCGAAGGCGAAGCGGCGGATCGCCCTGATCCAGTCCGCGTCCACACGACGTGCGATCAGAGCCCCCATCCCGAATGCGAGCGGGATCGTGCACAGCGTGTAGCCCGAGTACAGCATCGGCGGATGGATCCCCATCGTCGGGAAGCGCAGCAGCGGGTCCAGGCCGGCGCCTTCGGCCGGCGCGGGGCGTGTCGTAGCGAAGGGGTTGGCGTAGAAGACCATGAGCGCGATGAAGAACGCGCCGAAGCCGAGCAGGATCGCCGTCGCGTACGAGGCGATGTCGCGCATCCGCTTGCGTGTCAGGAACAGCGCCAGGCTCGACCACAGCGACAGCAGCCAGGCCCACAACAGCAGCGAGCCTTCCTGTGAGGACCAGACGGCGGCCGCCCTGTAGAAGGTCGGCGTGGTCCGGCTCGAGGTGTCGGCGACCGTGTTGAAGACGAAGTCATTGCGCAGGAAGGCGATCTCGAGCACCGCGAAGCCGACGGTGAGGACTCCCGCAAGCGCGTACACGGCGCGACGGCCGGAATCCGAGAACTCGGGCCTGCCCTTGCGCACCCCATACAGCGAGGAGCCGATGCCGTAGAGGCAGATGACCAGGCCGAGCAGCAGGCAGGCGAAGCCGAGCCCGGCCATCAGGCTTCGACACCCGAGCCGATGCGCGTCTCGGTCACTAGTTCTGCTTCTGGCCCGGGGGCGCCGTCTTGTACTTGGACGGGCACTTGGTGATCAGCGAGTTACGTTCGCCGACGTAGGTCGACCCGTGCTTCTCGACGGTCACGATCACCTCGCGGCCTTCGCGGAAGGGGTCGGGGACCGTGCCCGTGTAGGCGAGCGGGATGGTCGTTCCTCCGGCGCGGTCCTCGACGCTGAAGTACAGGGTTTCCCCGGCCCGGTGCACCGATCCCTGGGCCACGGTGCCCGTCACCTCGTAGCTGCGCCCGGGCTGGGCCTGGTGGGTCAGCTGACTCGGCGAGAGAGCCGGACTGGCGGCGCTGAAGCTCGTGTAGATCAGTGCGCTCGCCAGGACTACGGCAGCGCTCAACGCCACGATCAGCCGCACCGTTCGCTTGCGCGCGGGATTCATCGCCACCCAGTATCTCAAACCCGCGCCGCCGCCCCCGACACCGTCGCTCGGGCGGCCGCGACGAGGAAATCGTGCGCCCAGAGCGAAACCTTCTCGCGTGATCGACGTTATAGGGGTAGAGCATCGATGAGAGCACGTTTCCCTCACCCTCTGTCTGAGCGACGGCACTCCCGTGGCAGGCGCCGCGGATACCGGGCCCCGGTGACCGAGGTCGTCCAGCACCCCTGCGATCCGGCCGTCCAGCGCGTCCGTGAGGCCGGCGGGCCGCTCGACCGGGCGTCCTACAGCTGTCAGTGCGGCTTCCTGTTCCGGGCCGACGTCTCGACGACCGTCGCGTGCCCGCACTGCGGCACCGGCCAGGCCTGGTAGACGACGACCCCCGCCGGCGCCGGCGATGCGCTCCGCCGACCCTAGGGCAACGCCGGAGCGCGGTGAAGCGCCGCGACGCGCACGCCGCCGTCGCGCAGGAGGTGAGCACGGGCGTGAGTGAGCGCGTCGGGGAACGTGGAGGCCGAGACGAGCGGCCCCGACCGGCAGATCTGGCTCTACAGAGCTACTTGATGTGCATGCCGGAGATCGCGCGGGCGATGACCAGCTGCTGGATCTCGGCCGTGCCCTCGAAGATGTCGTAGATCTTGGCGTCGCGGTGCCAGCGCTCGACGGGATACTCGCGCGTGTAGCCGTTGCCGCCGAGGATCTGGATCGCCCTCTCGGTCACCCACACGGCGACCTCACCCGACTTGAGCTTGCTCATCGAGCCCTCGGCGTTCTCGAACGCCACGCCGCTGCGCCCCATCCACGACGCTCGCCAGACGAGCAGGCGGGCGGCGTCGATCTCCATCTTCATGCGTGCCAGCGTGAAGGCGACCGCCTGGTTCTCGATGATCTTGCGGCCGAACTGTTCGCGCTCCTTGGAGTACGCGAGCGCATACTCATACGCCGCTCGCGCGATGCCCAGCGCCTGCGCGCCGACGGTCGGGCGCGAGGACTCGAACGTCTGCATCGCCGCCTGCGATTTGCTGCGCTTGCCCTCGCGTACGCGGGCGATGCGCTCGTCGAGCTTCTCCTTGCCGCCCAGGACATAGCCGGCCGGGATGCGGCAGTCGTCGAGAAAGACGTCGGCGGTGTGAGACGCGCGCAGCCCGTGCTTGGAGACCTTGGTGCCCTGCGAGATGCCCTTGGCCTCGCTCATCGGCACCACGAACGCGGCGTGGCCCCTCGAGCCGAGCTCCGGGTCGACGGTCGCGATCACGATGTGGACGTCGGAGATGCCGCCGTTGGTCGCCCAGGCCTTCTGGCCGTTGAGCACCCACTCGCCGGCCGCCTCGTCGAACTTGGCGCGCGTGCGCAGGTTGGAGACATCTGAGCCGGCGTTCGGCTCGGAGGCACAGAAGGCGGCGACCTTGAGGTCGTCGGGGGTGCCGAAACAGCGCGGGATCCATTCGCCGATCTGCTCGCCGGAGCCCTGGCCGAAGATCGCGGCGACCGCGAGCGCGGTGCCCATGATCGACATGCCGATCCCGGCGTCGCCCCAGAACAGCTCCTCGTTGACGATCGGCAGTGTCAGCCCGGTCGGGTCGGCGAAGAACTGGGCCAGCCCCTCAAAGCCATAGAGGCCGATCTTGGCCGCCTCCTGGATGATCGGCCACGGCGTCGACTCCTTCTCGTCCCACTCGTGCGCAGCCGGGCGCACGACGTCGGCGGCGAAGCCGTGGACCCAGTCTCGGATGTCCTTTTGGTCCTGCGTCAGCGCGAGTGAGAACGTGGTGTCCGCGGCGGCGGCGCCCGCGATCACTTCGACCGCTGTCTCTGCGGCCTCCGTCGTGGGGCTGGACGAGACGGCTGGCGGTGATGCTGACATCGGCGGGATCTCCTTTGCAGTGCGTGTCGCGACTCTTGACAGGGTATCCAGGGCACGCGCCGCGCGGGTTGACACGGGCGCCGTGGGTCGCGTGCCGAACATCTTAGCGCATCGGCGTTCGCGGATTGGACAAATTGGCGCTCTGTGTCCAACGTCACCCATCCGGATCTAATACTGGTGAAATCCAATCCGCATTTCGGCTACTATTCCGACATTCTCACTTATTGCCATGTTGTCCACTCAGAAAGTGCTCATGACCAAACGCTCAGCCTCGATCCTCGTCCTCATCGCCGCTGCTGTCGGCCTCACCGCCTGCGGCTCGTCGAGCTCGGGCGGCAAGAACCTGGGCCTGGTCGCCTACTCGACCCCCCAGAGCGTCTTTGAAAAGCTGATCCCGGCCTTCGGGGCGACGACCGACGGCAAGGGCGTGACCTTCAGCCAGTCCTTTGGTCCCTCCGGTGAACAGAGCCGCGCGGTGGCCAACGGGCTGCACGCCGACATCGTCAACTTCTCGCTCTCGCCCGACGTCGAAAGGCTCGTCAAGGCCGGCCTTGTCTCATCGAGCTGGAACCAGAACGCGACCCACGGGTTCGTGTCGGAGTCGGTCGCGGTGATCATCGTCCGCAAGGGCAATCCCAAGCACATCACCGGCTGGTCGGATCTCGTCAAGCCGGGCGTACAGGTGCTGACCCCCAACCCGTTCACGTCGGGGAGCGCACGCTGGAACGTGATGGCCGCCTACGGCGCTCAGCTCAAGGAAGGCAAGACCCCCGCCCAGGCGCAGGCCTACCTGACCGCTCTCTTCCACAACGTCGTCAGCCAGGACAGCTCCGCGCGCAACGCGCTGCAGACCTTCCTCGCCGGCCGCGGGGACGCCCTGATCGACTACGAGAACGAGGCCATATCCGACCAGAAGAAGGGCGCGGCGATCGAATACGTGATCCCCAAGGACACGATCCTGATCCAGAACCCGGTCGCGGTCGTCGGCAAGGGCACCGCCGCCACCACGGCGCAGAAGTTCGTCGACTACCTGCTCTCCCCCGCCGGTCAGGCGATCTGGGTCTCCAAGGGCTATCGCCCGGTCATCTCGGGCGTGCCGGGAGCGTCGAAGTTCCCGACGCCCCCCGGTCTCTTCACGATCGACTCGCTCGGCGGGTGGAAGACGGTCACCAAGCAGTTCTTCGAACCGGAAACCGGGATCGTGACGAAGATCGAGCAGTCACTTGGCGTCTCGACCGCAAAGTAGCGGCGCGCTGGCGGTCGGCCGCCGCCGCCTGCCCGGGATGCACCTGGGCACGCGCGGCGGGGGCATGCTCGGCAAGGGTCTGCTCGGGATCTATCTGACGATCCTCGTGCTGCTTCCGGTCGCCGCCCTGCTGGCGAAGTCGGGCACCGGCGGCACACATGCCTTCTGGCGGGAGATCTCCAACCCCGAGGCCGTCGCCGCGATCAAGTTGACGCTGATCGCCTCGGTCATCGTCGTAACCATCAACGCGATCTTCGGAACGATCATCGCGTGGGTGATGGTGCGTGACGAATTCCCCGGCAAGAGCATCGTCAACGCGCTCATCGACCTGCCGTTCGCGCTGCCGACGATCGTCGCCGGCGTCGTGCTGCTCGCGCTCTACGGCAAGGGCAGCCCGGTCGGGATCGACGTAGCGTTCACCCGCGCCTCGGTCGTCCTCGCGCTGCTGTTCGTGACGCTGCCATTCGTCGTGCGCTCGGTCCAGCCGGTGCTGCTCGAGCTCGACCTCGCGATGGAGGAAGCCGCCGCCTCGCTCGGCGCATCGCCGCTGACGGTCCTGCGCAGGATCGTCCTGCCGACGCTCGCCCCCGCGATCATCTCGGGAGTCGCCCTCAGCTTCGCGCGCGCGGTCGGCGAGTTCGGATCGCTGGTGCTGATCACAGGCAACCTGCCTTTCAAGACCGAGGCCGGCTCGGTCTACATCTTCGGACAGATCTCAAACGAAAACCTCGCAGCGGCGGCGGCCGTGTCGGTCGTCCTGCTGCTCGCCGCCCTACTCGTCCTGGGCGCCCTCGCCTACGTCTCGCGGAGGCGCTCGCGCCATGTCCTCTAGCGGCCCCGGGACAGCGGCGGTATCCACGCCCTTCGCCGGCTCGCGGGCGGCGAAGGGCCCGGGCATCGACCCCGCCCGAGCCCGCGCCCGGTCGGCGCGCAGGCGCCGGATCGGCGTGCGGACGGTGGCGCTCGGATACCTCGCGATGCTGCTGCTCGCGCCTGTGCTGATGATCTTCTACCGCACGTTCGAACACGGCCTGGCCCCGGTTTGGAACGCCGCCACCACGCCGAGTGCCGAGCACGCGTTCTGGCTGTCGCTGGAGATCGTCGCGATCGCCGTTCCACTCAACACCGCCTTCGGGATAGGGATGGCGTTGCTGCTCGAGCGCGGGCGCTTCTGGGGCAAGGCGATCCTCGGCCTGCTCATCGACATGCCGTTCGCGATCTCGCCCGTCGTCGTCGGCCTCTCACTCGTGCTCGTGTACGGCAAAACCGGCTGGCTCGGCGACTGGCTCGCCGAACAGGGCATCCAGGTGATCTTCTCGGTCCCCGGAATGGTGATCGCGACGGCGGTCGTCTCGCTGCCGTTCGTCGTGCGCGAGACGATCCCCGTCCTGCGCGAGATGGGAACCGACGCCGAGCAGGCCGCCGAGACGCTGGGAGCCAGCCGATGGCAGACGTTCCTGCGCATCACCCTGCCCGGTATCCGCTGGGGCGTCGTCTACGGGGTCGTGCTCACCACGGCTCGGGCACTCGGCGAGTTCGGCGCCGTCAGCATCGTCTCAGGCCGGATCGAGCAACAGACCCAGACGTTGCCCCTCTACGTTCAGGATCGCTTCGAGAACTTCGATGCGACGGGTGCCTACACCGCGGCGGTCGTGCTCGCGCTGCTCGCGATCGGCACGCTCCTGGCCATGAACCTCCTGACGCGGCGGGCACACAGGGGCACTGTGGACTGATGGCGATCGAGGCTCGCAACGTCAGCAAGCATTTCGGCGACTTCGCCGCCCTGCAGGACGTCAGTCTGACGGTGGCCGACGGCGCGCTGACGGCGCTGCTCGGCCCGAGCGGAAGCGGCAAGTCGACGCTGCTGCGGATCATCGCCGGCCTGGAGACGCCCGACAGTGGCGAGGTGATCATCGGCGAGCACGACGTCACCAGCTCGCCCGCGCGCAGCCGCGGCGTCGGCTTCGTCTTCCAGCACTACGCCCCGTTCAAGCACATGACGGTGCACGACAACGTGGCCTTCGGCCTGAGCGTCCGCAAACGCCCCAAGGACGAGATCAGCGCGCGGGTCGATGAGCTGCTCGGCCTCGTTCGCCTCGAAGGCCTCGCCGGCCGCTATCCCTCTCAGCTCTCCGGCGGCCAGCTCCAGCGCATGGCACTCGCCCGCGCGCTCGCCGTCCAGCCGCGGGTTCTGCTCCTCGACGAGCCGTTCGGCGCGCTCGACGCCCAGGTCCGCGCCGAGCTGCGCGAATGGCTGCGAAGACTCCACGAGGAGATCCACGTGACGACGATCTTCGTCACCCACGACCAGGAGGAGGCGATGGAAGTCGCCGAGCAGATCGTCGTCATGAACAAGGGCCAGATCGAGCAGGCCGGCGCGCCGCGCGAGCTCTACGAGAGCCCCGCCAACGAGTTCGTCATGTCCTTCATCGGCCCGGTCAACCGCCTCGGCGACGCATTCGTGCGCCCCCACGACATCCAGATCCTCCCGGAGGCCGACGGCACCGGGACCGAGGCGCTGGTCGAGCGGGTCGTCCACCTCGGCTTCGAGGTCCGGGTGGAGCTCAAACTTCACGACGGCCGCGAGATCTGGGCCCAGGTCACGCGCGAGGAGGCCCAGCAGCTCGAACTCGTCGAGGGCCAGATCCTCTCGATCCGCCTCCCCCAGCCGCGCGTCTTCGCCTCCTGATCACCCGCGGCAACGCCGCGGGGTGGATCAGCGCGTGTGCCAGGCCTCCTCGTGACGCGTCAGCGCGACCACGTCCTTCGGCAGCTTTCCGCCCGCCACGTCGGCGACGGTCACGTTCTCGAGCACTTTGCGCAGGTTGGCACGCAGCGCGATCCAGACCTGCTGCAGCGACTCCGCGGAGCCGACGTACTCGATCTCCTCCGGGCGCTGCCCGCGGACGCCGACGAGCGGTCCCTCGACCGCTCGGATGATCTGGGCGAGGCTGACCTCCGCCGCGTCGTGCGCGAGCCAGTAACCGCCCTCGGGGCCGCGCTGGCTGCGAACGATCCCCGAGGAGCGAAGCTGGGTGAGGATGTTCTCGAGGAAGGAGACGGGTATGCCCTGTGCCTGGGCCACCTCGTCGACCTTGCGCGGCTTTTCCTGGCTGCTGTCGGCCAGCTCGACGACGGCGCGGACGGCGTAATCGGCCTTGGCGGTCACGTGCATGCCCGGATTCTCACCTATTCGGCGGCGAACCGACGACAGACCCGATGTTAGGCAACCCTAACCCCTGTGCTACCGTGCCCCATTGTCCATCCCGACCGCAGTGATCGGATTTCCAAGATGAGCCGCGGCAAGCCCTCTCTCCTCATGCTCCTGGCGGCTGCCGGGCTGACGTTGAGCGCCTGCGGAGGGGCGGGTGGCGCCGCCCTGACGGTCTACAGCGGCCAGCACGAACAGACGACCGCGCTGCTAGTCGCACAGTTCGAGAAGCAGACCGGGATCAAGGTCAGCATCCGCTCCGGCGACGAGGCGTCCCTCGGCAACCAGGTCCTCCTCGAGGGTGCCAACTCGCCGGCAGACGTCTTCTACAGCGAGAACACGCCGGTGCTCGAAGCCCTCCGCGAGCGAGGGCTGCTCGGCACCATCTCCCAGAGCACGCTCGCGGCCGTCCCGGCGCGCTATGACTCGGCGCAGGGAAACTGGGTCGGCGTCTCGGCCCGGGCCTCCGTGCTCGTCTACGACACGCGCGCTCTCAAGCCGTCCCAGCTCCCCCACTCGGTCCTCGAACTCGCGCAGCCGCGCTGGAAGGGCAAGGTCGGCTTTGCCCCCTCGGAGACCGACTTCCAGCCGTTGCTCAGCGCCGTCGTGAAGGTCGACGGGACCGCGGCCGCAGAAAAATGGCTCGCGGGCCTGCAGGCAAACGGGCGCATCTACCCCGACAACGAGACGGTCGTCAACCAGGTCAACAACGGCGAGAGCGCGATCGGGCCGATCAACAGCTACTACTGGTACAGGCTGCGTGACGAGCTCGGTGCCTCCTCTGTGCACTCGGCGCTCCACTACTACGCCGACGGGGACCCGGGTGATCTCGTGGATGTCTCCGGTGCCGCGATGCTGCGCGCGAGCTCTCACCGCGCCGCCGCGCAGCGGTTCCTCGCCTTCTTGGTCAGCCAGGCCGGCCAGGAGACGATCGCCCACAGCCACAGCTATGAGTACCCGCTGCGCCCGGGCGTGAGCGCCGCCGCCGGGGTGCCACCGCTCGCGGGCCTGCATCCCGTCGCGCTGACCCCAGGCGAACTCGGCGACGGCAGCGCAGCGCTGGCGCTCGAGCAGAAGCTCGGGCTGCTGTAGGCGCCCGTGAGCACGTTCGCGCCCACCCAGCCCGCCGCGAGCAGAGCCTCCCGCGCGTGGTCGGGCAGGCGTCGCTGGCCGCTCGTCTCCGGCACGGGCGCCGCGATCGCCGCCGCGCTCGTGCTGCTGCCGCTCGCGTTCCTCGTGGTCCAGGCCCAGCAGTCGGGGTGGGGCGAAGTGCAACGGCTGCTCCTGCGCCATTCGGTCGCCGTCCTGCTGTGGAACACCCTCCGCCTGACGGCTGCCTGCACCGTGCTGTGCGCGGTGATCGGCGTGGCTGCGGCCTGGTGCGTCGAGCGGACCGTGCTGCCGGGGCGCCGCCTGTGGGCCGTCGCGCTCGTACTGCCGTTCGGCATCCCCGACTTCGTCGTCGGCTTCAGCTGGGTCTCGATCGCGCCGGGGCTGCACGGATATCTCGCGGCGGTGATGATCATGACCCTGTCGCTGTATCCGCTCGTCTACCTGCCCGCCAGGACGGCGCTCGCGAATGCGGACGCCGGATTGGAGGAGACCGCGCGCAGCCTCGGTCTCGGACCGTGGCAGACCTTCGCGCGGATCACCCTGCGCCAGATATGGCCCGCGGTGCTTGGCGGCTGCCTGCTCGTCACGCTCGGGCTGCTCGCCGAGTACGGCGCCTTCGAGATCGTCCAGTACCAGACGTTCACCGTCGCGATCTTCACGGAGTTCAAGCTCGGCTTCGACACGGTCGCCGCATGCGCACTGTCGCTGGTCCTGGTCCTGTTGAGCATCGCGGTGCTCGGCGGCGAGCTCGCGCTCGGCGGGCGCGGGCGGACGAGCCGCTCGGGACCCGGCGTGCGCAGGGCGCCCGCCCGTCTGCCGCTGCGCCGGTGGACCCTGCCCGTGCTCGGCTGCCTGGTGGCGCTGTGCGGGGTCGCGCTCGGTGTGCCGATCGGTTCGCTCGTCTACTGGATGCTGCGCGGAAACTCGAGCACGCTACCCGGGACATCGCTGCTCTCGGCCGTCGCGCACACCGCCGCGTTCGGCGCAGCCGCTGCCGGGATCGCGACCGCGCTCGCCGTCCCCGTGACGGCGCTGACGATGCGCCACCGCAACCGGCTGACCCTGCTGATCGAGCGCCTCGCCTACCTTCCGATGGCGCTGCCCGGGCTGGTGGTCGCCCTCGGCCTGGTCTCGTTCTCGGTCCGCTATGCCTTCGCGCTCTATGAGAGCTCACTCGAGCTGATCGTCGCCTACGCGATCCTCTTCCTTCCCCTGGCGATCGTGGGCGTGCGCTCGGCCATGGGCCAGTCCTCGGCCCGCCTGGAGGAGGTCGGGCGCTCCCTCGGCGTGCGCCCCGCCGCCGTCTGGCTGCGCGTCACCCTTCCGGTGATCGCCCCGGGGCTGGCCTCGGCGTTCGCGCTCGTGTTCATCTCCTCCTCGACCGAGCTGACCGCGACGCTGCTGCTCAGGCCCACAGGGGTCGACACGCTGGCGACCCAGTTCTGGTCCTACACGACCGCGTTCTCCTACGGCGCCGCGGCACCGTATGCCGGGATGATGGTTGTCATCTCGGCCGTGCCGGCGTACCTGCTCAGCCGCCGAGTCTCCACCCTCGCCCGCCGCAGGCCAGACGCATGAGCCGGCTGATCGTCACCGACCTGTGGAAGGGCTACGGAGGGCCGCCCGTCCTCCAGGGCGTCGATCTGTCCGTCGAGCCCGGGTCGCTCACGGCCGTGCTCGGTCTCTCCGGCTGCGGAAAGACAACGCTGCTGCGCGTGATCGCGGGCTTCGAGCGCCCCGAGCGTGGCAGCGTGACGCTGGCCGGCCGAGTCCTCGACAACGGGCACTCCTATATGCCGATCGAGCGCCGCAGCATCGGCTACGTCCCCCAGGAGGGCGCCCTCTTCCCGCACCTCAGCGTCTCCGCCAACGTCGGCTTCGGCCTTCCTCGCCGAGAGCGCTCGGGCAGGGCCGTGGGCGATCTACTGGACATGGTCGGCATCGCCGCCCTCGCCGAGCGCTTTCCCCACGAGCTCTCCGGCGGCGAGCAGCAGCGCGTGGCCCTCGCGCGGGCGCTTGCGCGCCGTCCCGATGCGCTGCTCCTCGACGAGCCCTTCTCCTCGCTGGACGCATCGCTGCGGACCCGCGTCCGAGAGGAGGTCCACGCGCTCCTGCGCGAGCAGGGAGTGACGACTGTGCTCGTGACCCACGATCAGGAGGAGGCGCTCTCGCTCGCCGATGACGTCGCCGTGCTCCGCGACGGGCGGATCGTGCAGCAGGGCGCGCCGGTCGAGCTCTACGAGCGCCCCGCCGACGAGCATCTCGCGCGTTTCCTCGGCGCGGTGAACCTCGTCGACGCCCACATCGCCGAGGGCTCGGCGAAGACGCGCCTCGGCGCTCTGGAGCTCCGCCCCGGGCACTCCGCCCCGCCCGGGCCCGGCGTCGTGATGATCCGCCCCGAGCAGCTCGCCGTCCGCCGCGCCGACGCCGCGGGCGACGGCGAGGACGGGCTCGGCGGCACGGTCGAGCAATGCCGCTACTACGGTCACGACGCGCTCCTGGAGATCCGCCCGCGCGAACCGGGAGCCGGCGAACTGCTGCTCGCACGCGTCGCCGGCGCGCAGGCGCTGCCCGCGGGCACGGCGGTGACCGTCGCCGCCCGCGGCCCCGTCACCGCGCTCGACTGAGAGCTCACGCACAAACGCCACAGCGGCGCGCGGCAGACGCCAGGACGCCGTTTAGCATCTGCCCATGACCCAACGGTGGAACTGGGACTTCGAGGACGAGCGCAAGGCGCGCAGCGTTGCCCCGCAGCCGGCGCCGGCGCCCACGCCGGTTGCCGCGCCGGTCGCCGGCGCCGAGGCGCGCAGAATCAAGATACGGCGCCGCCGGGGCGGCGCCGCGATCGTCCTGCTCATCCTCGTCGTGCTGATCGCGATCGCCCTGTTGGGCTCCCACCACGGGCGAGCGCCCTCCGCGACCGCCCGCGGCGGCGCCGCGCGCGTCGTCCACAGGCCTCCCGCCAGCGAGTCCGAGAACGAACTGCGCAAGGCGGTCTCCTCAGTGCTCGCCTACACGCCCTTCGTCCGCGAGGGCGCCGGCCGCGGCCGCGACATCGCACTCACGTTCGACGACGGACCGGGGCCCTACACACCCAAAGTGCTCGACGTCCTGGAGCGCGAACACGTACACGCGACATTCTTCGTCGTCGGCAAGATGCTCGAGTACTTCAGTGCCTCGGCCGTACGCGAGATCGAAGACGGCGACGTCATCGGCGACCACACACAGAGCCATCCCGAGCTGGCAAAGCTCTCAGCGCACGACCAACACGAAGAGCTCTTCGAACAGATCGCCCGCGTCGAAGTCCTCGGCGGACACCGGCCGGGTCTGTTCCGCCCTCCCTACGGCTCATTTGACACGACCACGCTGCGTCAGCTCAAGTCCCTGCACCTGCTGATGGTCCTCTGGTCGGTCGACACCGGCGACTACGCCCAGCCGGGCGTCGCGACGATCGTCAAACGCGCGCTCGCCGGGGCGCACGGCGGCGCGATCATCCTGATGCACGACGCCGGCGGCGGACGAACCGAGACGATCGAAGCGCTCCCGATCATCATCGCCAAACTGCGCGCGAAAGGCTTCCGCCTGGTGACCGTTCCCCAGCTGCTCCGGGACGACCCGCCGCCCGCCGGGCAGCAGATCCCGCCCAACCTCAGCGGCGGCTGACGCCTGGCAGCGCCACGGCGCAGAACGGCCGGCCGGCGCTCACCTCCGCAGACATTCCCGGCAGGCACCTCGGATCACGATCTCGTGCTCGAAGACCCGCATCGCGAGGCGGTCGCTGAGGCGTCCGATCGCGCGCTCGAGCGCCGCGTCGGTGAACGGCTCGAGTGCTCCGCAGCTCTTGCAGAGGAGGTGGTGGTGATGGCCGCCGCCCGGACGGATCGCCTCATAGCGAGTCGGGCCGGCGCCGACCTCGACCCTCTGGAGCAGGGCGACGGCCTCCAGCTCGTCGATGATTCGATACGCGCTCGCGCGCGAGACTCCCCGACGGCGCTCCTCCAGCTTCCGGCGGATCTCGCTGACCGACAGCGCGCAGGACTGCTCGTCGAGCAGCTCGACGACCGCCTCGCGGGCACCCCCGCGCCGCCGGCCTTTCCCCGACAGCGCAGCCGCGGCGCGTTCGGCCCATCGGCCCGCATCGGCGCCGGCGCGGGGACTCATCGCGGACCCGCTTCGAGCGCTCGCAGCAGCCCTTCCAGCTGGTGGACCTGCCACCCCTCGAACGTTTCTCCCGCGGGCGAGAGGGTCTCGGTGACGGTGACGACCGGAACGCCGGCCGCGCGAGCGAGCTCGTTGACGCGCTGGACGTCCGGAGTGACGTTCTGGCTGTTGAACACCCACACGCGGATGCCTCGCCGTGAGACGAGGGTGTCGACGGCTTGCTTCTCGGCGGCTGTCACGTCGGTGCCCTCTGCGACCGCGCGGGCGAAGCCATATGGCGTCGCCAGCTCGAGGCCGAGGTCTCGGCCGAGCCCCTCGAAGATGCTCTCGCTGTATCCGACCGCCGTCCCGGCGAAGCGCGCGCGGATCTCGCGCCTGAGGCGGTCATAGCCGGCGAAGCCGACACGCAGCAGGCGGCGCTCGCGCTCGGTGTAGTACGCGGAGCCAGCCGGGTCCAGGCGGTCATAGTCGGCAACGATGCCGCGCACGACCGCTTCGACGTCGGCTGGGAAATACCAGCGGTGCGGGTTGGCGCCGACCGGAAGGCGGAGCAGCGAGCCGACGTCGAGGATCCGTCTGGCGCGCGACTGGCTCGCCCGGGTGAGCTGGCCGATCCAGGGGTCATAGCCGAGTCCGTTCTCGATCACCATGTTGGCATCGGTGACCAGGCGCGCGTCGGCCGCTGTCGGCTGATAGCTGTGCGGGTCGACCCCGGGCGCCGCGATGAGGCTACGCACCTCCGCGCGCCGACCGGCCAGCTCGGCCGCGAGGCTTCCCCAGAAGCTCTCCGCCGCCACCACCCGAAAGACGGGGCGCCCGGGTCCCTGCGAGCCGGGCGGCGCGGGTGCCGAGCGCCCGCAGCCGCAGAGGGCGAGCACGAGGGCGAGGGCGGGCGCCGCCAGCGCGAGCGTTGGTCTGAGAGTCGGGATGCTCATCGGTCGATGTGGCTCGCGATCGGGCGATCTGCCACGCAGCGCGGGCGGAGCACGGGAACCGCCTGTCGAGCGAACCTAGCAGTTGATGAGACCCGGTCTCATCAAGCGGCCCGGCGCGTCGCCTGGGCGCAGATATCCTTGGCGGCGATGAGGGACTCCCGCCAGGGCACCGCGAACGGCGGCGAAGATGGACATCGAGAGCCGTCGAGCCCGGCGTGAGGAGAGGCGGCGCTCGGTTCGCCGGCGACGCCGACTGACAGCCGTCGCGATCCTGCTCACGGCGCTCGCCGCAGTCGCCGTCGTGGTCCTCGTCTCAGGACGCTCATCGTCCGGCGGGAGCGCCACAGGGAAGGGGACACTCGGTTCGGCGCGCACGTCCGGAGGGCGACGCTCGGGCGTCACAGGCACCACCTCTGCGCCCGCGGCGGGAGCACCGGGCCTCGGACCCGTCCCGATCCTGATGTACCACGTGATCGCCGCTCCGCCCACGGGCGCGCCGTTCCCCGGCCTCTACGTCACCCCGGCCGAGTTCGCCGAACAAATGCACTCTCTCCGCGACGCCGGCTGGCACGCAGTCACGCTCGACCAGGTCGAGGCATACTGGCGTCGCGGCGCCCCGCTGGGGGCGGGCAAGCCGATCGTGCTGACGTTCGACAACGGCTACCAGTCCCAGTACACCCAGGCGCTACCGGTGCTGCAGCGGCTCAAATGGGTGGCAGACGAGAACATGCAGCTCTCGGGCCTTCCGCCCTCGCAGGGAGGACTCGGCCAGGAGGAGATCCGTGGCCTGGTCGCGGCCGGATGGGAGCTGGACACCCAGGGCTTCACCCATGCGGATCTGATCAAGCTCGACAGCGTCCTGCTCCGTCACGAGGTCGCCGCCTCGCGCGCGGAGATGCGGGCCCGCTACCACGTGCCCGTCAACTGGTTCTGTTACCCGTCCGGCCACTACGACAGCACGGTCCTCACCGCCGTCAGAGCCGCCGGCTACACCGGCTCGACGACGGTCGTGCCGGGCTGGGCGCACCGCGGAGACGACCCCTACCGGCTGCATCGTCTGCGCGTGCTCGGCGGCACCTCCGGCACCGGGCTGCTCGCCGAGATCGCCGCGGTGCGGACGAACGCGCCCGCACCGAGCTCCTACAGCGGCGGCTGAGACCGGCTGAGCAACGCCAGGCGAATCTGCCTGTACGCCCCCGACCTGCGCGACCCCGACCTGATCATCCGCACCGGCGGCGAGTGGCGCCTCTCCAACTTCCTCCCGTGGCAGTCCGCATACTCCGAGCTCGTGTTCATTGACGAGCTGTGGCCCGACTTCTCGAGCACCGATCTCGAACAGGCGCTCGCCGAGTTCGGGTCGCGGCGACGGCGATTCGGCGGCCGCTGAGGGTCCGACCCGAGCGCGTCCTAGCGCTCCTGCAGCACGGAGAGCACGTTGCCCGCCGGGTCCTTGAACCACGCGATGTGGGGACCGCCGGCGCGCATCACCCCGCGCTCGTCCTGATCGAAGCCGTCGTAGCGCTCCATGCTGACGCCGCGCGCGCTTAGATCGTCGACGGCCGCGTCGATGTCCTCGACGGGGAAGTTGAGGATCGTGTACTCGGCGGGCACGTGCCCCGCGCGTTGATAGACGATGGTCGGGCGATCGCCGGCCAGGTGCAGCGTGAGCAGCCCGTGATCCTCCGAGGCCCGGATTCCGAGCTTTCCCTCGTAGAACTCGCGGGCCCGCCTCACGTCGTCGACGGCAAAGCCGCTGAAGGCTCTCGTGTCTGCAAACATCGCATCGCTCCTTCCGCGCGCCGGGGCGCGCCAACCGGCATTGGATTCGACCTCGCGCCTGGGTAGCAGCGCGACTGAGGTATAGACGCACCGGCGGGCGGGAACTCATCGCGCCCGCCACGCCGGCTCGGCATCGCGCACCACCGAGCGGCCGAAGGGTCAAGCGTTGCAACGGCGAACGCCCGCGGCTAGGCTGGCCGAGAGGGCTCGGGTGCGAGCCACGGGTGCAATGAGGGAGCGAGAATGCGCAGAGCGGTGATGTCCCTGACAGCGATCGGCGTGGCGATGTGCGCGTTCGTCGCCGGAGCGGCCGCCTCACCGATCGTCGTCATCCGCGGCAGGGCGGTCCCGATTCCCGGCTTCCCCAACACCGGCAACATCCTCGGCGCCGGCGCTGCGGTGCACGCTGAAGTGCACATCTCGGGAACCGAATACGGAGGCTTCCCGCCCCCACTGATCGGCGTCACGACATTCCTCCCTCGCGGGGTCAAGCTGCACCCCGAGGGCTTCCCGACATGCCCTTTCAAAGTCATCATGGAAGAAGCCAACCCGCGGAAGTGCCCCAAGGGCTCACAGGCGGGGCCGGTCGGCAAGGTCAACGGAATCGTCGCGTTCGGTGAAACGCGTGTCCAGGAGTCCGCCGAACTGACCTCGTACTTCGCTCCGGGCGGCGGCTTCGAGTTCTTCACCGACGGGCACTCGCCTGTGTCGCTGGAAATCCCGACCCGCGCGAACCTCAGCAACCGCAACGGCGGTCAGGGTTTCGGGCCCAAGCTCACGGCCCAGATTCCGCTGATCTCGACCGTCCCCGGCGCGCCCTACGCCTCGGTCGAATCGATCGACCTCACCGTCGGGGCGGCGCGCCGCCAGGGCCGCAAGGTCTTCTACTACGGACGCGTGCCCGACCACTGCCCCAAGGGCGGCTTCGCGGTGCGTGCTGAACTGACGTTCGCCGAAAATGGCGACGTGAGCAAACCCGAGATCGTGCCGGTCAACTTCAAGGCGCCCTGCCCGAGGAAGTAGCGTCGCCTTCCGGCTCGCTCACGTGAAGATGATCTGGCCGCCGGCCGCCTTCCCGTAGAACTCACCGACGGTGATGACGTCCCGGACCTGGGGGATGAAGTCGGATTGCTCGAGGTGGAAGAGATCCACCGAGGCCTTGCACGCGTAGAGGCCTGCGCCCGAGTCGGCGATCATCTCGATGAACTCGGGGATCGGTGGAATGTCGAGCCGATCCATCTCGTGGGCGAACTGGCGGGTGACGAGCGATGAGATCCCCGGGAAGCCGCCGGCCCAAGTCGCCAGGTGCAGGCCCGGGTTGCCGACGGTCGCGACCTTGACGTGTTCGTGCTTGGCCCGGTTGATCGCATCCATGCCGAAGAACGTGAAGAAGACGTTCGCCTCGATTCCCTCCATGCGGGCACCGTTGGCCATGATCAGGCCCGGGTAGATCCCCTCGAGGGAGCCCTTGGAGATGATGATTGAGACCTTCTCGATCGTGTCGCTCATGCTCGCCTCTGTCGGTCGACGCCTAGATGCAGCCGCGCGGCTTGGGGATACCGCCGACCTTGGCTGCAAGCTTGGCCGGCCCCTTGGGAAACAGTTCGTAGAGCTCCTTGATCGGCACGCCGGAGGTCTTGCCGAGCGCACGGATGGAAGGCGCCTGGCCATCGCTCAGATACGCGTCTCGCATGAAGTTGACGACCTGCCAGTGGCGATCGGTGAGCCGCTCGACGCCGTTCTCGCGGGCGATCTCCTCTGCGACCTGCTCGTTCCACTGGCCCGCGTCGAGCATGAACCCCTCGGCGTCGACCTCGACCGTCGCGCCCGCCAGCATCCTGCTCGTCATGCCCCCACCCCCCTCGCCGCGAGGAGCGGCGCGGAATCCGCGGAGGGCCCCTCTGGGCCGACGCCGGGGATGTCATGGCCCGGGAGCAGCACATGCCAGTACAGCGGCTGGAACGCCAGCTTGGCGAGGTGATTGAGCCGCGACTCGGCGAGCAGGGGCAGCGGGCCCAGTCGGGGGTCCGGGAAGCGACCGGGGAGGGGCTCGGCGACGTAGTCGAAGTCGATCAGCAGAGCCTTGTGGAACCCGGTCTCGATGAAGCAGTTTGCGTGTCCGTCGTAGGAGGCGGACAGCGGCTCACCGGCGAGGAAGCAGCGAACGTTCTCGACGAGGATCTGGCCCTCGAAGTGGGTCACCGAACCCGCCTTGGACGTGGGAACGTTGGTGGCGTCGCCGATCACGAAGACGTTGTCCCCGGCGCGGGCGCGGAGGGTGTGTGGATCGGTGGGGATGAAGCCCAGCGCATCGCCGAGTCCCTGAGAGCGCGTCACGTAGGCGGGCCCCTGGTGAACAGGGATGGCGACCAGGAGGTCGTAGTCGATCGTCCGCTCGTCCCAGCTGTGCACACGCCGGGCGAGGGGGTCGACGCGACCGGTGGCGAACTCGGGCTCGACGTGGATCCCCTTCTCCTCCAGCAGCCGCGCGAGGTGGGCCGACGCGACCGGCTTGGTGAAGGCGCCGTCGAGTGGCGTGAGGAGCGTGATCTCGACACGGTCCCGCCGCCCGCGGCGCCGCAGGTCCCAGTCCGCCAGGAAACAGAACTCGAGCGGCGCGACCGGGCACTTGATCGGCATGTCGATCACGTCGACCACCAGGTGCCCGCTGTCGAAGGAGTCCAGTGCCTCGCGCAGCGCCGCGGCGCCCTCGAGCGTGTAGAAGGTGTGGATCGACTCGCCCCACGCCGGGCCGTTGAGGCCGTCGGTCTCCTCGGGGGCGAGCGAGGCGCCCGAGGCGATGACCAGGACGTCGTACTCGAGCGTCGAGCCGCTCGCGAGCTCGACGATCGAGCTCGCGACATCGACCCGCTCGACCTCGCCGGCGAGGAGCTCGACGCGGTCGCGAAGCTGCTTGCGACGAGACCTGACAATCTCATCCGGGTCGGCGAGACCGAAGGGGACGAACAGCAGGCCTGGCTGGTAGACGTGCTCATCGTCGCGGTCGATCACAGTGATCCTGGCCGACGCGCCGTAGAGCCGGTCGAGCCGGTTGGCGACGATCGTGCCGCCGGTGCCGCCGCCGAGGATGAGGATCCGATGTGCGTCCACACACAGATCCTGTCCCCTCGCGGATTTCCCTGCAACGTGGCCCACCCGCGCGTCGTTGCGGACAACTGCGTAGCCGCGGAGCTAGGAGTGACCGAAGCGCACGTCGGGCAGCACCCGCTGAGCCCAGCGCGGGACCGAGGTGCTTGGACACGTTCTGCTGCGACGCGTCGGTTCGCGCCTGCAACTCCTGCACGGTCGCCGCAGACTCGCGCAGCGCGTCGAGCAGGCGAATCCGCATCGGCTCGGCGAGCACGCGAAAGCGCTCGGCGATCAACTCGACCAGCGGAGCCGGCAGCGGGTGCGGGATCTCGGGAGCAACGGACATCTGGACCACGAGAACACAACTCTATCGTTGTTTGCTACTGCCGTTGTTTAGGTAGTGGGCACCGACGGTCGGCGGTAGTCGTCACGGATGGGCCGAGCGCCGTCAGGGACGACGATCGAAGGTAGATCCCGACTGGAGGCCGCGATGCCAGACAACCAAGCGCAGAGCACCCCCACCCCTGATACGCACCGGCGGATGACGGCGAGTGCGCGCCCGGTGGCAGGCGGCCTGGCGCACGTGGTCGACGTCAACGGACGCCACGCGCTGATCACCGACGAGCCGCTGACCCTCGGCGGCACCGACCGCGGCCCGGCTCCCCACGAGCTCCTGGTGGCGACGCTCGCCTCCTGCGTGGCCACGATGATGGCCCTGTACGCGCGCAACCGCGGGTGGGATCTCGGGTCGGCGTCAGTCGACGTCGCCTACGACCCGGACGGATCGCCAAGGAGGTTCGAGATCAATCTCCATATGCCGGACGGCCTTTCCGATGAGCAGAAGCGTCGCCTCGAGCGCGTGGCCGCAACGTGCCCGGTGCGCCGCGCCCTGGAGGCGGGGTTCGAGTTCGAGGAGCGGACCCTCTCGCCGGCACCCGAGGTGCGCGCGGCGTAGTGCCGCGGGGACCTCGAGGATCAGGTCGAGAACCAGCGCTCGCGCCGGCTCGAGCCGAACAGCTGCTTCTCGGTCACAAGCGCGCCGGTGGGCTCCTGGAACGTGCCGGTCGGCTCCGGTCCGGACATGAAGTCGACGTCGACGCGCCCGACCCGTCCTGAGCCGAACTCGACGTAGCAGGAGCCGCGACCCTCATATCCGGCCGGCGCATCTCCGCGTCCGGCATCTGCGATGAGGGCTTCCGCCACGATCCGAGCCGCCCCCTCGGCGAAGACCCCCGCTTTGGGCACGCCGATCTGGGCGCAGTCGCCGACCGCGTAGACACCCGGGAAACGCGTCTGGAGGGTCCGCGGATCCACAGGGATGTAGGTCTCCTCGACCAGTCCGCTGTCGAGGACCACAGCCGGCGCGCAGTGTTTGGGCACACCGAGGAACAGGTCGTAGGGCATCTCGGTGCCGTCGTCGAGGTGCGCCACTCCGCGGTCAGCATCGACCGAGCTGATCCGACGACCGGGCACGAACGCGATATCGCGTTCGGCGAAGGCGGTGAGCAGCGCCCTGGAGGTGTCCGGCGACGGCGGGACCGGGCTGCCCAGCGGGATCACGAACGAGATCTCGCAGTCCTGACGCACGCCGCGGACTGTGAGGTGATCGTGGAGCAGGAGAGCCGCCTCGCTGGGCGCAGGCGGGCACTTGAAGGGCGCCCCGCAGACGCCAACTATCGCCCGTCCACTTGTGAACGCCGGCAGGATAGCGGCGAGCCGTTCGGCGCCGGCGACCGAGTAGAACTCGTTGGCATCGGCCAGCCCGGGGGTCGCGTCCAGGTCATAGTCGGCGCCGAGGGCGATAACGAGCACGTCGGCGTCATGGACGCCGACGTCGGTCTCGACCCTACGAGCCTTGGGATCGATCGAGGTGATTTTCTCCCTGACGAAGCGCACGCCCGGTTTGACGATGTCGCGATAGGGAAGCCGCACGGCCTCGGGTGTCGCGCGACCGAACAGCACGTCGAGCTTGGAGTAGCCGAAGACGAAGGCGTCGTTGCGGTCGATCAGGGTGACGTCCGCACCCTCACCGAGCGCGTCGGAGACCATCGTCGCGAGCTCCAGGCCCCCGAACCCGGCTCCGAGGATCACGATCCTGGTCGGCACGCGGGCGATCATAGATCGCCGGGGCCGGCGCGGGCTCGCTCAGCGCGAGGGCGGCAGCGTGAGGGCGGCGGGCAGGAGCGTCTCCTCACGGCCGCGGGCCTGCTCAGCCGCGATCACGCGCTGCGCCTCACGCTCGAGCGGCTGGCACGGCCGCTCGCTGACCGATGACTACCCCGTCGAGGGCGGTCACTTCGCCGAGCGCTTCCAGTCGTTCATCATCATCGCGCTCGGCGAGTCGATCGTCGTCACGGGTGCGACCCCGACATCCAAGGGCCTCGGCACGACGGTCGTGTTCGCGCTCGCGCTCGCGTTCCTCGACACCGGCGCGCTGCCCGCGCTTGCGGTGAGCGGCCTGGTCGCCGGCCTTCTGACGGCGCTCGCGATCTGGGAGTACCCCGCCGTCGCGCCGTCGGCTGGCCGCGCGAACTAGGTCAGCCCTACAACGACCGTGTTCGACGTGAGCATCACCGGTCCGCCCATGCCTTCGGGGGGGGTGCCGGTGACGGTCGCGCTGTTGGCATAGCTTCCGGCCAGTCCATCCGCTTCGACGAGCACGTGATCGCAGAGGTAGGTCGTCGAGGCACCCGGCGCGAGAGCCGCTTCTCCCGGTCCGCCGCTGATCGTCCCGGCGTCGCAACGTTCGTCGCTGAAGGCGCCGAAGGTCATCGGCACGTTGCCGGTGTTCTTGACGATCACCTCGTAGTCGACGGTCTGGCCAACCGCGGCCGTCCGTTCGCCGGTGCTGAAGCCGCTGGCGCTACCGGCGACTTCCTGGAGCTTTTCGACCGTGAACCCGGGTTCAGCGGAGCATGTGATCCCGCCTTTGAGCTTGAGGTCGCTCTCGCCGTTGATCCCGTTCATTTTGTACTCGACGTAGGCTGTTATTTCGTGGTGGCCCGGCGAGACCGTGATCGGGATCGTGACCGAAGCGCTCGGCCCGTTGAACACGAATTTGCCGACGTACAGATACGGCTGCGTGACGCCGTCGAGCTTGATTTTGAGTGTCACCGTGTTGTTGGGCCGGTTGGGAAACCCGCTGAACACATAGGTCACCGCGTGGCACGTGAACGTGTCGGTGAGGCGGGGCTTCGGCACCGGCACTTCGACGAGCACCGTGTTCGAGGTGTGCGTCGCCGGCGGTCCGAATCCTTCGGGCGGCGTGCCGGTCACAGTCGCCGTGTTGCTGTAGACGCCGGCCAGCTTGTCCGCTTCGAGGACCATGTGGTTGCAGAAGTAGATCGTTGAGCCGCCCGGAAGCACCGGGCCGCCGGGTCCGCCGCTGAAGGTTCCCGGGTCGCATTTTTCGTCCGTGAAGCCCGTGAACGTGAGAGGCACATTGCCGCTGTTCTTGACGATGACCTCGTAGTCGATCGTCTGGCCGACGTTGGCCGAGAGCTCGACGTTCGTGAAGCCTTTGCCGCTGCCCGCGATTTCCTGGCGCTTTTCGATCGTGAAGGCGGGTTCGGCTACGACGTCGACGATGACCGGGTCCGACGTGCGGGTGACGGGGCTGCCCTGTCCTTCCGGGGGCGATCCGGTGACGGTCGCGGTGTTTTCGTACGGCCCACCGGCGCTCAGGACGTGATGGCAGAGATAGGTCGTCGATTTGCCGAGCGCGAGCGGCGTCGCGCCCGGGCCACCGGTGATCGTCCCCAGATCGCAGCGCGCGTCGGTGAAGTTGGTGAGCGTCAGCGGGACGTTTCCAGTGTTCGTGACGACGATCTGGTAGTTGACCGTCTGCCCCGATTTGGCCGTGAGTTCGGCGGTCGTGAAAGGACCACCGCTGCCGGAGATCATCTGGGCCTTCGCGATCGACAGGGCCGGTTCCGGGGCGCACGTGATCCCACCTATGAGCCGGTAGTCGCTCTCCCCCTTCGCCCCGTTGGTGTTGTACTCGGCGTAGGCGGTCAGTTCGTGGTGTCCGGCCGGGATGGTCACAGGGATCGTGTTGGAGCCGGACGGGCCGTTGAAGGTGTAGGTCCCCGTGTAGAGGTAGGGCGTCAAGCCGTCGAGCTTGATTTTCTCCTTGAAGACGTTGTTGCTCGCTTCAGGGAACCCCGTGAATTCATACGTCACGGAGTGGCACGTGAACACGTCGTGAAACCGCGGGCTTGCCCAGGCAGAAGGAGCCAGGACGCCTGCGAGCGTCAGCGCGAGGGCCCCGAGGAGCACGAGCGAGCGCACGCTCCTCCACCGCCGGCTGCGACCGTCGTGCGGTAACGCAATGCCACGTCTCATCGTCCAGCCCCCCGAACTTTGAATTCCCCGCCTGTAGGCGGCATCTCCTAGCAGCCCGAAGCATACTCCGGAGATCCTTGCCGTGGGCGATGGTGAGGGGGGTCAGGCGCTCACACGGCCGGCGAATGCGGTCGGCGTACCGGCTCGGAGGCCGCCGGCAGCGCCCAGCGGCGCAGGAACGCCTCGGTCGCCACGACGTCGAGTGGACGTGCGAACAGAAAGCCCTGACCGCTGTCGCAGCTCTCCCCCTTGAGCTGGTTGAGCTCGAGCTGCTGTTCGATCCCCTCGGCGACCGTCTCGATCGACAGTGCCTTTCCGAGCTGGACGAGGGTGTGGATTATCGCCTCGCCCTCGCGGCTGTGCTGCAGGCCGGCGATGAACGACCGGTCGATCTTCAACGAGTCGACGGGGAAGCGCTGCACGTGCGCCAGCGAGGAGTAGCCGGTGCCGAAGTCGTCGATTGCGATCCTCACGCCGAGCTCGCGCAGAGCGGTCAAGCGCCTTGCGGTGTCCTCGACGTCTCGCATCAGGGTCGTCTCGGTCACCTCCAGGGTCAGCATCCATGGATCGAGCCCGTTGACGTCCAGGGCCTCGAACACATGGGACACGAACGCATCGCTGTCGAGCTGTTTCGCCGAGACATTGACCGCGATCCCCAGGCTGTGACCCTGCGCGTGCCAGGCAGCGGTGCGGCTGCATGCCTCGTTGAGCACCCAGCGACCGATCTCGTTGATCAGGCCGGTCTCCTCGAGCAGTGGGATGAAGTCTTCCGGCTGCACCTCTCCCCGGTCGGGGTGGCGCCAGCGGATCAGCGCCTCCAATCCCGTCGGCGTCATCCCGGCGAGGTCGAAGATCGGCTGGTAGACGAGGTGGAACTGACCTTTGCCGAGCGCCTCGCGGAGGTCCATCTCCAGCTCGAGGCGGCTCTGGACCGCCCCGTGCATCTCGGACTCGAACACCACGTAGCGGTTCTTGCCCTGCCACTTCGCGCTGTACATCGCGATGTCCGCGTTGCGCAGCAGCTCCTCCGAGGTCCCGCCGGCCGTGGCCACCGCGATCCCGAGGCTGGCGCGCACCTCGACGCGGCTGCGACCCTCGAGCAGCGCGAACGGCTCGGCGAGTGCTTCGGCCAGGCGCTCGGCGATCAGCTCGGGGCCGGCGTCGAGCGAGATGTCCTCGGCGATCACGACGAACTCGTCGCCGCCGAGGCGCCCGAGCGCGTCGGTCTCGCGCAGGATGCCGTGCAGCCGCGCGGCGACCGCCTTGAGCAGCTCATCGCCGGCCGCGTGGCCGAGAGTGTCGTTGATCAGCTTGAAGTTGTCGAGGTCGACGAACACCGCCGCTACGGGCGTGTGTGCTCGGCGCGAGCGCGCGAGCATCTGCTCGACCCGGTCGACGATCAGCGTCCGATTCGGCAGGCCGGTCAGCGGATCATGGGTCGCGAGGAAAGCCAGCTCCTCATCGGCCTGGCGGCGCTCGGCCTCGAAGCACTCGCAGATGTGCACGAGCGTCACGTCGAGCGTCTGCTGGAGCATCGCGAGCGCCTCAGCGAGGACCTCCGGCCCGGCCGCCTGCTCTGCCGCGCAGTCGCCGACCACGATGGCCGCCGCATCGCGCCAGTGAAGACAGAGCTTGGTCACCTCGGTGAGCGGCGCGGCGTGCTGAGCCGCCAACTGGCCGAAGATCTTCCAGACCTCCATGCCCACCTCCCTGACGACCTCGAGGCGCTCACCGGCCATCCATGCACCGACCGCCTGCGTCGAGAGGGCCCCAACCCGTTCGAAGCGTTTCTCGACCGCGTCGTCCAGGCTCACCCGCGAACCGGCCGACGCCGCCACGATGCGGGCCACCACCTCCTCCGTCCGTGCCAACAGCTCCTCCCCGAGGGCATGGAGGTGGCTATCGGTCGGGTTCGGGGCCTGCGTGGCCCCGCCGTCTCTGTGCGTTTGGGTTGATTGTGCGTTCGACATGGCAGCCTCGTCGGCCGCCGTCACATGGCTTGAGCCAACAAAACGCGCGTGTCCCAAACGGATGTACTAGGAGCGGTTTGGCGCCCCGCGATGGGCCTCTCCGCGTGGCAGTTGGGGGACGATCGGGCGAAGCCCTGTCACCTCACGTGTCGCGCTGGACACGGCCGACGGCGCGGTCGAACCAGAAGCCTTGCCACAGCCCGCGCGGGCTCAAACGCCGCGGGTGCTGGCGCGCGCCACGTCTAGCTGCCGTTCGGGGAGGGTGCGATCTCACCGCGGCCGGCATGTTGCAGGTCAGCCGGCAGGCCCGCGTCGGTGGCGCGGGCCAGGACGGTCAGGCCGATGCGCCAGCGGATGATGGCGGCGCGCTGGGCTGCCTGCGTGTTGGGCAGGTCGGTGAGTTTGTCGTCGGCGAGGCCGGCCACGAGCGCACTCAGATAGGCGTCCTCCAACACGTAGGTGTTGGCGTAACCGCCGTTGAGAGCACGCAGCTGGGCGGTTGGCGGATCGACCGCCGCGATATCGACTGCGTAGGCCGCAAACCGCTGCTCCAGCTGGCCCATGCGCCGGGCGGCCTCGCTGGGTGAGACGCGCCGGTCGTGAAACGCGCCGAGGATCGGGTCGGCTCCACCCAGGAGCTTGTTGACCGCGAGCCTGATCGGCTCGACCTCGCCCATATAGCGCTCAATCGCTGTCCGCCCAGCACGTTGCGTGGTGGCCGCCGACCCGGTTTGGCTTCCGCATCCACCGAGCGCCAACAAACACAAACAACCGGCGGCCAGCGCGAGGGGGCGGCGTGTGACACCCACGAGCGCTGCGCCGCCCATCTGCCGGAGGGCTCAGTAGGCGTAGCCGCCGCCGCTGGAGCCACCGCCGCTGGACTTTTCCGGTGCCGACGAGCTGCTTGTGCTCGCCGCGGGGGTGCTGCTGGAGCTGGTCGCGACGGCGCTCCAGGTGCCTACGTCTTTGATGCCCTGACCTTTGGTTTCACCTGCCTGATGGTCCCCCGTGAAGGTGTAGAGCGGGGTGCCCTTGTATGTGACCTGCATCGTCCCTTCGGGGCGTTTCACGGTCCCGAGCGAACCGACTTCGCCGCTGGGAGCGCCGCTGGATGGCGCGATGAGCGGGTGCCAGACACCCAGGCAGGCCGTGCTGGTGCAGATGAACTTGCCGCTGACCTCGCCGCTGAGGTGATACAGCGTCATGCCCTGGCTGTTGACCAGGATCGTGCCGAGCGAGTTAGAGGCGCTCCTCACGACAGCGGCGCTTGACGAGCTGCTGCTTGTCTGCGAGGCGGGCTGCGTGCCGGCGGCCGAACTGGTCGTGCTGCTGGATGAGCTGCTGCCGCAGGCAGCGATCAGGAGCGACGCGGCGATTGCGGGTAGGGACAGCTTCAGTAGATGGCGCATGTATTCACTCCTGTGAGGATTCGGCACCGTGCAGGCGCGTGTGGTGCTGCTGTACTGATAGAGACTCCGGGTCGGCGCGTTTCCTTCCGGTCCTTTGCCGACGGGCAACGTCAACCGCGACCAGGCTCTCTGGTAGCCGTATCCCACGAGCGGCAGACGTGGATGATGCCCGCGTCGAAGTCCACGTCGGACCACCTAAGCGCTCATATCAGCCTCCGCTGAGCTGGACGGCCTTGACGATGAGCAGCACCATTGACGTGAGTAGGTAGGCGCGCATGGTAAGCATCGCGATCTTGCGTCCCGTTGACCATGTGGGCCTGGAGAGCAGCGTCAGGGGTGGCATCGTCCATTGCTCGCGAGGGATCGCGGGTTCATCGCTTGCGGGCTCGGGTGCTCCTTTCTGTGGGCGCAGCGTCGCGAGCGCGAAACCGGCGAGTCCGAGGGCAAGCACCGCGCCGCCGATGAGCGCGACTCGGGTCACGTCGATATTCGGGAACACCGTCGTCGCCATCAGGATCAAGGAGAGCAGCACGAGCACCGCGATGATCACGCTCGCGAGCGCGTTCAGCCACAGGCTGTTGCGCCACGGACCGAGAACTTCACGGTCGTTGCACAGCAGCAGAAGGAACACGCTCGCGGAGGGCAGCAGCACTCCCGCGAGGGCCTGAACAGACTCCGTGATGACGCCGAGTGGGGCGCCCGGGATCAGCACGATCACGGCGGCGGCCCCGATCATCCCGGCGAAGATCCCGTAAAAGAGCTTGGCATCGCTGAACTTGCGGTGCAGAGAGGACTTCATGCCGAACACGTCTCCGAAGGCGTAGCTGGTGGAGAGGGTCAGCGCCCCAGCGCCGATCAGCGAGGCGTTCAACAGCACGATCGCGAACAGCGCGCCGGCCGTCGAGCCGAGAGTGTGGTCGAGCCCGGAGGCGGTGCCCCCGGCGTCG
>DAIRTT010000002.1:0-43480 GCA_036803745.1 Solirubrobacteraceae bacterium | reverse complement strand
TCTCGAACGTCGGCCCCGGGGTCGCGTAGGCCTCGCGGAAGCGCGTGAGGATGAAAAGCGCGTAGTCGATGCCGACGCCGAGGCCGATCATGGCCGCGAGCTCGGAGGAGAAGTTCGGTGTGTCGACGACGTGGGTGAAGAGCGCGATCGCGCCGAGACCGGTGCCGAGCCCGAACAGGGCCGTGACGATCGGGAGGCCCATCGCGATCAGAGAGCCGAACGTCAGCAACAGCACGACGATTGCAGCGATCAGCCCGACGGCGGTCGAGATCCCGAAACCGCTCTGCTCGGTCATCTCGATCGCCTGGCCTCCGAGCTCGACCTGCAGCCCCGGCTGGGCTGCGGCGCGGGCGACCTGGACGACGCGTTCGGGCGCGCCCTTGGGCAGCAGGTTGGCTTTCTCATCGAACACCACGGTCGCGAACGCGATCCGCCCATCCTTTGAGATCGCCTTCCCCGCGGTCGCTCCGCCGTAGGGACTGACGACGCCGGCCACGTGTGGGAGCTTCGCGACTTCGGCGAACATCGTGCTCATCCGCGCCCTCACCGCCGGGTTCAGGACGCTGCCGCCGGAGACCCTGAAGACGATCGAGTCGCGGTCGCCGGCCTGCTTGGGGAAGCTGTGGTCGAGCAGATCGGCGGCTCGCTGGGCGTCTGAGTTGGGGAGCGTGAAGTTGTTCGAGTAGCTGGTGCCGGCCGACTGCGCGAACGCGTTGACCGCGAACAGCAGCACCATCCATCCGATCGCCACATAGATTCGGTGGGTTGTCGACCAGCGGGCGAGTCTGAGCATGGGGAGGGATCCTTTGCAGCGCGGTTCGGCGGGGAGGGCTCTCGGGGAAAGAGCCCGGATAAGCCTAGTACGCTTGCCGGAAGTGCCTGGGAGCCCGGTCGGACATCCGCGTAGAACCTCGGTCCCGGCCATGTGCGTGGCGATCGGGGAGGTGCACGGCAGATGAGCGGGGTGATCGCGCGACGCGCCCGCTACCTCGCATTCCGCTACCGCGAGCGCTTCCCCAGGCGCGTTCCCGAAGAAGACGTACCTCTCAGTGCGGACATGGAAAGCCCGTCGCGCACCCTGCTCATCGCCTTCGGCGGCATGCGCGGGCGTATCGGCATGCCGCCGTTCGAGTTCCTCAAGCTGACGGGGGAGATCCCGGTCAAACGGCTGTTCGTGCGCGATCTGCACCAGGCCTGGTACCACCAGGGCCTGCCGCCCGGCGGTCGCCGTCTTGGCGACGTCGCCGAGGAGCTCCGCCGCACGATCGACGCGCAGGAGGTGGGGCGCCTGGTCGTGACCGGGAACTCAGCCGGAGGCTACGCGGCGCTCGTCTTCGGGACTCTGCTCGGAGCGGATGAGGTGCTCGCGTTCGCGCCCCAGACGATCCTCGATCTCGGTGAGCTCGACGCGATCGACGACCATCGTTGGGACGAGCGCCTGACGGCCGTCACGGCCGCAGGCTCGCTGGACCCTGAATGGATCGACCTCGGCCGCGCCCTCGCCAGGGAGTCTCGCGGCGAGACCCTGCTGCGGGTCTTCTTCGACGAGACGCTGCGCCAGGATCGACTGCACGCCGAGCGCCTCGCGGGTGTCGAGGGCTTGCGCCTGTACCGCTTCGGCCGCGGCTCGCATCACCTCGTTCGCTCGCTGCGCGACTGCGGGGCGCTCGCCCGCCTGCTGCGCGAGGCCGTGAGCGGAGAGCGCGAGGGTCCTGTGCCCGCGCGGGAGGGCTCGCAGATCAGTTGACGCTGGGGTCCTGGGGCATCCGCGCGATCAGCGCGTAGCTGCCGCCCTTGCGTGTGAGCACCCGGCCCCACAGGTCCTCCGGCTCCTCGCTGAACACGTCCCGGGGCTCGGCCGCCTGGACGATCCAGTCGCCCTGGTCGAGCTCGGCATCGAGCTGGCCCTCGCCCCAGCCCGCATAGCCCGCGAACACGCGTCCGCGCGCCGTGGCCTCGGCCAGCTCGTCGAGGTCGACATCGGGCGCGGGAAATCCGATCCGGCCGAGGACCAGCAGGCCAGCCGGCGTCGGATCGAGGAACTCGGCGAGCAGGACGAGCGAGTCGGGCTGCACCGGGCCGCCGTTGAAGACCGGGTCCTCGACGTCCAGCGTGGCATCGAGCTGGGGCACGGCCTCGCCGACGGTCATCCTCGACGGGCGGTTGAGCACCACGCCCATGGCTCCCTCGTCGGTGTGCGCCCCGATCAGCACCACGGTCCGCGCGAAGTTCGGATCGCCCAGGGTGGGCGAGGCGAGCAACAGCTGCCCGGTCAGCGATTCCTCCATGATCACCTGAGGCTAGCGCCCGCCGTACGGCTTGACCGACGCGGCGCGCGGGTAGCTTGCCTTAGAGCTGGGCGGCGCCGTCGCCCGGGTGCCCTCAACCACAGAGAGCGGGAACGCACGTGAGCGAGATGCGCGAGTTCGACGTCGTCGTCGTCGGGGCCGGGCCGGCAGGGGAGGTCTGTGCAGGGCGCCTCGCCGACAACGGGCTTTCGGTCGCGCTCGTGGAGCGCGATCTGATCGGAGGCGAATGCTCGTTCTACGCCTGTATGCCCTCCAAGGCTCTGCTGCGCCCCGCACAGGCCCTCGCCGAGGCGCTCCGGGTCGCCGGGGCCGCGGAGGCGGCGCAGGGCAGCCTCGACGTTGGCGCCGTGCTCGCCCGTCGCGACGAGATCATCCACGAGCTCGACGACTCCGGCCAGCTGCCGTGGCTGGAGGAACGCGACATCGTCCTGTTCCGCGGCCACGGGCAGCTCACCGGCGAGCGGATGCTCCGCGTCGGCGAAGAGGATCTGCGGGCGCGCCGCGCTGTCGTCCTTGCGCCGGGCACCCGGGCCTCGCTCCCACCCATCCCGGGCCTGCGCGAGGCCGAGCCGTGGACGAATCGCGAGGTCACGACCGCATCGGCCGTCCCTCGCTCGCTGCTCGTCCTCGGCGGTGGCGTGGTCGGCGTCGAGATGGCCCAGGCCTACGCCTCACTCGGCGCCCGCGTGACGATCGTGGAGGCGCTCGAGCAGCTGATCGCCGGCGAGGAGCTGTTCGCGTCAGATCTGGTCCGCGAAGGGCTCGAGAGCCAGGGGGTCGAGGTGATCCTCGGCGTCAAGGCGAGCGCCGTCGCCCGCGACGCGGAGGGTGCCGTCAGCGTCGAGCTCGAGGATGGCCGCAGCCACGGCGCGGAGGAGCTGCTCGTCGCGGTCGGGCGCACGCCGAACACCGAGTCACTCGGCCTGGAGTCGATCGGCCTGGAGTCGGGCGGCTCGATCGAGGTCGACGATGCCTTGCGCGTCCCGGGACGAGACTGGCTCTACGTCGTCGGTGACGCCAACGGAAGGGTGCTGCTGACCCACATGGGCAAGTACCAGGCGAGGCTCGCGGCCGATCGCATCCTTGGCCGCCCGGGCGAGCTGCGCAGCGATGGCCGGCTCTCCCCGCGAGTCATCTTCACCGAGCCCCAGGTGGCGGCCGTCGGACATAGCCTCGCGAGCGCTCGCGAGGCCGGCATCTCCGCTTACGCTGTCGAGCAGTCGGTCGAGGGCAACGCCGGCGGCACATACGTCGGCCACGGGGCGCCCGGCACCGCGAGGATCGTGATCGACCGCGATCGCGGTGTGCTCGTCGGAGCGACCTTCACGGGCGTCGAGGTCGCCGAGTCGCTGCATGCGGCGACGATCGCCCTCGCCGGTGAGGTCCCCGTCGAGCGCCTCGCCCACGCTGTCCCGTGCTTTCCGACCCGCAGCGAGGTCTGGCTGAACCTGCTCGAAGCGCTCGAGCGCGAGGATTGGGTGCAGAGCTAGCGCGCCGAGAATATCTCGAGCTTGCCGCTCGTGTGATGGTCGTTGCCATTGCCGACCGGCACGATCACGTGGCCGTCGACGACGATCGGGCTGTTCCAGTGCCCCGGTTCGCTCGCCAGCCGTGCGATCGGGCTGCCCGAGGTCGGGCGGTAGACCTCGACGGCGCCGGCCGAGGGGTCATACACGTAGAGCAGGCCGCCAGCCATGACGGGACTGGTGCCCGACGTGCCGTTCTGCCAGGCACGGAACAGCCGGCCGGCGCGCAGGACATAGGCGGCCGTCCCGTTTTCGTCGGCTAGGAAGACCGTCGTGTGTCGGCGGGCTCGCCACACTGCGGGCGCGGTGAACAGCTGACCGCCGCCGGGAATCGACAGGCGCTGGACCTCGCCGCCGAGCGGATGGACTCGGGCGCGGGCGCCCGAGGGCGGGTGCCCGTCGAGTCTGGAGAGCACGAGGACCCGCATGACCCCGTCCTTGCCGGCCACGAGGACCCGGTCGCCTCCGAGCAGGACGGGCGCGCTGGAGCCGAGGTCGCTGTCGCTGCCGTTGAGCTGGGCCTGGTTGACCGGCGTGTATGACTGGCGCAGGTCGAGGCCGGGGAGATTGAGCTCCAGGACACTGTCGCCGAAGTCGGTCGTGCCGTTCCACGGGCCGTTGCCGGTGTCGATGAGGATGCGCTTCCCGCCCGGCTCTACGACCGGGCCGTCGCGCGAGAGGATTGCCGAGTTGCTCGCGGAGCAGCTACTCGGCACGAGCAGTTCGCGCCGGTTGGCGCACAGGGTGTTGAACATCCGCTGGATGCGTCCGCCGGCGCGTTCGATCAGCACCACGTGGCCCTGGTAGGGCGGGGCGTCGCCGAGGTAGCCGCCCGTCGCGGCGATGACCGACCCTCCGACGATGTTGAGCGCGGCTGCGATCTTCTCGTGGCCGGCGTCGCGGGTGATCGAGACCGGCCAGGAGCCCTTCCGGTCCTCGCTGCCGTCGGACACGGAGAGCTTGTGGATGTGCCCGTCCGGCGAGGCGGTGTAGATGAACAGGTGCGTGGGATCGGCGATCGGGCTCGCGGTCGTGATCTGTGCGCTTCCGGACACGCGTCCGAGCCCGGATGGGGTGAACGTCCACAGCGTCCTGGCGCTGTCGGCGTCGACGGCGACGGTTCGTCCGTAGGTGGTGGTCGCGAAGATGACGTTGTGACGTGCGCCCCCGACGGTGACGGCGTGGAGATAGATCGGCGAGGAGTCGATCGTGCCGGGCACCTGCACCTCGGCGCGGCGCAGGTGCGAGGCGTTCGCCGCGGTGATCGAGGTCCCGCCTTCGCTGACGTCGCTGCGCTGCGGGTCGAGGCCGAACTCGGGCCAGTCGAGCAGGGGGGTCCTCGCCGTCCGGGCGGGCGTCGGGATGTCGGTCGCGCTCGTGGTCGGCGTCGTGAGGCCGGCCGAGGAGACGCTGCCGCACCCGGTGCTCAGGCCACAGGCGATCGCGGCCAGGAGCGCAAGCGCGAGTCGGCAGGCGGGCATCGTGTGGTTCTAGCGCATCACCGGCGCCCCGGCCGTGGCCTCGGTTTCCCGCTCACGGCGCCGGATATGCTCATGCGCGGGTCCCGCGCTGCGGGCCGAACACAAGACCAGGAGCTGAGCGAGATGGCGAAGACCCCACAGGTGGGCGAGCAGGCACCCGACTTCGAGCTACCTGGCACGGAGGGCACGTTCAAGCTGTCCGATCATCGTGGCGAGCGCGTCGTGCTGTTGTTCTACCCCGGCGACAACACCCTTGTCTGCACCAAACAGTTCTGCTCCTATCGCGACCGAGCCGGTGACTTCGCATCGCTGGGCGCGACGGTCGTGGGCATCTCCGCCCAGGACCTCGCCTCTCACGAGGGCTTCGCCGCCAAGCACTCCCTCAACGTTCCCCTGCTGGCCGACGTCGACAAGCAGGTCGCTCGCGCCTTCGACGTGTTCTCGCCGCGCCTCGGCGTCAAGCGCGCGGTCATCGTGATCGACGAGGACGGCGTCGTCCGCCACCGTCACGACCACTTGCTGGGTCTCGACTACCAGTCGGTCGACGACCTCAAGCGCGTCCTCGACGAGCTGCCGAGCCCGGCGGCACGCTGACGGCGCGGCGCGACGGGGCCGCTCAGCGAGAGCCGAGCGCCGGCGAGGTCTCGGGCCCCTCGGCCGGACGCTCGGTCGACGCCCGCGCGGCGTAGAGCTCGGCGAGCTCGAGCTGAAGGCTGCGCGGCTGCTCGCCCGGTCCGGGCGAGCGTCGGTGCCAGGCGCCGTCGCCGTCGAGGTCCCACGAGCTGAGGTTGTCGGCGAAGGCACGCTGGAGCGTGTCCAGCAGCTCCCCGCGGAGCTCGGCGGACTCGATCGGCACGGCCAGCTCGACGCGGTGGTCGAGGTTGCGCGGCATCAGGTCGGCGGAGGCGATGAAGATTGTGTGCGCGCCGTCGCGTTCGAAGGCGTAGACGCGGGAGTGCTCGAGCAGTCGCCCCACGATCGAGACCACGCGGATGTTCTCCGACAGGCCCTCGACGCCCGGACGCAGGCAGCAGATCCCGCGCACGTTGAGCTCGACCGTGACGCCGGCGCGCGATGCAGCGTAGAGCGCCCGGATGCAGCGGCCGTCGACGAGCGAGTTCATCTTCATGGTGATGCGCGCCGGCCGCTGCTCTGAATGCGCGGCGATCGTCCGTTCGATCTGCTCGATGATGCCGTCGCGCAGGTGGTTTGGCGCCATCAGCACTTTGCGGTAGTGCAGCGGGCGTCCGTAGCCGGTCAGGTAGTTGAACATGTCCGCCACGTCGGCGCCGATCTGCTCGTCGGTCGTGAACAGTCCGAAGTCGGTGTAGAGCCGAGCGGTCGCCGAGTGGTAGTTGCCGGTGCCGATGTGCACGTAGTTGCGCACCCCGTCGCCCTCACGGCGGACGACGAGCACGCACTTGGCATGGGTCTTCAGCGCCGGCTGGCCGTAGACGACATGCACGCCGGCCTCCTCGAGCGCCTTCGCCCAGTGGATGTTCATGCGCTCGTCGAAGCGCGCCTGCAGCTCGACCAGCGCGACCGCCTGCTTGCCGCGCTCGGTCGCGTCGATCAGCGCCGGGACGAGCGGAGAGTCATCGCTCGTGCGGTAGACGGTCTGCTTGATCGCGAGCACGTTGGGGTCTGCCACTGCCTGCTCGACGAAACGCTCGACCGAGGTCGAGAACGAGACGTAGGGATGGTGGACGAGCAGATCGCCTTCGCGCATCGCCCCCAGCACGTCGGGGCGCTCGCCCTCGTGACGCAGAAGGCGGGGATGGGTGATCACCGCGAGCGCCTCCTCGCGCAGCTCGACGTGCCCGGGGAGGCGCACGATCTGCCACAGAGCGCCCATGTCGAGGAGCCCGTCCACGGGGAAGACCTCCTCTTCCTCGACTCCCAGCAGTCCCGCGAGCGCGTCGCCGAGCTGCTTGGAGCAGCGCGCGCCGACCTCGACCCGGACGACCTCGCCGAAGCGCCTGCGCCGCAGCTCGTCCTCGACCGCCTGCAGGAGGTCGGCTGCGTCGTCTGAGACCTCCAGATCCGCGTCGCGGGTCACGCGGAAGACGTCGTAGTCGACGATCTCCATGCCGGGGAACAGAGCGTCGAGGTGATTCGCGATGACGTCCTCGAGCGGCACCAGCAGCGCCGGCTCGGGCGCCGGTGGGCGCAGGGTCACGAAGCGGGGCAGGATCTCGGTCGGCACCTTGACGCGGGCGAAGACGGTCTGGTCGTTGATCGGGTCGCGTACGAGCACGGCGAGGCTGAGCGACAGGTTCGAGATGTAGGGGAACGGCCGTCCCGGTGCGACGGCCAGCGGTGTGAGTGCCGGGAAGATCGCCTTCTGGAAGTGCTTGGCCAGTTCGGCGCGGCGATCTTCGTCGAGCTCCTGCACCCCCACGACGCGCACGTCGTGTCCGGCCAGCTCGGCGCGCAGGCGCCCTTCGAAGCAGTCGGTCAGGCGCCGGCTCTGTTGGAGCACCTGCTCGCGGATCAGGGCGGTGGTCTGTGAGGGGAGCAGACCGTCCTGGCTCGGGTTCTCGACGCCCGCATCGATCTGGTCGCGCAGGCCGGCGACCCGGACCATGTAGAACTCGTCCAGGTTTGTCGTGTAGATGGCGCAGAACTTGACGCGCTCCATCAGCGGGACCGACTCGTCCTCGGCGAGCTGCAGCACGCGATCGTTGAACTCCAGCCAGGAGAGCTCCCGGTTGAGGTACAGCGATGCGTCATCGCCGCCGTCGGGTAGGCGCGGAGCGCTCGCCGTGAGCTCGCCGTGGTGGTGTTCGAGGTCGCCGTCCATCGGTTTCGTCACGCTACACCCTGGGCGTCTGGGCGGGCGCCCGTCGCCGACGGCGGCTCTCGGTCGCGCTAGTCTGGGTCTCTACGGATGGCTCGTCAGCTCTGGCTACTTCGACACGCAGAGGCCGAGCCCCACGGCGCACGTCAGGACGCGCAACGCCGGTTGACCGACCGCGGGGCCCAGCAGGCTCGCACCGCGGGCGGGGCTGTCGCACGCATGGGCGCGGACTTCGAGGCGGTCCTCTTCAGCCCCAAGGTTCGGGCTCGCCAGACAGCCGAACTGGCCAGCGAGCTCTGGCCGGCCGAGCAGCAGGACCTCCTGACCCTCCATGCCCCGCTCGCGGGCGGCTTCGAAGCCGCACAGGCGCTCGAGGCGATGGCTCCGCTGGGTGCGGATGGCCGGCTGATGGTGGTCGGGCACGAGCCGGACCTCTCAAAAGTGATCGCCCAGCTGACAGGGGCTCGGGCGGATCTGAAGAAGGGCGGACTGGCGGTCGTGCGCCTAGACGGCGCGACTGGTGAGCTCACTGTGCTCATGCGACCCCGGGAGCTCGCCCTGATCGCCGACCCGGCGCTGCTGCTCGGCGCCGTCCCAGTCGGCGGGGAGTGAGGAGGGCACGTCGTTGGGGTCGACGACCTCGAGCGATTCGGCCGCGAAGCGGTAGCCGATG
Source organism: Solirubrobacteraceae bacterium (assembly GCA_036803745.1). Lineage (GTDB taxonomy): Bacteria > Actinomycetota > Thermoleophilia > Solirubrobacterales > Solirubrobacteraceae > Palsa-744. The sequence continues at coordinate 34,691 of DAIRTT010000002.1, read as the reverse complement.
CCGAAGTGGGTGTGGATGTAGCGCCATTGCGGCGAGGCCTTCTCGAGCTTCTGGCGGAGCTTGCGCACGAACACGTCGACCGAGCGGTCGCCGCGGACCATCGTGTAGCCCCACAGCCGCGAGTAGATCTCCTCACGCTCGAGCACCCTGCCCTCGGCCGAGGCCAGCAGCTCGATCAGCTCGAACTCGCGGCGCGTGAGGTCGATGCTGTGGCCGTTGACGTAGGCCTGGAAGCGATCCGGGCGGATCTCGACCTCGCCCGCGATCATGGGCTTGACCTCGGCGCGGCTGGTCGTGCGTCGCCGCCTGCGCACGACGCTCTGCACGCGGGCGATGACTTCCTCGGGGTGGCATGGCTTGGTGATCCAGTCATCGGCGCCCAGGCGCAGGCCGCGGACGCGCTGGGCGACCGTCGACGGGCCGGTGCAGACGACGATTCCCAGCTCGGGGAGCGCCTCGCACAGTCGCTCGAGCCACTCCCAGGCCTGGGGTCCCAGGACGGCGAGATCGACGACGAGGGCGCTCAGGCGCATCGAGACCACGGCGTCGGCGGGCACGGGGCTCGCGAGCACGCGGTGCTCCCATTCGAGCCGGTCCAGCCGCTTGCTGAGGACCTGGATAAAGCCACTGTCACGGTCCAGGACGGCGATCCGCAGAGAGGCCTGAGATGAGGCCGTGCCCTCGGGAGCCTCTGATGAGTCCCCCGGAGCTTCGGCGCGCACGCTTGCCGTCATCCCGGCCAGTGTAAGCGAAGAACGGTCGCCTCGACGCGCGACGCGAGCGAACGTAACAGGATGTTCACAGTGGCCTTTCGCTATTTGCGGCCGGGCTGGGCACCGGATCCCGGCGCAGGCCACCGCAGCGGTGGGCGAGCCCTGCTCGCTCAGGCGACGGGGGTGCCCGGCGGGCGCGAGGAGTCCGAGAACTCGCGGAACAGCCCGGTCACGACGAACGCGACCTGCTCGCCGATATCGACGGCGTTGTCACCCAGGCGCTCGAGCGCGCGGGCGACCAGCGTCATGTGCATCGCCCACTCACGGGTGTCCGGGTCGTCGCCGATTTCGATCGCGAGCCTGAAGATATCGCGGTTGAGGCGGTTGATTTCACGGTCCTGGCGTACGAGATCCTCGGCCAGGCCGATGTCGCGCCCGGCGAACGCCGCCTTGCACTGGACGACCTCCGAGCGGGCGTAGGCGCCCATTTTGCCGAGCGCCTCGAGCAGGTCGCCGTGCACCGGCGGCTCGTGGCCCGACAGCGGGATCATCTTGGCGATGTTGACGCACTGATCGCCCATGCGCTCGATGTGCTTGATCGTGTGCAGCAGCGCGGCCACCAGGCGCAGGTCGCCCGCCACAGGCGCCTGCAGCGCCAGCAGCGAGAGAATCCCCTGATGGACCTCCAGATAGCGCCCGTCGACGCGGTCGTCGTCGGCGATGACCATCTGGGCGAGCTCGACGTCCTGGTGGCGCAGCGCCTCGAGGACCCGGTCGAGCTGCTCGACGATCAGGTCCAGGCCGCCGAGCGCGTTGGCCTCGAGCTCCTGTAGCTGAGCCTGGAAGTGGGCGCGGCCGTGCGGGGGTCCGGAGGGTGGGATGGCGGCGACGGGCTGGTCTGGAACGGAGGCGAGCGGGGCGCCGCCCGTGCCGCTATCCGAACTTGCCGGTGACATATTCTTCGGTCCGCGTATCGGTCGGTTTGGTGAAGATGTCCTGGGTCAGGCCCACCTCGACGAGGCGGCCGTCGAGCATGAAGGCCGTGCGGTCTGCAACGCGCGCCGCCTGCTGCATGTTGTGGGTGACGATCACGATCGTGACCCTCGTCTTCAGCTCCGCGATCAGCTCCTCGATCTTGAGGGTCGCGATCGGGTCGAGCGCTGAGCACGGCTCGTCCATCAGGATGACCTCGGGTTCGACGGCCAGCGATCGCGCGATGCACAGCCGCTGCTGCTGGCCGCCAGAGAGGCCGGCCCCCGGCTCCTGGAGGCGGTGGGAGACCTCGTCCCACAGCCCCGCGCCCCGCAGCGCCGTCTCGACCCGTGCATGGAGGTCACCCCTGCGACGGGAGGTGAGGCGCAGCCCGGCCGCGACGTTGTCGAAGACAGACATCGTGGGGAACGGGTTCGGCTTCTGGAACACCATGCCGATCGCCCGGCGAACGGCGACGACGTCGACCGACGGTGCGTAGACGTCCAGCTCGTCGAGCATCACTCGGCCCTCGGCGCGGGCGCCGGCGACCTCCTCGTGCATGCGGTTGATGCAGCGGATCATCGTCGACTTGCCGCACCCCGAGGGACCGATGATCGCCGTCACCTCGTTGGCGTGGAAGTCGAGGTCGATTCCCCGCAGCTGCTCGGTGTCGCCGTAGAAAGCGCGCAGGCCCTCGAGCCGGACGCTCAGGCCGGCGGCGGTGGCGCCGGGCGCCGGCGTCGTCTCCGGCGGCGTCTGGCGCTCGGCGACGATCGGCCTTCGCAGCGCCGGGTCAGGCGGGCGGCTGCCGAGTTCCGGGCGGGCTTCGGGGTCCACGTCGCTCAGGTTAGTGGTCGGTCGCGGGGGTGTCATGCAAGTCGGCTCCTTCGCGAGATGAGGCGGGCGATCAGGTTGAGCAGCAGGATCAGGGTCACGAGGGTCAGGGCGGCGCCCCACGCCCGGTTGACGACCGAGGTGGTCGGCGAGGTCACGTCGCTGTAGATCTGGACCGGGAGGGAGTTCATGAACCCGTTCAGGTCGTAGCTCGTCTTCTTCGTCGCCGCCGCGGTGAACAGCAGCGGCGCGGTCTCGCCGGCGGCGCGGGCGACGGCCAGCAGCACGCCGGTGACCATCCCCGGGAGCGCCGTCGGCAGGACGATGCTCGCGATCACCTTCCAGCGGGGGGCGCCGAGGGCGAGCGCCGACTCGCGCAGACCGGAAGGGACGAGCAGGAGGATCACCTCGGCTGAGCGGATGACGACCGGAAGTATGAGCAGCGACAGCGCGAGTGAGCCCTTGTAGCCCGCGAAGGAGCTACCCGTACCGACGACCAGGACGATGTAGATGAACAGGCCGAAGACGATCGAGGGGACGCCCGTCAGAACGTCCACAAAGAAGCGGACGGCGTGCGCGAACCAGCTGTTCCTGCCGTACTCGACCAGCCACACCGCCACGCCGACACCGACCGGCACGGCGATCGCCGACGCGAGCGCAACCATCTCGATCGTCCCGAAGATCGCGCTCTTGATGCCGCCGATGCTCGAGCTCTTGAAGAACGTGTTGCCAGTCGGGTCCGTCGTGAAGAAGCTCGAGCTCCACGCTCCCAGGCCCTTGCTGAGCAGGTAGTAGACGATCAGCACGAGCGGCACCAGCGCGAGGATCGTCGCCGCGAGGATCGCACCGCGCGCGACCCTGTCCTTGCGCCGCCGCGCGGGGCTGACGCCGAAGCGCGCCACGAGCTCGACAGATGGTGCGGGGGCGCTCATGCGCCCACCGCCGTATCGGCCACCAGAGCGCTCCCGCCTCGGCTGCCTCGCGGCGCGGGCTGCCCTGTGCTGCGCGATGAGCGCACGACGAGCGCGCGGGCGACCCCGTTGACGAGCAGCGTGAGCACGAACAGGACCAGGCCGGCGGCGAACAGTGCCGAGCGGTGGACGCCCTGCGCCTCGCCGAACTCGTTGGCGACGACGGCCGCCAGGCTGTAGCCCTGTCCGAACAGGTGGCTGCCGAGTTTCGGGGCGTCGCCGATCAGGATCGTCACGGCGATCGTCTCGCCGATTGCGCGGCCGAGTCCCAGCATCGCGCCGCCGACTATGCCCGAGCGGCAGTAGGGGAAGACGGCGATGCGGATCATCTCCCAGCGTGTCGCCCCGAGGCCGAGCGCGGCCTCCTTCTGGTCGAGCGGGACGGTCGTCATGACCTCGCGGCTGATTGCGCTGACGATCGGCAGGATCATGATCGCGAGCACCAGCCCGGTGATGAAGTAGTTCGGGATCGTCACCAGGCCTCCGCCGATGAAGGGCACGAAGGAGAGCCGGTCTGCGACCCACTGCTCGGCGCCCTGGAGCTTGGGGGCGAGGAAGAAGATCCCCCACAGGCCGTAGACGACTGAGGGCACCGCCGCGAGCAGCTCGACGAGGATCGTCAGCGGCCCGCGCACGCGCGGCGGGCACAGCTCGCTGACGTAGACGGCGGCCGCGACCGCGACCGGGACGCCGATCAGGAGCGCGAGCGCCGAGGTGATCAGCGTGCCGAGCACCAGCGGCAGGGCGCCGAAGCGTTCGGCGCTGGGAGTCCAGTTGTTGTCGAACGTGAAACCCAGCACGCCGGCCTTGGCGAAGGCCGGTCGTGCTTCGCCGACGAGACGGATGAAGAAGAAGACGATCAGCGCCAGGATCAGCGCTGCGAGGACCGACAGGCCGTACTTGAGGACCCGGTCGGGAAGACGAGCCAGCGGCGACCGCGCGAGAAGCGCGCGGTCGCCGCCGGGTACGGTTGCTGCCTCCACGGGGCCTTGTCTATCTGATCCGCGGAGCCGGCGTCATGTGTGTCAGCCGCCGATCGGCGAGCCGTTGCACTGAAGCGCCGCGACCGCGGCCTTCGACTTGGCCAGAATCGAGGCTGGAAGCGCCGCGTAGTCAGCCTGTCCGAGGATCTTCTGACCTTCGCCGAGGCCGTACTGGATGAACTTCACGACGTTCTTGGCTGCTTCTTCGCCGCCGGGCGTGGCCGCCTTGCAGAGGTCCTTGTTCGTGATGATGAACGTCTGCGAGGTGATCGGGTAGCTGGCTGCCCCGTCGGGGTTGCTGATCTTGATTCCGAGGTTCGCCGGGACCTTGACACCCTGCGCGGCCGCGGTGGCCGAAGCGAGCGTCGGTGCGACGAATACGCCGGCCTTGTTCTTGATCGCCGCGTAGGTGAAGTTGTTCTGCAGCGCGTACGCCTGCTCGACGTAGCCGACGGCACCCACGGTCTGCTTGACCGCGCCGGCGACTCCTGCGTTGCCCTTCGCGCCGGTGCCCGTGGGCCACGGGACTTCCTTGCCTTCGCCAACCTTGCTCTTGAATTCAGGGTCGACCGCGGCGAGGAAGCCGGTGAAGCCGGCCGTCGTGCCCGAGGAGTCCGAGCGGTGGACGATCGTGATCGAGGTGCTCGGCAGCGTCACACCGGGGTTGAGCGCCTTGATCTCGGCGTCGTTCCAGGTCTTGACCTTGCCGAGGAAGATGTCGCCGAGCGTCTTGCCGTCGAGCTTCAGGCCGGATTTGACGCCGGGAAGGTTGTAGGAGACCGTGATCGCTCCCAGGAACATCGGGATCTCGACCGCGGGGCTCCCGTTCTTGGCAATCGCTTCTTCATCCGCCGGCTTCAGCGGCGGGTCGCTGGCGCCGAAGTCGACGACCTTGCTCTCGAGCGCGGTGATGCCGGCGCCCGAGCCGACCGACTGATAGTTGACCGTCAGGCCGGACTGCGCGGAGGCCCACTGTTCGTACACGGGGGCCGCGAACGTCGAGCCCGCGCCCGAGATCGTCCCCGAGCCGCTCGGAGGGGTCGTGGCGGTCTTCGCGGCGGGGCTGGAGCTCGTGCTGGAGCTGGAGCTGCTCGACGAACTGCTCGTCGAGCTCGAGCTGCCGCATGCGGCGAGGCCCAACGCGAGCACCGCGCAACCTGCGAGTGCGCTCAACTTGTTCTTGATCACTACGTCTCCTCTGGCTGGTTTGTCTGACGGTCTGCGTGCACGCGCCTCCGCTCGGAGCCGGGTGCCTGGCACAGTCTCATCCGCCACCTGTGGCCTGCATGTGAACATTTCGTGAAGGCTCGGGCTGAAACCGGTATCCGAAGCCCGGGTGGGTGTGGATGAAGCGGCGGTCGGGCAGGGCGGCCTCGAGCTTGCCGCGAAGCTTGCTGACGTAGACATCCACCGAGCGGTCGCCCGGGCGCAGGTCGCCGCCCCACACCGACCTGAAGAGATCCTCACGTGTGATGATGGCTCCGAGCCGTCTCGCCATCGCCACGAGCAGCTCGAACTCGCGCACGGACAGCGTGAGTGGGCGGCCCGTGGCGCGCACGAGTCCCTCGCGCATGTGGATCTCGAGCTCGCCGGCGTACAGGACGTCGGGCTGGATCTCGCTGCTCTGGGGTAGGGCCGCCACGACGGCACAGCGTCCCACCGCGACGGCGGCCAACCGTTGCGAAGTCGTGATCGAGGCGTGAAGAATTCGTAAAGCCGGCGTGTCGGAGGCGACTCCGTCAATATTCTCCGCCGATGAGCCTTCTGCGACCCGGACACGACGCCGTCCTGATGGAGCTCGTCGAAGAGTCCGGGCGCAACGTCCAGCGCTGCGGGCTGCTCCTACGCGACCTGCTCGTCGACTACCCGGAGCGCGCGCCGCTGGCGCAGGACCTGAAGGTCTGCGAGCAGGAGGGCGACCGCATCACCCACGACATCATCCATCGCCTCGCCGGCCGGGGACGCGTGCGAGCGCCGTTCGGCGCCGGCGACGGCTACGCGCTCGCGACGGCGCTCGACGACATCGTCGACCACTCCGAGCAGGCGGCGGCCCAGCTGGGCCTCTACAGCGTCGAGGCGCCGATGGAGCAGGCGGTCGAGTTCACCGAGGTCCTGGTCGGCGCGGGCGAGCAGATCGCCCAGGCGCTGCGCAGCCTGCGAACGGGGACCGAGCTCGGCCCCCATCTGGTCGAGATCCACCGGCTCGAGAACGAGGGCGACCGGCTCCAGCGCGACGGCGTCGCTTCCCTGTTCGCGGGCGGGATCGACCCCATGGTCGTGATCCGCTGGAAGGACATCTTCGAGTCCCTCGAGGCTGCCGTCGACTCATGCGAGACCGTCGCTCACGTGCTCGAGGGGATCACCCTCAAGCAGCGCCGCCGCGGCCGCTGAGCCTCCGCCGCTCACACGTCAGCGCAACGTCGTCGCGGGCACGCTCAGCGAGAGCTTGCCGCCTCGCGGGTCACCGATGAAGAAGAGCTGGAAGGGTGTCGAGGCGCTGGGGGCCGCTTCGGGTATGACCGCACGGCCCGCGGCGAGGATCCGTGATCCGCGTCGCGCGACGGCGTAGACGATCAGTTCCCGCTGGCCGATCGATGAGTGGTTGACGACCGTGCCCGCGGCACCCGGACCTGTGCTGGGGTCTTCGACCATGTGGGCGCCGGTGAGCGCGATGCTCGGGGTCGGACCGTGGACCGCGGGAGAGCGCCCGACCCGCGCAGCGACCGTCGCGGGGATGCCCGTCGCCTGGATCTGGTCGTCGACCCATGTCAGGGTGGTGTGTGCTCCGATGAGCGGCACGGATATCAGGGCGCGGCCGAGACCCTGCCGGTTGTTCGAGTAGATCGATGCTCCGCTTGCGTCTCGAACGGTGATCTCGATCGGGATGTCGCGCAGAGCCGTTGCGGAGTCGTTGCGGAGCGTGACGATCGCGGCCGTTCCTTCACGACTGTGCACGACCGCCGTGCTCCTGACCTTGATCGCGGTGCTGAGCGCCGCGATCGAGAGTCCGCGCGAGGCCCCGGAGGTGGGGCGGCCCAAGCGCTTGGCCGCAGCTTCCAGGCGGGCGCTCTTTTCGGCTGTCGTCTCACACCCGGTCAGCGCGAGGGCCACGAGCGCGAGCGCGGCCGCTGCGAGCCTCACCCGAAGGCCCCGCTCACGTAGTCGCGTGTGCGCGAATGGGTCGGGCGGTCGAAGACCTGCTCGCTCGGGCCGAACTCGACGAGCTCGCCGAGGTGCATGAACGCGACGTGGTCGGCGACCCTGAACGCCTGCTGGAGGTTGTGGGTGACGATCACGATCGCGACGCTCTCGCGCAACTCGACGATCAGCTCCTCGATCGTCGCGGTCGAGATCGGATCGAGCGCCGAGCAGGGCTCGTCGAGCAGCAGGACCTCAGGCTGGGCGGCGAGCGCGCGCGCGATGCAAAGGCGCTGCTGCTGGCCGCCCGACAGCCGCAGGGCCGAGCGATCCAGGTCGCCCGCGACCTCCTCGTAGAGCCCTGCGCGGCGCAGGGCGTCCTCGACCGCCGCCTCGAGTGCGGGACTGCGACGGCGACGCCTGCCGGCGCCCGTCTTCTCGACGGCGGCGTAGGCGACGTTGTCGAAGATGCTCATCGGGAACGGGTTCGGCTGCTGGAAGACCATCGTCACCCGCCGCCTCAGATCGTTGACCTCGACGTCGTGGATCTCTTGGCCGTCGAGAGTGATGCGCCCGCTGCGCGACGCGCCGGCGGTGACCTCGGTGAGACGGTTGAGTGAGCGCAGAAGCGTCGTCTTGCCGGAGCCCGAGGCCCCGATGAGTGCGAGCACCTCGCCCTGACGCACCGGCAGGCTGACGTCCCGGACCACCCAGTTCTCTCCGTAGGCGAGCCAGACCGACTCGATCAGCATGCGCTCGCGCACGTCGCCGACCGGCGCCCGAGCGCTTCGCAGCCGGGCCGAGGCGGATCCCGGAGCCGCGGAGTCGGCGCCGCCCGGGATCGGGCGGGGCGGCGCCACATGCGGTTCGCGGTCGAGCGCGATCCGACGCACCGGCGGCGGCATCAGCGGGTCCATGCACTCACCCTCCTCATAATCGATCGGCGACCGGGGCGGCGCGCGGAGGCGCCCGCCGTGAGCCGGGTTACGAGCGCGTTGAGCCCCAGGACGATCATCAGCAGCACGAACGCGGCGGCGTAGGCCTTCTGGGGCGCGTTGCCCTCCCCGGCGGGGGAGTTGTTGAACACGTAGCTCGTCAGCGTCGAGCCGGTGCCACGCAGATCACCGAGCAGCGGAACGCCGCCGACCGGTTCGTTCTTGAGCGTCGCACCGAGCAGGATCGTGATGATCGCCGTGTCGCCGATGATCCTGCCCATTCCGAGCACGACGCCGCTGGCGATGCTCGGGCGGATCGCCGGCAGGAGCACGCGCCGGATCGTCGTCGCGCGGGTCTTGCCGAGCGCATAGGAGGCCTCGCGCAGTCGGTCGGGGAGCTGTGCGAGTGCCTCACGTGTCGATGCGACGACGAGGGGGAGAGCGAGGATCGACATCACGATCCCGGCCGTGACGAAGGACTGGCCGGTGACCGAGCCGTTGAAGGCGTTCTGGGAGAGAAACCCGAGGAAGCCCTGGGAGAAGACGAGCAGGCCGAAGATCGCCAGGACGACGCTCGGCACCCCCGCGATCATCTCGATCGCAGACTCGACCGTCCGGGCCAGCCACGCCGGCCGTGCGTACTCCGACAGCCAGCTCGCGATCGCCACGCCCAGGGGCGCCGCTATCGCGATGCCGAGCGCGGTCACGATCAGTGTCCCGAGGATCGGGTCGCTGAAGCCGCCGCTCTGGGACTGGTGCAGGGAGGGCGCGGGCGAGGAGACGAACATGCTCAGGCGCAGATAGGCGACGCCGCGGACGAGCATGAAGATCACGATCGAGGCCGCGATCAGGCAGAGGCCGATGCCCATCGCCCAGCAGAGCCAGTAGGCGATGCGGTCGATCAGCGGCCACGCGGCGGTCCGGGAGCCGCGGGGACGCGCGATCGTCGAGGCAGGTGGCGCCGCTGTCGCGTGTGCGCTCACCGTCAGGTCCTTATGCCGTAGCGCTTGAGGGGCTGCTTGGCCGCCCAGCCGACTAGCGAGAGCATCGTGGCCGATACGAGCAGGACTGCTCCGATCGCGTAGATCGTGTGCCCGAGTGCACCGATCGTGAGGCCCTCCGATTCCTGAAAGATCGTCGCGGCGAGTGGGCGGACGGGCTCGAACAGGAACGTGACACCGTCGAGTGGGTTGGGCGCGAACCCGCGACCGCCCGAGACCATCGCGAGCATGACCGCCTCGCCGAGCGCGCGGGCCGTCGCCAGCACGGTCGCGGCGGCGATCGCCGGGCGTGCGGTGCGCAGCGAGATACGCCAGATCGTGCGCCAGCGGTTGACGCCGAGCGCCGCCGATCCCTCGCGCCAGGAGGCCGGTACCGCAGCCAGCGCGTTGGCGCTGATCGCGACCATGATCGGCAGGATCATGACCGTCAGGATCACGGTCGCGGTCATCACGTCGGCGCCGTTGAGCTGGACGACGTACTCCACGGAGTGCTTGCGCGAGTTGCTGATCAGGTGTTCGTTGATCCATGGCGCGATCGCGAGGATTCCGATCAGCCCGTAGACGACCGACGGCACGCCCGCGAGGAGCCGGATCACCGGCTCGAGCGTCCGCCGCACGCCGTCGGGCGCGAACTCGGTCAGGAAGACAGCCGCGAGCGTCGAGATGACCAGCGCGCAGGCGACGGCCAGAACGGTCGTGAGAAGCGTCCCCCAGAGCAGTGGCCAGGCGCGGAAGTACAGCGGGCCGTGGCCCGCGATCGGCGTTCCTTCGCGCATCACCCGGAGCTGGGTGTCGACGTCGCCTCCCGGCCCGAACCAGTGCAGCCCGTTGTATGAGAACGACGGCCATGCCTTGATCGCGACCGTCACGACCATCAGCGCGATCAGCACCAGGATCGCGACCGCGAGCGCGCCGAGCGTCCGCTCGACGCGCTCATCGGCTCTGACCGCCCGGGCATTGGCCTTCGAAGCGGGGGTCCTGACCGCCCGCGCGCGGGCCTTGGCAGCGGCGGGCGGCACGTCCTGTTAGTGGATTGCGATCCAGCTGGAGTTGATGATCCGCTTGGTCGCCGCGTTGCCGCTCGTCACGAACCGCAGGAACTTGGCCGCTTCTCCCTTGGGCACGCCCTTGGTGACCATCCAGAAGTTACGCACGCCGCCGTACTGGCCGGACTTGGCGTTGCGCAGGTTGCAGGGGATGCCCTGGTAGCCCACGGGGTTCACGCCGGCGGTGTAGGCGAAGGACACGAAGCCGATCGCCTGCTTGTCGCTGGCGACCGCGTTCTGCTCGAGGCCGTTGGAGGTCTCGGCGGTTGCAGTGGGGGAGATCTTGAGCGTTTCGCCGAGGAAGATGTGCTGGAAGGCGTCCTGGGTTCCGGATGCTCCGTCGCGGTCGAACAGGTCGATCGGACCGCCGAGCACTGCTCCGGGGACGCTGCTCCAGTCGCGGATGCGCCCCGTGAAGATCCCTTCGACGGTTTCCTGGGACAGGTTGCCGATTGGGTTGGCCGGGTTGGTGATCACGCACACGCCGTCGCGGGCGATCTTCGTGAAGACGAGGCCTTTGGGGTCGACTCCCTTGATCGGGTCGCGCGAGGAGTCGCCGATGTCGAACTGGCCCTTGGAGGCTCCGCTGATGCCGATGTCCGACTGGCCTCCGCCGACCTTCGGGGCCGCGAGGCGGGGATTGGCCTGGTGGTAGGCCGTCGCCAGTTTCTGAGCGAGGGGAAGCACCGACGTGGACCCGCCGATGATCAGGCGACGGGCGGCTGCGCCCGCCGGAACGGCGAGGGCGAGGATCAGGAATGTGGAGGCGATGAGGGTGCGGTATGCGCGCACGTTGGCTCCTTTTGATCGTTGGAAGGATGTTCGTACGCGATCGTTTCTCTACGTCGCGCACGGGCGCTAACAGGTGAAGATGGGAATCGATGCGGCAGGCGCGGTGAACGTCACCCCGGGGCGTAGAGTGGCGAGGCGCCGCCTGGGTGATGTTTCGTTTTTGTGAACGCACCGGGGGCCTGCTGTGTGTGTAATTTTTGTGAAAGCGGACTCCACTTGTGTCCGTTTTGTGAAGCTCCCCGTGGTCTCGTGTGTCGTTTTTGTGAACCCCATTGCTTTTGCGTTCACGGCGTGTGACGCTGCGGCGGTCCGACCGGTACCTAGCGCTGCGGGCCGTCTCAAACCGCCTCAGACGACCGGCCTGAGCCAGGCCCGCGCGACGGCCGGCCAGACGCCGCCAACCCCGCCTCGACCCAGGAGGGACACGACCTTCATGACCGACGAGCCCAAAGCAGCGGAGCCCACCTCGACCAACGGAGTAGCCAAGGTCGGGCCCAAAGCCGTCCGCTCGGGCCTCGCGCAGCGGCGCAACCCTGTGCTCGTCGCCGTCGGCAACCTCGCCTCGGCGACCCGCCGGGTGCTGCTTCGCGATCCGCTGTCGCTGTTCCTGCTCGTCGCCTCGATCGCTCTCGCGATCGCTTTTGCCTCGCTGCTCGGAGCGATCAAGCCCGGAAGCTCGGGCACGCAGGTGCCGCTCAGCTCGGTGCAGACGCTGGCCAAGAGCCACGAGATCGCGACGGCCACGATGCTGGATCACGACAGTCGCGTCGAGGTCACGACGACGTCGAGCACGCCGCAGCTGCCGAGCTCGGGAATCGTGTCGCCGGTGCCCGCGACGAACGGAAAGAAGGGCGGGGTGGAAGCGGTGATCGAACCGCCCGGCGTGACACAGAAGCTGTGGGCCGCCTATCCCGCGTCCGGGGCTCAGACCCAGGAGCTCGCTCGCGAACTGACGAGCGGCGGAGCGAGCGTGACGGTCGATCAGCAGTCGGGCAAGCCGACGAAGGCGATCGTCGTGCAGTTCCTGATCCCGATCCTGCTTCTCGTCTGCCTGTTCTCGTTCTTCACCCGCTTCGGCGCCGACGGCGGAGCGGGCGGCATCGCGGCCTTCTCGCAGTTCGCCGGCAAGGGCAAAAAGAAGGGCAAGGGTATGGCTGATCGCGTTACGTTCGCCGATGTCGCGGGTGCCGGCGAGGCGCTGGCCGAGCTCCGCGAGATTCGCGACTATCTGGCCGAACCGGAGAAGTACCTGCGCGTCGGCGCGGCCGCACCCAAGGGAGTGCTGCTCGTCGGGCCTCCGGGAACCGGAAAGACGCTGCTCGCCAAGGCGGTCGCCGGGGAAGCAGACGCCGCCTTCTTCTCACTCTCGGGGTCGGACTTCGTCGAGTCGCTCGTCGGCGTCGGCGCCGCCCGCGTGCGCGACCTCTTCCGCAAGGCCCGTAAGGCTGCGCCGGCGATCATCTTCATCGACGAGCTCGACGCCGCCGGGCGCAAGCGCGGCGCCGGCATCGGCCAGGGCAACGACGAGCGCGAGCAGACGCTCAACCAGATCCTCGTCGAGATGGACGGGTTCGCCGGCGACGGCGGCCTCGTCGTGATGGGCGCGACCAACCGCCCAGACATCCTCGACCCCGCCCTGCTGCGACCGGGCCGTTTCGACCGTCAGGTCGTCGTCGACAACCCGGACGTCCACGGGCGCCTGGAGATCCTGCGCCTTCACGGGGGCAAGCGCCCGCTCGCCCCCGACGCATCGCTCGAGGAGGTCGCTCGCCAGACGCCCGGCTTCAGCGGCGCCGAGCTCGCGAACGTGATCAACGAGGCGGCCCTGCTGAGCGTGCGCGACAACCAGGCGACGATCGATCAGGCGACCCTCGAGGAGGCGATCGACCGTGTCGTTGCGGGCCCGGCCAAACACCACATCCTCAGCGAACAGGAGCGCTGGCTGATCGCGATCCACGAGGCCTCACACGCTGTCGTGACCGACGCGCTCGGGCATACGGCCTCGACGCGCAAGCTCTCGATCGTCGCCCGCGGACGCCAGCTCGGGACGGCGGCCCACATGCTCTCCGACCGCGATCAGGTGATCATGACCAAGCCCGACCTCCAGAGTCAGCTGATCGTCATCACCGCGGGCATGGCGGGCGAGAGGATCGCCTTCGGTCACACGTCCACGAGCGTCAACGACGACCTCCACGCGGCGACCGCCCTCGCGCGCGGCATGGTCACGTCCTTCGGCATGTCGGAGGCACTCGGGCTTGTGACGATCGGGGAGAAGAGCGGCGAGGTCTTCCTCGGCGCGTCGCTGCAGGATCTCGGCTCGGTCGGCCCCGAGACGCTCAATCTGATCGACAACGAGATCGAGCGCCTCGTCGGCGACGCCGAGGCCAGGGCCGCGAACGTCCTCGATCGCAACTGGAGCACCGTCGAGGAGACGGCGGCCGCGCTGCTCGAGCAGGAGACGCTCTCGGGCGTCGCGCTTGACGCAGTCCTCTCGACGGTCCAGGAGGTGACGCTCACGGAGCTGCACGACATCCGCCGAGCAGCGCCCGCCCGTGATCAGAAGCTGGCGCCGTGAAGCTCCGGGTCCCCTCGCCCGCGACCGTGATCGCGCTCGTGGCGCTGGTGTTCTCGACCACGGGCCTGGCCGATGCCGCGCGCCACACGGTCCTCAGCTCCATCGCTGGACACACGGTGAGCAACCGTCCGCACGCCAACGGGCTGCTCGTGCTCGGCCGCAACGGAAAGTTCCCCGCCGCGGCGATTCCGACGGTCAGAAACGCCTCCCATGTCGGCGGTAAGACGGCCGAACAGCTCGCCGGGAGCTGCCCGCCGCCAACCGTCGACCTCGGCACCTGGTGCCTCGACACCGCCCCCTACCCGCTGACCAATGCGCAGGCCGGCAAGAACAACTACGTGTTCGCGGCCAAAGCCTGCGAGGCCGAAGGCGGCTGGCTTCCGAGCGCCGCGGAGCTCCTCGGCGCCGCCGACCGGGTCAAGCTGGAGTCGACGATCCACGACTCGCCGCTGACGGCGACGGTGCCGCTCGATCCGAGCCGCGGTCTGCAGGACCAGCGCGAGATGACCGCGACGCTCGTCACGACCGAGGCGGGCGCGGCTGCCGCCGGCTTCGAGGGGGTCAGCGAAGGGGCGACGGGAAACCCGCGCCAGGGACAGGCGAACCCGACCCCCCTGCCGTCGAATGCCCTGCCCGAATCGCTCCAGTACGTCACGGTCTTCAGCAACGGACAGAAGGGTGGCTTCGCGGGCTCGGAGCCCGTCGCCAACCCGGAGAACTTCCGTTGCGCGTTCGACAAGACGGCTGGAGCGCTGAACAAAACTGAACCCTGAGCGCATCCTGTCGATGGCTGAGAAGGCGCTCAACTCGTTCAGCGGCCGCGGTCTGGTGCTGGCTGCATTGGCGGCCGCGCTCGTGCTGATGCACGGCGGCATCGCCCGAGCCGTGATCCTGCCGGCCGCGACAGTCGACGGACCGAGCGAGGACATCGTCGGCTTCGGCGGCGTGGCGATGGCCGAAGACGGCACCGGGGGGGCGGTGTATCTCAAGCGGGTCGAAGGTGTGGCCCACGTCTTCGTGGCGCGCTACGTTGGCCACCGTTGGACCGCACCGATTCGCGTCGACCGCGAACAGCCCTTCGCCGCGAGCTGGGCCCGGATCGGCGCGGCCGAAGGGGGCGAGCTCGTCGTGGTGTGGGCGACCCCGTTCGCGACCGAGGAAAGCAAACCCGTCGACGAGCTCCTCGGCGCCACGCTCGGGCCCGGCTCGGCCGTCTTCAGTCCCGCCACGATCATCGACCCGGACATCCGCAGCGGGACCGGCACGAGCCCGGATCTGGCGATGAGCACCACCGGGCAGGCGGACGTCGTCTACAGGGTCGTCAATGAAAGCTCGAGCCACAGCGCGCTGCTGCGTCCAGGCGATGTGATCGAGGAAGTGAGGGTCGCCCACTACGACGGAGAACGATGGTCGCGGCTGGGATCGGTCAACCGCAACACCGGCATCTCGATGCGCCCCCCGACGAGCGCGAATGCTCCGCGGATCGCGATCGGACCCACGGGCAACGGCGTCGTCGTGTGGCAGGAGCCCGACATCGACGGCGTCGCGAGAATCTGGGCGCGGCGCATCTTCACGCGCAGCCTCGACTACGTGCTTCCCGTCAGCGCGCCAAGTCTCTCGGGCGCACCGATCGCTGCCGACGCCGACAGTCCGAGCATCGCGATCTCGCGCATCGGACAGGCGGAGGTCGTCTACCGACAGCCCGCCGGCCCCGGGTCGCCGCTGCCGGGTCCCCGCATCTTCATCAACACGCTGCCTGACGGCGAATCGGCCGACGGCTCGCAGTTCCAGGGTGCCCTCGTCGCCGACTCCGAAGTGCCGGGGGGCGCGAGCGCAGCGATCGGCCCCCCCAGTGTCGACATCGACGAAAAGCAGGACGTCCGCGTGCTGTATGACAGCAACGGCACGCCTCGAGTCCTCGAAGGCGATGGCAAAGGGCTGACGCGCACCGTCTCGCTCGGCCCGGGCTTTGCCGGAGGCGAACCGTCGTCGGCCAGCATCATGAACCCTTCGGGCGGAGGCGTGTCGGCGTGGCCGAGCGCTGACTCCCACGGCGCTGCCGGGGTCGCCGTGCGGGAGGACTTCCCCGGAGGTGCGGCGCAGACGGGCCTCGTCGGCGGCGGCGCCGGCGGCCCGGTCAGCGAACTCGCGGTCGCGCGCTCCGGGTTGGGCGACGGGCTCGTCGGATTCCTCCAGGGCCCGATCGGGCAGGCGGCGGTCGTCGTCGACCTCGTCACCGCGCCACCCGCCCAGTTCGTCCTCAGCGTGCCCAAGACCTGGGTCAAGCCCGAGTCCGCCGTGCTCGCGTGGCAGCCGGCGGCGACTGCGGATGGACCGCTCAGCTACCGCGCGGTCCTCGATGGCCGCCCACTGAGAACTCCGCCGGGGGCGATGTCGCTGCGACTGCCCGGCGCCGGCCTCGGCGACGGCGCTCACCGCGTCCAGGTGCTGGCGACCGATGTCGACGGCGAGTCCACGCTGACGCCGCCCGCTGTGCTGAAAGTGGACGGGCGCCCCCCGACCCTCCAGGTCCTCCGCGCGGGACACCATTCGGTCGTGCTGTGGATCCGCGACGCGGGCTCGGGCGTGGATGTGCGCAGCGTGCGGGTCAGCTTCGGCGACGGAGCCCACGCCCGCGGTCGGGCGCGCGCACGTCACAGCTACAGCCGTGGCGGCATCTACCAGGTCGTCATCCAGGTGCGCGACAGGGTCGGCAACCGCGCGAGCATCAAGCGCGTCGTGAGCGTGCCCTGATGCTCCGGTCCACACTCCTCGGGCTGCTCTCGCTGGCGGCCGTCGCCGGGCTCCCGGCGAGCGCCGGCGCCGACGTGTTCGGCGGCATCTCGCTCGTATCGGAGAGCCACGTCCAGCAGGCCGACTATGCGCACGACCCGGCCATCTCCGGCAACGGCCGCTACGTGGCCTTCGATGGCTCCTTCGGCGGCGTCACGGGTGTCTGGCGGCGCGACCTGCAGACCGGGGCGGTCGAGGAGGTCGCGGCGGGCGACGCCGAGCTCCCCTCGATCTCCGGTGACGGCCGTTTCATCAGCTTCACGACCACCGCGCCCCTGACGCGCGGGGATGACAACGAAGGTCCGGATGTGTACGTCCGCGACATGGGCATCCACTCGACGCAGCCGTGCACGGGTCCCCTGAGCGAAGAAGAACCGCCCTGCCCCTTCGCACTCGCCTCGGCCGTCGATGGCGGCGAAGAAGCGCTCGGCTACGAACAGTCGAGCGAACCGCGCAGCTACGGCTCGATCGCAGGCGGGCGATATGCGCTGAGTGCCGACGGGCGGCGGGTCCTGTTCATGACCACGGCCGTTTCCGACCTGATCGGCCCCAGGCCACCGGCGGCGCCCAGCACGCCGTCTCTGCAACTCGCCGTGCGCGACCTCGACACGCGCTCGACGACGCTCGTGACGGGCGCGCGTGAAGGCGGCGCGGTCGCCGGCGGCGCGGTCTACCAGCCCGGTGGCGTCGTCCCGCCATTCCGAGTGGTCGAAGGCTACGGGGCCTCCGCGGCACTCGGCGGATCGATCAGCGCAGATGGAACAACCGTCGCGTGGCTCGGCCAGAACATCGGCCGGCAGGTCCCGCTGCTTCCGGGTGAAACGCTCCCGGGCAACTACACCGAGCCCCTGTGGCGGCGGGTGTCCGACGGGCCCGGGTCGGGGACGCTGCGGATCACGGGCGGCTCGGACCCCTCGGCCCCCGCTTGCATCGCCAGCGGCGAGGGCGCCCTTCCCGCCGGTGAACCGTCCCTGAGCGATCCGTGCCAGGGGCCGTTCGGCACCCTGATCGAAAAGACCGCGCAGGGAACGTGGTCGGGGGGAACCGGCGACGTCGTGCCGCGGCTGAGCGGCGACGGATACACGGTCGCATTCCTCGCCAACGTGCCGCTCGTGGTCTTCGGGGCCAACTTCGGCCGCTCGGAAAATCACAGCGATCTCTATGTCGTGGACATGCACGCGGGCTCCACCCGCACCCAGGCGCTGCGCCCGCTGACCGAGCTCGCCAGCGGACAGAGCGCCGACCTCGCGACAAACGCGCCGATCGTCGACCTCGGGATCTCGCCCGACGGGAAGCAGATCGCGTTCACGACCAAGCGGACCGTGTTCCCCCTCGGCGCGCCCGCGTATGTGAGCACCCCCGCCGCGGTCCCGGGGCTCTCGGAACTGTTCGACGTCGACCTCGCCGATCAGACCCTCACCCGCGTCAGCCAGGGCTATGAAGGAGGGGCGGGCGAACATCCCCACCTTCCCAAGCCGACCGGCGAAGATCCGTACCTGCTCCCCGGCGACGGAGCGCTGTCGCCTTCGTTCTCCGGCGACGGCAACCTGCTCGCGTTCTCCTCGACCGCCGCAAACCTCGCCTACGGCGACGGCAACACGCCGCCGCTCGGGCATGAAAACAAAATCGTCGACGGTGGCGATGCGTTCGTCGTCCCGCGCGTGACGTTCGCCTCGGCCGCGCCCGCGCAGGAACTCTCGCCTGCGCCGAGTCCACCGCCGCTGAGCATTCCGTGGCGGCTCAGCGCGACCGCCCTTTCGCGGCGTGACGGCAGCGTGTTGCTCGAGGTGGCCGTACCTGCGTCCGGGCTGCTGCGCGCGACCGCACGCGGCGTGGTCGTCTCGACCGTGACTTCCCGGGTCAGGGGGAGGCGCCGGAGCCGGCGAGTGGCGGCGGTCCACGCCCTCGCCTCTCGCAGCGCAAAGCCCGCGGCCCCGGTCGTGACCCCGATCGTGCTGAGGCTCACTCCTCGCTATCGCAAGCTCGCGCTGGGCCGAACTGGCCTGAGCGCGACCGTGACGATCGTGTTCGCCGCGTCGGGCCACGCGAGTCTGCGAACGACTCTCGAAGTTCGTTTCAAGTCCATCCATGCCGCCCGCCGCAGGGCGCGGAGCTCGCGAGGTGCCCGACGATGAAACGGACGATCCGGCTGTCCAGCATGGCGTCCCTGCTGCTGCTGCTGCTCTGCGTCCTGTTCGGCCAGCCCGGCGCGGCCTCCGCGACCGGCCTGGAAGACGACGGCGGCGCCGCCTGGCGCCTGGAGCAGCCCGCGCCACCTCCGCCCCCACCCGGGGTCCAGGGCTCCCCGACGCCGATCGGCCTCGGCAAGATCGGCGACATCGAGTTCTGGGCCCCCAACCGCGGCGTCCTCACGACGGCCGGCAACGGCTCGACCATCCCGCCGGGGATCTGGGCGTACAACGGGCGCGAATGGCACGAGCTCGCGACCGTTTGCGGCGCGAGCGACGGACGGATCGCGTGGGCAGGGCCGGAAGACTTCTGGACGATCTCAGACGGCCGGCCCGGACAGGCGCCCGACGCGTTCGGCAATCCGCCGCCGCTGGAAGACAACACCCTCTGCCACTTCTCGGGCGGGCGGGTGGTCGCCTCATACGCATCGCTGGCCTTCCGGGCCAGCTCCTACCAGCGGATGCACGCCGCCGCGTGCCTATCCGCGAGCGACTGCTGGTTCGCCGGCGACCCGCTCCCGCCGCCGCAGGTCGGCTCCTTCCACCTGCACTGGAACGGCA
This sequence comes from Solirubrobacteraceae bacterium, assembly GCA_036803745.1. Lineage (GTDB taxonomy): Bacteria > Actinomycetota > Thermoleophilia > Solirubrobacterales > Solirubrobacteraceae > Palsa-744. The sequence goes on along the minus strand of DAIRTT010000002.1, from coordinate 15,188 downwards.
CCTCGATGACCGAGGAACCGTACAAGCAGGACTCCTACGCGATTCAGGATCTGCGCGGGTTCCAGGGCCAGCTGTTCGAGAGCGCTCGGCTCACCGCCCCGACGCCCGAAGAGCCGGCGGCGCTGCACATCATCAACCCGAAGCGGGTCACTCCGCAGTTCGAAGCGCTTCCCGGCCTGCCGCTCTACGGCGGCGAAGAGTTCCCCACAGCACTCGAACCGTTCCACCTCACTACCGCAGACGGCGCGCTGTGGGCTGCGGCGGGACCTGTCGGCGAAACACCCGAAGGCTCCTCGCCCGGACAGGTGACCGTGGCGCACTACGACGGCGCAACCTGGAGGCAGCTCCTCGGAGCCGGCAGCGAACACTCAGCCGAACCGCTGTTCGGCGGCGAAACCGTGACCTCGGCCGCCGCCGAGCCGGGGACCGAAAGCGCGTGGCTCGGCCTCGACCCGCAGACCGATGCAGAACACCCGAGCCCGACCGCGTTCGCCCACGTCGCGCGGATCACCGCGGAAGGCTCCGTCTCGACCGAAGACGACCAGCAGCTCCCCACGGGCGGCGAAGTCGGCCCCAAGGGGGCCGCCGAGAAGATGACGTGCCCGACGGTCCACGACTGCTGGATGGCGACCACGCAGGGCTGGCTCTTCCACCTCTCCACCGGCCAGCAGCTCGCCCTCGACACGAGCCCCGCCTTCGCCGGGCTGATCACCGAACGTCCCGCCGACGAAGGCGTGCCCCAGGTTCAGCCCGACGCGCCGCCGCCGGATGACTCGGGGCTCCTCGGTGAACCGCCTCCGCCGAGCGGAGAACTCCGGCAGACCAAGGAAGCCGAAGCCCGGGTGGCGGTGGCGCTGCTGTCGCACATCCACACCCGCCTGGTGCATGGCGACACCCTCGAACTTCGCTTCCACCTCGCCGCAAAGGCGCGGGTGCGCCTGATCGCCAAGCGCAAGCGCAAGGTCGTCGGGAGCACGCCCCGGCACACGTTCACCGCCGGCAACCGCCGCCTGCTGCTGCGCCTGAACCCGCGCGCGTGGCCGACGAAGCTGCAGCTCGAGACCCACGCGCTCGCGCCGCTGCCGACCGTCTCGGCCAACGCGGGTGCGACCGAAACGGTCAGCACCTCGCTCGTCGTCCTGCCCTACTCCGGGACGCCGGTGCCGGGGCCGCTGAGCTTCGGCAGCGGCCTGGGACAGCTGCCGTGAGCCGGGCCGTACTTCTACGCCGGCGCCTGTCGGCCGTGCTTGCGCTCGGCCTGCTCGCGGCTGCCGGCTTCGTCTGGCTCCAGACGCTCGGAGGTGTCTCACGCGCGGCAGCGCAGAGTGGAGCGGAACCGACGCCGCAGACCGACGACTCCGTTCCCGCCGGGAGCGTGACGATGATCGGCTCCTCACCCGGCGAGGCCCCGGGTGAGACCTGGGGGGTTGGGCTCAAGGAAGGCGGCGGCGCGTTCCCGTCGGTGCTCGTCCGCTACACGACCCCGGGTGGCTGGACGCTCGGCCCCGACCTGCTCGACCCCCAGGGCAGACCGCTGGAAGGCTTCCGCCTCTACCGCCCCAACAGCGGCACCGCGAGCCCACTCGCGGGCCAGATGACCCCCGGCGGCAACGGTGTGCTCGCCGGTGAACTACCTCCGAGCACGAGCGGTGGCGAAAGCGTCGCTCGGCAGGTGTTGCTCGTGCGCAACTCCGGCGGCTCCTTTCGCCAGACGGCCACCGAACCCGAAGGCGAAGCCGCCCTGAAGCCGGGCGAACAGCTCTACGGCGCCGGCCGCGCGCCGCTGATCGCGGCCCTCGACGAAGGGTCCGGAAGAACGGGGGCGCTCGTCGTGCCGACCGTCAAGAGCGGCATCGAGGCGGGCGTCCTTCACTGGGACGGAAGCACCTGGACGCGCGAGAAGATCGAAGTGCCGTCGGCCAGCGCCGAAGACTTCCGCGTCCTGGCGCTGGGCGCAAGCTCGCCGGCCAACGCCTGGCTGCTGGCCCAGCTGTCCTCCTCATCCTCATACCCGGTCGGCGCAGTCGCCCTGTTCCGTCGAAACGAGGGGAAAGGAGGTGAACCGCCGACGTGGCAAGCGGTTGCGACGAGCGGCGGGGCCGGAGACGGCGAAGCTCATCCGCTGATCGCCAACGAACGGCGCTTCACGGTCGCGCACACGGGCGAGCCCCCGACCGTGCAGGCACAGGTGCTGACCGTGACCTCCGACGGGGTGTGGGTCGACGGCGAACGCGCCGACGTGCAGACACCGGCGACGCTCTTCTTCAAGCCCGAAGGCACCGACGGCGGTCACGTCCTGGCGACCTGGTGCCGGCTGCCCGCCTCGGCGCCCGGCGGCACCCCCGAATGCAACCACGATCTCGGCGAGCCTCTGCCCAGCGGACCGTCGCGGAGCTTCGCCTGGGCCAACCCGGGCACGCCCGAAGGCCTGGGCGAACGAGTCATCACCGGACTTCCCGAAGGCGTCAGCCTCCGGCTCGACGGCACCACGTTCACGCCGGTTCTCGCGCTCGGCGGCGGCCCCGAGGTGTTCCCGGGCGGGACCTACGGCGCCGCCTTCTCCAATCCTCGCGAGGGCTGGCTCGGTGAGCAGCAACTGCCCGTGCACCTCACGCTCAACCCCGCCCCCAGCCGTCTGACGCCCTGGCCCGCCGCCTTCCGCCATGCACTCCTCTCCGTCGCCGCCCAGCCCGGGGTGCCCGTGGGCTCGCTCTCGAGCCAGGCCCTCGCTGTCGGGGACCGGGGAGAGGTCGCCCGCTACGAACCCGGGAAGGGCTGGCGGCCGGAAAGCCTGTTCGGCACGGGCGGGCGGCATGAAACGCCGCGGCTCCGCGCGGTCGCGTGGCCGACACCCGATCGCGCCTTCGCGGTCGGAGATTCTGGAAACGCGCCGCAGATGTGGCTGTGGCGTGGCGAGACAGGGCTGTGGGAACCGGACCCCGCGATCCCGTACAACTTCCGCGGGAACCTGATGGGCATCGCCTTCGACCCGGCCAACCCGGCCCGCGGCTATGCGGTCGGCGAGAGCGGTGTGCTCCTCAGCTATGGCAAGAGCTGGACCCAGGAAACCGCGCTGCCCCCGGAGGTCGCGGGTGCGTCGTTCACGTCGGTCGCCTTCGCCGGCTCGGAGGCGATCGTCGCCTATCGCAAGCTCCTCGACCGCTCGCGCGAGAGCAGCTACGTCGGCGGGTTGCTTGTCAACGACGGATCGGGCTGGCGCGTGGATGCCGCCGCCGCAGCCGCGATGGGGGAAGACGTGCCGCTGGTCGTGGCGGGCCTGCCCGATGGCGGCGCGGCCTTCGCCGCGCGCTCGTTCACGACCGGCGAAGGCGCCCGGATATTCGAGCGCGACTCCTCCTCCTCGACGTGGCAGCCCGCCGCCACGCCCTTTCCGGGCGGTGGCTCTCCGGGTTCGCTGGCCCTGTTCCGCGAAGGAGGCGCGCTGCGGGCGGTCGCGTCCGGCAACGCCCCGGGCGGATTCGAAGCCGAAGGCGCGGCGCCGTCCCCGCCCGGTTTCCCACCGCCGCTGGTCGGGCCCTACGGCCTCGGGTCCAACACGCTCAGCGGCGTGCTCCGCCAGACCGCAGGCGGCTGGTCGGACGAGGAGCACGAACTCAACGACGCACGCGAACCCCCCGGCCAGTACAGCTTCTACGACACCGTGTATCAGCCCGATCCGATCGCCGCGGTCCTGATCGACCCCTCCGGCGGCCAGGGTTGGGCGGTCGGCGGATTCGTGGACAACAACCCGGGTGGTGGTGGCGTGCTCGATACGGCCGAGATCGCGCGCTACCCGGCGGACGGCGTCGCTCCGACCGGTGTGGGCACCTCACCCGTCAAGGTCGAACACCGGGTCGCTACGTTCGCGATCGGCGGAAACGCCGAGTGCGCGGCACCGTGCGCCGACCGCGCCCAGGCGAGGATCGGCCCTGATGCGTGGCTCGGAAGCGCACTGCAGCGGGCGGGGCAGATCGAAGGGGTGCGGGCGTTTCTCTACACGGGACCCCGCGTGACGACCGGCGAAACGGTCGGGCCGGCGACGCTCGCGCTTCCCTACGCCAAGGAGATCGGGCGCTACGGCTCGGTTCTCAGCACGAGTCCCCTACCGACGTTCGCGGCCGCCTCGGCGACCGACCTGAACGGCGAAGGCGGCGAGAGCTACTTCCTCTCGGCCGTTCTCGGCGGCTTCCCGCAGCCGATCGGAGGCGGCGCTCCCGCCGCCGGCATCACGAGGGCCGGCGCTCCGGCCGGATCCTGCGGCGGCGCGTCCGGCTGCCAGTCGGCCTACTACGCGTTCGAATCGAGCGGCGGAGCCGGCACGGTCCGCGTGATCGTGCTCGACACCACGCCCGACGTCGGGCCGGGCCAACTCGCGTGGCTGCGCGGAGAGCTCGCCGGCGCCAAGTCCGCCAGGACGCCCGCGATCGTCGTCGGCAACGCCGACCTCGCAGCTCAGATCGCCGCCGGTGACACTGCCGCCAAGGAAGTGGCGCGCGTGCTCGTCGGCGAAGGCAACCCGCAGGGCGCCTGGGCCTCGGCTTACTTCTTCGACTCGCCCGAACGCAACGTCTCGATCCCACTGCAGGCGGGAGCCGCCGCGATCCCGACGTTCGGCTCGGGCACACTCGGATACATCCGCTCGAACGCCGAGAGCAGCGGCTCCTTCCTCGGCGCCAGCGGGTTCCTGCTCGGACAGGTCGACACGGCCTCCCGCAGTACCGCGACGAACGTTGCGACCGTGACTGCCGAACTGATCCCAAACATCGAAGAACTCGCCCTAGAAGCCAAGGACGGGACGCTGCTACGCCGCAGCAACGCGGCCCTGTTCGCCGCGCTCGCACGCCGCCCGCGCGCGGGCAACCGCTCGTCGAACAAGATCACGAGTCTCGAAAGCGATCCCTACATCCCGATCCCGTCCAACTGCGTCGGCCCGTCGTGCGCCACGGGCATCTTCCCGAAGTACACGTTCTCCTCCTCGCGCCCGGACATCGGTGACTTCGTCGCCCAGAACCTCGCCTCATCCGATCCTCACGCCGTGCTGCTGGGGCCCGAAGGCGTCCCCGTACCCGATCGGACCTCCGAACTGTTCTGCGCCTACAACGCGGGCACGACGATCGTCACGATCAGCGCCGGGGGCCTGTCCTCTTCGCTGCCCGTGACGGTTCAGGCGGGCAGCGTCCGCAGGCCCTGCGGCACGACGCCGCTGAAGGAACTCCCGCCGCCTGGACAGCAGGCCTCGGTCGCACCGCCCGCTCCTGCCCCGACGCCGGCCGGCACCGCGCCGACATCCTCCGCGCTGCCCCCGATCGTGCCGGTCCCGCCCACACCGGCGGTCCTCTCGCCGCCGGCCCCCCGGCCGACGCCGACGCCGACGCCGACGCCGCCGGCGGCCCATCCATTCCTGCTGGCCGCGCCTCCGACGGTCGCGATCCTAGGGGTGGTACCGCCGCCGTTGCCGACGCCCGCGCGCCCGACACCGCCGAGCGGCACCTCGGCGGTGACCTCGCCCGTCGAGGCGCCCGAACGCGAAGAAGAGGAGGAGGGGGCAACCGAGTCGGTCTCCAACCAGGCGGCCGCCTACCGCTCCTACGAACACGAGCCGGCGCCCGCGTACATCCTCGGGCTGGTCGTGCTCGCGGCCTTCGCGGGAGCCTCGGCCCGGCGGCGCCCGCGGCGCGATCGCCGCGAGGTAGGACTCGCCCGCGCGACCGTCTCCAGCCGCCAGATCCAAGGGCGCGGCGGACGGCGCCGGCGCGACTGAGAAGACACCGGTTCTTCACACCTGCTTCACCGATTCGCAACGACCGCGTGGGCCGCTCTGGGGATGCTGTGAACGGCGCCGCACGGGCGAGCAGTTCGTGCAGCGCATGTGAGTAGCCGCCACGGATGTCTTGCGGCTCCGATCCCCAGACAAGAGCGACAGATAGGACACGATGTTCACGATCCGCGGTCTTCGACGGTGCAGGACGGCAGCTCTGGCGATTTTCGCCACCACGCTTCTCGCAGGTGCCCCGTCCGCCGGGGCCGTCGGATACGGCGAACTCACGCACTTCGGCTCCAAAGGAACCGGCCACGTCCAGTTCACCGAGCACGGACCGCAGGCCGTCGCTTTCGGCGCGGACCCGACCGACAAAAGCCTCTACGTCGCCGACGAGCCCGAAGAACACGTCTTCCGGATCCAGAAGCTGAGCTACACCGGCGAATATGAGGCCGCTGTGTCGTTGAAAGTCAAAGGCGCCGGGCCCGAACCGGAAAGCGGCCTGGAGGGCATCGCGGTCGATCCCGTCGAAGGCCGAATCTACGTCCTCGCCGTGCAGTCCCGCGGGGACGAAGAACACGCGATCGTCGATCCCGAAACGCTCGCCGCGGGCGCCATCTACGCATTCTCGACAACGCCCAAAGAAGGCAAACTCGAACCCGCCACCGGCACCAAAGAAGGTCTGCTCGCGAGCGCCGCGGTCCTGCACGCCCAGTCCAAAGAACTCGGCCAGGCGCTGCTCGAACCGAGCGGGATCACGGTCGACCCGACCACGCACGACATCATCCTGATGGGCAACGAAGACGAGGGCGAAGGCAAGGAACCGGCCACGCGCGTCGCGCTCGAGCGCGTCAGCTCCAATGGTGTCCTCGGCGCGCGCTGGTCGGACAACGCTACGGAAGCCTTCTTCGCATCCGAAGAAGCGAGCTCGCCGGCGGTCAGCAAAGAGGGCAAGGTCTATGTCCTCGGCGAAGTCGAAGGCGCAGAACACCCGGAACAGATCGACGAAATCCCGGCGAGCTTCTCCTCCGCGACGAAACCAACACCGCTCGTCGCGTTCGACTCCGGCCCGAACGAACTCGTCACGTTCCCCGGCGAACCGAAGCCGCTGCAGGGTGGCGGCATGTCGATCGCCCCCGACGGCACGATCTACGTCTACGCCAAGGTCCACCAGGAAAGCAACGGCAAAATCGTCCCCAACCCTGGAGCGCTCGCCTTCAGCGGCGCGGGCGTCGAGCTCGGCTGGACCGGGGGCCAGAGCACTCAGCTCGGCCTCGGCCACTGCACGGTCAGCTTCCTCGGACATCCGACGGTCGCGGCCGGCGGCGAACAGCGCGTGTTCATGTTCGACTCGAACCCCGAAGCGCCAAGCGTGATCTCCTTCGGCCCCGGCGGCACCGGATGCCCGGTCGCCAAATCGAGCGCGATCGCAGCGACGGTCCTCGGTGCGCCCGTTGAAAGCGTCAAGCCGGGAACCGAAGTCAAGTTCGTGTCCACCGTCACGGAGGCGAACGCGCTGAGTGTCAAGTGGACGTTCGGCGACGGCGCGGAACTCGAAACCGGCAACAAGCACCAGACGCCGGAAGCCGGCCACACGTTCGCGACCGAAGGCGAATTCAAAGTCAAGGAGACGATCCAGACCGACAACCTCAACAACCCAGAACTTGTGCAGGAAAAGACCATTGTCGTCAAGTCGAGCGTGCCGATCGCCAAATTCACGACCGAAAACGTCACGGTCGGCCAGCCGAGCGAATTCAACGCCAAAGCCTCGACCGGCTCAGAAAAATCGGCGGTCACGTCATACAAATGGGACTTCGGCGACGGCAGCACGCCGGTCGTGACGTCCGAACCGACGATCTCCCACACCTACGCGGCCGCCGGGGAATACACGGTCAAATTGATCGTCGAAGACGCGCTCAAACGCGTGAGCGCAGGGGCGACGCAGACGGTCTTCGTGGCGGCCAAGGAAGAATCAAAACCGCCGGCCAAAGAGGAAGCCCCCCCCGCGATCAGATCCACGTCCACCACGACCCCGCCCCCGCCCCCGCCCAGCGGAGGCGTCCTCGCCTTCCGCGCGAGCCTCCTCGGGACGTCTCTGCTCGTGACCAAGTCCGGGTCATTCGGCCTCAAGGTCGATTGCGCCGGACAGAGCATCTGCGTCGGCACCGTCACGTTGCGAACGCTCGGCGCGGTCAGCGCGGCGAAGAAGAAGTCGATCCTCACGCTCGCGTCGGGGTCCTTCAGCCTGTCGGGCGGGCAGGTCAAGACCGTCGCCCTGCACCTGTCGTCCAAGGCCAAGGCGCTGCTCGCCCGCAGTCACACGCTCAAGGCGAAGGTGACGATCCTCGCCCGCGACTCGCAGAACGCGAGTCACACGATGGCCTTCACGGTGACGTTGCGCCCGGCGAAGACCAAGAGGGGCCACTAGGCGAACCGCATCTAGATCGTTTCTCGGGTGCGGTGGCGGGAGCGAGGCTCCGGCCCTACGGCTTTCGTGCGCGCACGATCGCCGAGGCGGCCTGCGGGTGGACGCGATGGGTCTCCTGGATCTCGACGTCGAGGAGGCCCGCGTCCGCGAGCGCCTCCGTGAACTGGTCGCGGGTCAGGGCCCCCGCGATGCAGCCGGTGTACGCCTGCATGTCGGCGCGGGTGGCGTCGTCCATGCCCTCGTCGGCGATGACATCGGACACCGCGAAGCGCCCGCCGGGTCGTAGGACCCGCGCGACCTCGAGGAGAACCCGGCGCTTGTCCCCGGAGAGGTTGATGACGCAGTTCGAGATCACGACGTCGATGCTCTCGTCAGGGAGCGGGATCGCCTCGATGTAGCCCTTGTGGAACTCGACGTTCTCGACCCCGGCCTTGATCGCATTCTCTCGGGCGAGCGTGAGCATCTCCTCGGTCATGTCGAGCCCATGTGCCATGCCCGTCGGGCCTACCCGCCTGGCGGACAGCAGCACGTCGATTCCTCCACCGGAACCGAGGTCGAGGACTGTCTCGCCCTCCTGCAGCTCAGCGACGGCGGTGGGGTTCCCGCAGCCGAGCGAGGCGAGCGTCGCGGTGTCGGGCAGCTGGTCGTGGTCAGCGAGCGCATAGAGCGCCGCACCGAAGACCTGGGTGCCGCCGTCGAAGGTCTCGCTGGGTGCGCAGCAGCCGGCGCCGGGGTCCGTCGCTCGGACCTGGGTCGCGGCGGCGGCGTAGCGAGCCCGTACCCGCTCACGGACATCGCCGGCGGGTACATCGCCGCCTGCATCGCACGCGCACTGCTCGCCTTGGCCGCAGCAGTCCTCCTTGGCAGGAGGCTCGCAGCACGTGGACTGCTGATCAGTGGTGCAACACGCGTCGGCGCTTCTCACAGCGGTGGTCATGTCAGCCATGCGGACAGCTCCTTCAGTGCGTCGGGGATGACGTAGTAGTAGGCCCACAGGCCGCGGCGCTCGGAGTCCACGATGCCCGCGTCTCGGAGCTTCTTGAGATGGTGCGAAAGGGTCGGCTGTGAGATGTCGAAGAGGGGGACGAGCTCGCACACGCAGACCTTGCCCGCGTGTTTGCTCAGGACGTCGACCAGCTGCAGGCGTATGGGGTCGCCGAGCGCCTTCGCCACATCGGCCATTCGCAGCGCGTGGTCCCGCGCAACGTCTGGGTAGACGATGGGCTCGCAGCAGCGCTCTCCCGCTGCTCGCTTCTGCTTCGGGGCCAGCTCCAGATCGACGCTCATCGATATACGTATATCAATAACACTGACGTTCGTCAATCTAATACGATGCGCGAAATGGGTCTGACGGCATGAGCACGCGGGTCGCGGTCAACGGCTTCGGTCGCATGGGACGCATGGCGCTGAGGGCGGCGTGGGGCTGGCCGGAGCTTGCATTCGCGAACGTCAACGAGCTCGCCGGCGACGCCGCGACCGCCGCGCATCTGCTCACCTTCGACTCGATCCACGGACGCTGGCCGCACGAGGTCCGGGGCGAGGACGGGTGCCTGATGGTCGGTGACACTGCGATGGGCTACACCGGCGCGGCGGACCCCGGAGACCTCCCGTGGGGGGAGATGGGCATAGACATCGTGCTCGAGTGCACCGGCAGGTTCCGCACAGCACAGTCTCTCGCCCCCTACTTCGAGCAGGGTGTTCGCAAGGTGATCGTCGCGGCGCCGGTCAAGGAGGGCGCGCTCAACGTCGTGATCGGCGTCAACGACTCCCTCTACGATCCAGCCCGCGATCACCTGCTCACGGCCGCCTCGTGCACGACGAACTGCCTCGCGCCCGTCGTCAAGGTGATCCATGAGGGGATCGGCATCCGCCACGGGCAGATAACGACCTTGCACGACATGACGAACACCCAGACGCTGATCGACGCGCCGCACAAGGACCTGCGGCGCGCGCGGGCGGCGAGCATCTCCCTGATCCCCACGACCACCGGGTCCGCGAGCGCCATCGGTCTCATCTTTCCCGAGTTGGAGGGAAAGCTCGACGGGCTCGCGGTGCGCGTGCCGCTGCTCAACTCATCTCTCACCGATTGTGTCTTCGAGGTCGAGCGCTCGACCACCGTGGAGGAGGTCAACGGGCTTCTCCGTTCAGCCGCAGCCGATCGACTGGCGGGCATCCTCGGATACGAGGAGCGCCCTCTCGTATCCGTCGACTTCAAGGACGACCCTCGCTCGGCGATCATCGACGCGCCGTCGACGACGGTCACCGACGACACGCAGGTCAAGATTCTCGCCTGGTACGACAACGAGTGGGGCTACGCCAACCGTCTTGTCGAGCTCGCGCGGATCGTTGCGAGGAGCCTGCCTCCGGCTCCGAGCACCGCGACCAAACTCGACGGGGCCGGTGGCTAGGGGCGTGGCCGGCGCCACAGCAGACGCTTCAGCGCAGCGTCACGAGGATCTGCGCAACTACCTGCTCGTCACAGGCGGCTACTGGACCGACACGCTCGTCGATGGCGCGACGCGCACCCTCGTCCTGTTCTACTTCGACCGGCTCGGCTACACGCCGCTGCAGGTCGCCTCGCTGTTCGTGCTCTACGAGGTCGCGGGGGTCGCGACCAATCTCATCGGCGGCTGGCTGGCGGCGCGGCTCGGATTGAAGATCACGCTGTTCATGGGCCTGGCGATTCAGGTCGTGGCACTCGCGATGCTCGGACTGGCGCCCGCCTCGCTGCTGGTCGTCCCGTACGTGATGGCCTCCCAGGCGCTCTCCGGCGTCGCCAAGGACCTCAACAAGATGAGCTCCAAGAGCGCCGTCAAGCTCGTCGTCGGCGACAACGACCAGGGGTCGCTGTATCGCTGGGTCGCGGTCCTGACCGGCTCAAAGAACGCGCTCAAGGGGGTCGGGTTCTTCCTCGGCGGGCTGCTGTTGACGCTGTTCGGCTTCCAGACCGCGCTCCTGACCCTGGCTGCGCTGGTGCTCCTCGCCCTCGTCCTCAGCTCGACCATGATCCGCGGGCACCTCGGCCGCCCCGACAGCACGGCGAAGTTCACGCAGATGTTCTCCAACAACCGCTCCGTGAATGTTCTCGCCGCCGCGAGGGTGTTCCTGTTCGCCGCCCGCGATGTCTGGTTTGTCGTCGCGCTCCCCTTCTATCTCTACGCCGTACTCGGATGGACCTTCTGGCAGGTGGGGACGCTGCTCGCGGTCTGGGTGATCGGCTACGGCGCCGTGCAGGCGGCAGCCCCGCGCTTCGTCCGTCGCCGCGGCGCCGATGCCGGTGGCGAGCCCGACGGCAGAACGGCGGTCTGGCTCGCGCTCGGCCTCGCCGTCTGCCCGGCCGCCATCGCTACTGCGCTCGACGCACAGGTCGACCCGACCCTCGCGATCGTGGGGGGACTGCTCCCCTTCGGCGTGGCCTTCGCCATGAACTCGGCGGTCCACTCGTACCTGATCCTGGCCTACGCCGACAACGACAAGGTCGCCATGAACGTCGGTTTCTACTACATGGCGAACGCCGGCGGCAGGCTTGCGGGAACCGTGCTCTCGGGACTGATCTATGAATGGCAGGGTCTCACGGCCTGCCTCTGGACGGCCGCAGGATTCGTCCTCGCCACGGCGGCCCTGTCGCTCATGCTTCCGAGCGACCGAGTGCCGGCTGCGAGCGCGTCGGGTGAGACGCGCGAGCGCCGCGAATCGCCCGCCCCCATGTCATAGAAGCCAGAGCCGAACGGCTGTGAACGTCACGTGAATGCAATGTTTCGCCGGCCGAAATGTAAAGAACCTGGTTGATAACCACCCCGGGCGAAGTGGGTGGCAAATTCCTCTGCGGGGGGCAAGCCCTCCCGAACACAGCAATGGAACGCTGTCAACCAGGAGGTACGCAAGCAATGTCGCATTTCTCCGCGCGCCGGCTCGTGCCGTCGTGCATCATCGCCGCAGCCGGCGTCGCCGCGCTCGTCGCACCGGGTGCCGCGAACGCCACGATCGGCACGCAGTGCTCGGGCTCGAATATCGGCGGGCAGGGCTCGTCGCTGCAGAAGCTCGCGCAGGAACTATGGATCCCGAACTTCAACACCTCGGCCGAGAAACACGCCTGCAACGGCACGCAGGGGACCAAAGGAACTCCGACGGTCGCCTACAACTCGACCGGCAGCGGCGCCGGGCTGAAGTCCTGGGGCGTCGGCAAAGTCGAACACAAATTCGGCGCGACGAACTCGTTCGTCGGCACCGACGAAGCACCGAACCCGAAGGCCAAAGCCGAAATCGAAGAAAACGAGACGACGCTGACGCCGAAAGCGCTCCTCACGATTCCGGTGCTTCAGGCAGCGGTCGCCGTGATCGTGCATCTGCCGGCCAACTGCGTCGCCACGAGCACGTCCAACAAAGGCCGCCTCGTGCTGAACAACTCGACGCTCGAGGGTATCTGGCGTGGCACGATCACGAAATGGAGTGAAATCACCGACGGCGGTGACAAACTCAGCGGCACCGGCTGCAACGCCGAAACCGGCTTCACCCACGTGGTGCGTCTCGACGGCTCGGGTACGACGCACGTGTACAAGAAGTACCTCGGCCTGATCAACAAATCGACCTCGTGGCCCGCGACGAACGTCAAAGGCGAATCCGTCGGCAACAAAACCTGGGATGAAACGGCCGAAGGTGTCGAAAACCAGACGTGGCCGACCGCCGACGCAGTAGTTCGTCCGGAAAAAACCGGAAACGGCCCCGTCGTGGCGAAGGTGGCCGAAACGGCCGGCTCGATCGCGTACGCGAACCTCGCGGACACCCGTGCCAACGCTGCGTTCGTCCCGCCCACGGGCGGCCCGAACAAGGCGACGTTCTGGGTCCCGATCCAGAACAAAACGGGCACCGTGACCTACGCGGACCCGTCGAGCAACAAAGAGGTGGCTCTGCTCCGCGAAGCCAACTGCGCCAAAACCGAATACACCAACGGCGAAGTCGCCTTCCCGCCGGCCAACGCGCAGGAAAGCTGGAGTGAAGTCACGACCAAGACCGAAGAGCCGCACTACCCGATCTGCGGGCTGACGTTCGACCTCGCGTTCGGGAAGTACAGCGCGTTCGAAGGCACGAGCCTCGAAGAGGCCACGACCACGAACAACTACCTGCAGTACGCGCTCGACACCATCAAAGAAAAAGAAGGCAACAAAGTCAACGGTGGCCAGAGCCTGATCAAAAACCACGACTACGAGCCGCTCACCGGCACGGTCCTCAAAGAGGCGCAGAAAGGCGCGGCCCTGATCGCGTTCTAGCTCGCCGGACCGCGTGTCGCCTCGCGACACGCAAGAGGGAAGCAGGGCTCAAGCGTTCGGGTCGCTCCAGGGATGGGGCGGCCCGAACGTCGTCCGGGGTCGCCTAGGAGCCGGCGGCGCAGCTGCGCCCGCGAACGCGGGTGCGGGGAGCGCGCGTGGTGGCGGCGGAGAGCCGCGAGGCGCCGGCGTGCAGCGGTGCGTCCTGCCAGCGAGCCCGCTGGTGCAGGACGACGCGCTCGCGAACCGGGGCCCCCGCTGCGGCCATCGCCGCATCGCCGCGGGCGGCCATCCGGCAGGCCACTACGACGAGCGAGATGATCGTCAGCCAGGCGGTAGGAATGAGGACGAAGAGCATGAGGTCGGTGTCGTGGGGCCCGAGCTCGGATCGAGGAGATACCCGGGTCCTGGTGTGCTCATCGGTGGGGGAGAGGCGCGACTTGAGCGCCGGTCGATGCGACTGGACACAAGTCCTCGCCGGGCGTCCAGGCCCAGCGGCCGTCGTGACGCTAGCCGCGAAGCCCGCGGGCGCGGCTACTCGAGATCGGGTTGAGGCGTGACGTCGGTCGGCAGCGACCGCGTCACCGGGCCGCGCCACGGCTTCTTGCGCACGAGCCACCACGACGCCAGGGCGAGCAGCGTCGCGCATAGGATCCATCCGAGAGTCGTCGCGCCGACTCCCACGTACTTCAGGCCCGACGCTGCCACCACGAACGTGATGACCGGTCTGATGTAGCGGTCCGGGGCGCTCGATGAGAAAAACGACCCGACGAGGACCGCGGGCACGCTGCCGAGGATCAGCGAGGTCGTCACGCCGAATTCGACGTGCCCGAAGGCGATCGCCCCGAGCGCCGCCGCGGCGGTCAGCGGCACCGCCTGGGTGAGGTCGGTCCCGACGAGCTGCTTGGCCCCGATCCTCGGGTAGAGGAAGAGCAGCAGGATGATCATGAGCGAACCCGAGCCGACCGAGGTCATCCCCACGATCACGCCGCCGACCACGCCGATCCCGACGGTGCGGAACGGATGGGGCACGAGCTCGTGGACGACGCCAGTGCGCTCCTCGCCCGAGCGGCGGTCGAGGATGTAGCGCACGACCATCGCGCTGGCGCCGAGCAGCAATGCGATGCCGAGGGCGGTCTGGATGTTGCTCTGCGCCGACTTGGAGTTTCCCATCAGGTGCAGCAGGTAGGCGCCGAGGAAGGCCATCGGCACGGAGCCGAGGACCATCCAGCCGACCAGGGGCTTGTTGACCGTGCCTTTGCGCAGATGTACGGCCGCGCCCATCGGGCGCATCAACACCGCCGCGACGAGGTCGCTGGAGATGGCGGTTGACGGTTTGACGCCGAACAGCAGGATCAGCATCGGCGTCATCAGCGCGCCGCCACCGGCGCCGGTCATGCCGACGAAGAAGCCGACGATGGCGCTGCCCAGGACTATGTAGGGATCGACGTGCATTTGGCTTGCAAAGGTCGCCCGGGGGTTGGGTAGCCGCGGCGCTGGCTCCCCTCCCGACGGCCCGCGAGGTCGGACACCATAGAGCAATCCGGCGGACCCGTCGGCAACTCCCACGAAGCCGTTTATCGCCGACGGCATTCGGTTTCCCGCCAGGATTCGAGACGTCCCACGGCGCCTGCAACCCGCGATCCGATGCACGCTTTCAGCGAGCTCTTGCTTTAGGTAAGCCTTGTGTTTATGATGCGACATGTTCGTTAGTGGAGGTCACGAAATCTCGACATCT
>DAIRTT010000001.1:44598-51863 GCA_036803745.1 Solirubrobacteraceae bacterium | reverse complement strand
ACACGCGCCGAGGGTGGTATGACGCGCGCCTCGGCGACCGCGACCGCTACCCGCTCGCCACGATCTGGGACATCGTGCCGCTGTTCGAGTCGCTCGACGCAATCGCGATCGCCTCGCCGACCTCGCAGAACCGGCGCGCCGTTGAACGTTTCGCGGCCGGCGCCGAGCGCTATCTCAACCGCGGGCTGCGACCGCTGCCCGGCTACTCGCCCTACCCCGGCGACCGTGAAGCCTCGACCGAGACGTGGTTCGACGACAACGGCTGGTGGGGGCTGGCATTCGTCAACGCCTACAGGGCGACCGGCCGGCAGCGCTACCTCGCCGACGCCCAGCGGGCGCTGCACTACATCGCGACCGTCGGCTGGGATGCGGTCGCGGGCGGCATCTGGTGGAACACCGGCCACCCCTACAAGGCCGGCGAGGCGCTCGCCTCCGCGACCCTGCTGGCGACGCTGCTCTACCAGCAGACGCGCTCGCCCTTCGCGCTCGCCCAGGCCCGCCGATTCCTCGCATGGGCCAACTCGAGCGGGTTCAGCGCCGCCGATCGCCTCTACGCCGCCAGCGACATCAGCGCGACGCCGATCGACTACATCGAGGCGCCCCTGATCTATGCCCAGGCAGTGCTCTGCCGCCTCCAGGGCGTGCCGGGCGAATGCGAACGCGCCGTGCGCCTCAAGGCCACCGCCGTGCAGCGCTTCGGGCAGGCGCTCGACTTCTCTCCGCAGTACGACGCCATCTACCTGCAGTGGATGCTCGCGCTCTCCTCGCTCGAAGGGGACAGCGGCCTCTACGCGCTCGCCGCCGCAAACGCCCGTCACGTGCAGAGCAGCGCCCGCGACGGCCAGGGGCTGTTCCTTCGCTCGTGGGGCGGTGGCAGCATCCCCACCCGCTACGCCCGGCCGGGGATGCTGCAGACGCAGGCCGCCACGAGCAGCCTGTTCGCGTGGCTGGCCGTCTACCCGCCGCCGTGAGCGGCGGTCAGATGCCGAGCGCGCGGCGGGCCACGCGATCGAAGAGGAGATCGGGCAGCAGCCGGCGGGCGATCAGCATCGCGCGGGCATCACGCCCGACGACGTAGCGCGCCCGCATCCGCGTGCTCGTAAGCGCCCGCTCGATCGTCTCGGCGACCTGCTCCGGCGGGACTCCGCGGCGGCCCGTGTCCTGCATGACCTTGTCCATCGCCGCAGGCACGTTGCCGTACTCGGCCTTCAGGTGATCGGGGATGCTGACGCGGTCGGCCTCCGCGCGGCTCTTGTCCCAGATCGGCGTCGCCACCGAGCCCGGCTCGATCAGGGCCACGCGCACCCCCGAGGTGCGCAGCTCGACCCGCAGGGCGTCGCCGAACGCCTCGATCGCATGCTTGGAGGCGGCGTACGGGGCGGTGAAGGCCGTCGCCACGCGGCCGCCGATCGAGGAGACGAGCACGATCCGCCCACCCGCCCGGCGCAGGGCGGGCAGCAGCGCCTGGGTGACGGCCACCTGGCCGAACACGTTGACCTCGAACTGCCGGCGCAGATCCTCCGCTGAGATCAGCTCCAGCGGGCCGCCGATGCCGATGCCGGCGTTGTTGACGAGGCCGTCCAGGCGGGCCTCCCCGCCGGGCGACTCGGCCTGGACGCGGGCCGCCGCCTCGGCGATCTGGGCGGAATCGGTGACCTCGAGCTGCAATGGGATCACGCGGCCGCCGCTCGCCTCGGCCACGAGCCGCTCGCCCGCACCCAGATCGCGGACGCCCGCGAAGACCGTCCAGCCGCCGGCGGCGAGGTGCAGCGCGCTTGCGCGCCCGATACCGGTGGAGGCGCCGGTGATCAGGACGCTCGGCATCGGGAAACCCTACCGGAGCCTCGCCGCCCCGCCCGGCATCGGAGCCGTCTCACGACCCGGTTAGCCAATCCTTAGGATCAACCCCGATGGTTCTCCACGTGAGCATGCGACCACTCGCCGCGCGTGCCGGCGCCCTGCTGGCCGTGGCCGTCGTGCTCGTCGGCTGCGGCTCCGCGGTCAAGGGCAGCCAGGCGGCCGAAGACTCCTCCCGGACATGCCCACAGGCGGTGCTCGCGACGCTCGGCAGCGTCCTGCAGCGGGTCTACGGCGAGGGCATCGCAAGCGAACGCACGGGCGCCGCCAAACACACCATCCAGGCCTCAGTGCCGCTGCGCGAAGCGGTCAGCAAAGGCGATCCGGTCGCGGCCCAGGCGGCAGCGCGCGAACTGCTCGCATCCGGGCACATGACGAACCTCCGCGTGACGCGCGGCAGCCAGGTGCTCGTCGACCTCGGCGGCGCCGCCCTCACGCCGCTCCACGGCACGATCACCGACCGGGCGGGCAAGGCGATCGGCACGTATCTGACGAGCGTCTGGTCCGACAGCGGCTTTCTCGCCGAGGGCAACGGCGTGGCCGAGGGCAGCGTCGTGTTGCGCGCCGGCGGCGCGAGCATCGGAGGCTCGCCCGAACTGACGCCGGGCCCCACATCTGATGAAGGCACCCTCAAGCGGGGAAGCACGGTCTTCCAGTACACGTCCTTCCCCGCCAAGGCGTACCCGTCGGGTGCGCTGCGCGTCTATCTGCTGCGCCCGGTCCGCTCGACCGACGAACTATGCGGCGCGAGCGCGCAGGACACGGTCGTCAACACGCTCAGCCGCGTCGCCCATCTCATCTACCGTGCCGAGGGCGGGCACAGGACACTGGCCCAGATCCGTCGAGTCCAGGCCAACACGCCGCTGCTCGAAGCGGTCGCCCGTCGCGACCCGACCGCCACCCGGGCAGCGGTCGCCGCGCTCCTGCACCAGCACATCGTGCGCCTGCGCGTGAGCGACGCATCCGGGCGGCTGCTCGTCGACGACGGCGGGCCGTTCGTGCTCGCGCCCGTGACCGCGCCGCTGACCCTCGGCGGGCAGAAGATCGGCAGCTTCGTGCTCTCGATCCAGGACGACGAGGGCTACCTGCGTCTGACCAAACGACTGGCCGGCCTGTCGGTGCTCATGTACATGGGCCCGCGCCAGTCGCGGCTGGTCAAGAACAGCCTCGGACCGTCACCCGGGAAGGTGCCCGCGAGCGGCATCTACCACTACCGCGGACGCGACTTCCGGGTCATCACCGTCCACGCCCGCGCGTTCCCCTCGGGACCGCTGCTGATCCGCGTGCTCGTGCCCATCCCCTACTCCTAGTCGGGCCTCAGGCGGTCGCGAGCTCGCCGCGCTTCTGGGCGAGCGTCTTGATCAGCTCGTCGAACGCGTCGGCGAATTTCCCGACGCCCTCGCGCTCGAGGGTGTCGGTGACGTCGTCGTAGTCGACGCCGGCGTCGGCCAGCCGGCGGAGCACGCGCTGCGCCTCCTCGACACCGGTGCTCAGGCGCGACTGTGGCTCGCCGTGGTCCTGATAGGCCTTGATCGTGTCCTCGGGCATCGTGTCGACCGTCTCTGCTCCGAGCAGCTCCTCGACATAGAGGGTGTCGGCGTAGTCGGGGTTCTTGGTCGAGGTCGAGGCCCACAGAACCCGCTGGGGCGTGGCGCCCTTGCCGAGCAGATAGTCCCAGCGCGGGCCCGAGAAGATCTCGCGGTAGTGGGCGTAGGCGAGCCTGGCGTTGGCGATCGCGAGCTTGCCCTTGAGCTCATCGGCGCCACCGATCTCATCGAGGCGCCGATCGGCCTCGGTGTCGATCCTCGACACGAAGAAGCTCGCGACCGAGGCGACCTTGCCCGGGTCTCCGCCCTCGGCGACCAGGCGCTCGAGGCCGCGGACGTAGGACTCGGCGACCTCGGCGTAGCGGCGCAGCGAGAAGATCAGCGTCACGTTGATCGAGCGCCCCTTGGAGATCACGTCCTCGATCGCAGCGAGCCCCGGCTTGGTCGCCGGGATCTTGACCATCAGGTTGGGCCGGTCGACCTCGTCGTGAAGCCGCATCGCCTCGCGAAAAGTCTCGAGCGTGTCGTAGGCGAGTCGCGGGTCGACCTCGAGTGAGACGTAGCCGTCGTGGCCCTCGCCTCCGTCCCAGGTCGCGCGGAACACGTCGCAGGCCTCTTCGATGTCCCTCTGCGCGAGCGCCCAGAAGGTCGCCTCGACGTCGCTGCCCTGCTCGGCCAGCTCGTTGATCTGCTCGTCATAGGCGTCCCCCGAGCCCATCGCCTTTTCGAAGATCGAGGGATTCGACGTCGCGCCGACGACCGAGTAGTCGTCGATCAGCTCCTGCAGATGACCGCCACGGATCGATTCACGGGAGAGGAAGTCGACCCAGACGCTCTGCCCGAGGGCCGACAGGCGCTGGAGGGGGGTGGCTGCAGTGGAGGGCATGGGGGGTCGTCTCCTTATCGTCGCGAGTCGAGCATCGCCCGTGCGCGGGCGGCGATGCCCTCGGCGTTGAAGCCAAGCTTCTCGAGCACGGTCGTGCCGGGCGCGGAGGCGCCGAAGCGGTCCAGGCCGAGCACGTCGCCCTGGCTGCCGACCCACTTCCACCAGCCGAGCGTCGCGCCCGGCTCGATCGCCAGGCGGGCGGTGACCGACGGCGGCAGCACCTCGTTGCGATAGTCGAGGGACTCCTCCTCGAACAGCTCGACGCACGGCATCGAGACGACGCGCACGCGGGTGCCGCCCTCGGCGAGCGACCGTGCGGCCTCGAGCGTCGGGGGCACCTCGGCGCCGGTCGCGATCAGGATCAGCTCAGGGTCCTCGGAGGCGGAGTCCCACAGGACGTAGCCGCCCCGCCCGAGCATCGCCGCGGGTGCGACGACGGAGCGGTCGAGGACCTCGACGTTCTGGCGCGAGAGCAGCAGGGCGACGGGACCGTCGCGGCGTTCGAGCGCGACCCGCCAGGCCTCGACGGTCTCGTTCGGGTCGCCCGGTCGCATCACCCACAGGTTGGGGATCGCGCGCAGCGAGGCATAGTGCTCGATCGGCTGATGGGTCGGACCGTCCTCGCCGACGCCGACCGAGTCGTGGGTCCACACCCACAGTACCGGCAGCGACATGAGAGCCGAGAGCCGGACCGAGCCGCGCATGTAGTCGGAGAAGATCAGGAAGGTCGACCCGTAGGGCTTGACGATGCCTCCATGCGCGGCGGCGCCGTTGACGATCGCCCCCATCGCGTGCTCGCGGATCCCGAAGGGGATGTTGCGCCCGGCGTGGACGCGCGAGAACTGTCCGGCACCCTCGTAGACGGTCTTGGTCGACTCGACCAGATCGGCCGCCCCGCCGATCATCGTCGGGCCGTACTCGGCGAAGGCGGCCATCACCTTCTGCCCGGCCGAGCGGGTCGCGACGGATTCGCCGGCCTCGAACGTCGGCAGCGCCTCGCGCCAGCCGTCGCGCATCTCGCCGCTCCACGCGCGATCCCAGTCCTCGGCCATCTCCGGGAAGCCCTCCCGCCAGGGGTCAAAGCGCCCGCGCCACTCGCGCTCAGCGCCCGCGCCGCTGTCCTTCAGGGACATGTGCTCGTAGACCCGGTCGTCCACCCAGAAGCTGCGGTCGGGATCGAAGCCCATCACCTGCTTGGTCGCCCTGACCTCATCCTCGCCCAGCGGCCCGCCGTGCGACTTGGCCGTGTCGACCGCGTGGGGGGCCGGGTAGGCGATGTGAGAGCGCACAACCACCAGCGACGGGCGCTCGAGTTCCTCGCGTGCGTCGGAGATCGCCGCCTCCAGCGCGTCGACGTCCTCGGAGTCCTCGACCCGCTGCACGTGCCATCCGTCCGCGGCCAGGCGGTCGGCGTGGTTCTCGCCGTCGAAGGAGATCGAGGTCGTGCCGTCGATCGTGATGTGGTTGTCGTCGTAACAGACGACGAGCTTGCCGAGGCCGAAGTTGCCGGCGATCGAAGCCGCTTCCTGGCTGATCCCCTCCATCATGTCGCCGTCCGAGCAGATCGCATAGACGTGGTGGTCGACGATCTCGCTGCCCGGCCGGTTGAAGCGATCGGCGAGGAAGCGCTCCGCTATGGCCATGCCGACCGCGTTGGCAAAGCCCTGGCCGAGCGGGCCCGTCGTGACCTCGATGCCCGGCGTGTGCCCGCGCTCAGGGTGACCGGGGCAGCGCGATCCCCACTGGCGAAACTGCTGCAGATCCTCGAGTGCCAGGTCGTAGCCGCAGAGGTGCAGGAGCGAGTACTGCAGCACGCACGCATGGCCCGAGCTGAGGATGAAACGGTCGCGATCGGGCCACTCGATGCCGGCGGGGTTGGCGCGCAGGAAGCGCCTGAAGATGACGTACGCGAGGGGCGCGAGAGCCATCGCCGTACCCGGGTGCCCGGAGTTGGCCTTCTGCACGGCGTCCATCGACAGTCCGCGGATGGTGTCGATCGAGAGCTTGCGCGTCTGCTCGTCCTCGCCCGCGGCGGCGGTGCTCGACTGGCTCGTGACTGCCATGTGTCCCCGATCCTAGCGGCGGGGAACGCTAGAGTCGCGTGATCGTGTCCGAGCAGTTCTGCGACGTCGGCCGGGGCATCACCCTCTGCTACGAGACCTTCGGCGAGGCGAGCGATCCCCCCGTGCTCCTGATCATGGGCCTGGGCACGCAGATGGTCGCCTGGCACGAGGACTTCTGCACCGAGCTGGCCGGGCGCGGACTGCACGTCGTCCGCTTCGACAACCGGGACATCGGGCGCTCCACGCACGTGCCCGGACGCCCGCCGACGGTCCGCCAGCTGCTGATGCGATCACGGCGGGCGGCGCACTGCGAGCTGGCCGACATGGCCGACGACGCGGCGGCGCTGCTGCGCGAGCTCGACCTCACACCTGCCCACGTCGTCGGCGCCTCGATGGGCGGCATGATCGCCCAGACCCTCGCCGCTCGCCACGCGCGCTCGGTCCGCTCGCTCGTCTCGATCATGTCGAACACCGGCAGCAGGTTCAGCGGCCAGCCCTCACTTCGCGTCTACTCCACGCTGCTGCGCCGGGCGCCCGCCGACCGGGAGGGCTTCGTCGAGCACATGGAGAAGCTCTTCGCCGCGATCGGCTCGCCCGAGTTGCCCCGCGAGCCGGCCGACATCCGTGCCCTGGCCGCTGTGAGCTATGACCGCGACCACGACCCGGCCGGCCCGGGCCGCCAGCTCGCGGCGATCCTCGCCTCGGGCGACCGGACGAGCGAGCTGCGGCGCATCGCCACGCCCACGCTCGTGATCCACGGGACGCGCGACCGGCTCGTGTCGTTCTCCGGCGGGCGCGCCACGGCACGGGCCATCCGCGGCTCGCGGCTGATGCCGATCGATGGCATGGGACACGACCTGCCGCGCGTGATCTGGCCTCAGATCATCGACGCGATCGCCGAGCAGGCCCACC
>DAIRTT010000001.1:28183-44588 GCA_036803745.1 Solirubrobacteraceae bacterium | reverse complement strand
CGATCCCCGCAGGCCGACCCCACATCTCTGTCGGGCCTGCAGGGATAGCCTTCCCGGCCCCCGCCGGGATCCCCTCAAGTGCGTCCTACGGTCGGCGGCTGTAGGCGCGCAGCCCGTTCACAGAGTGCACGCGCGGTCCCGCACAGGTGCTCGTTCGCGGCTGCACCCGGACGAGCCAGTGCAGATCGTGGCGGCAGTGCGAGCGCCTGTAGGGCCAGCGGCCGTGAAGGCCGCGCAGCATGCGCTGCTCGTGACAGCTGAACACCCTCATCTCCATTCGGACCCCACCCCCGTCCGCTCGTGGCCGGACATCCAGGGTGCCGACTCTTGTCCATTTCGTACAAGCGGCCGTCGAAGGCCGAGCCAACCGGATCGGGTCCAGGCGCGCGGGTTCGATCGCGGTGAGCGGACAGGGTCCGACGCACCGCCTTCGAGCGCCCCTCGGTCTCGCATCCGACTTGACCCCGTGCCCATGATCTCGAACAGCCCCAACCCTCTTCGACGTTCCCCCCGCCCGTCCCGATAGCTCGGGACCGGCGAGATCGCATTCTCTGGGGACATATAAATCAGGTTTTACGCAGAATGTCAAACGGCCGTCGTTGGATTGACACGGGCAGACATTCTGGCTGCCGAGTGCCAGCGCGGAGGACCCCCTGACGGCTCGGGCGCGCGTACGGACGCGACCGGACGGCTGGACCCGCGCGCGACCCAACGGGGCGGACGGTCGGACGGCTTGGCCAGATCGGCGCAGCGCCGGCCCTGCAGGGCGATCGGTTCCGGGCGGCAGCACGTCGCACGGAGGCCCGCGGCCGAGACGAGGACGGCGGGCAGGACAGACGGGTGGGCGGGACGCCGCCGCGGGGCGGGGCCTTCGCCCGGGGGTGAGAGTGCGCCCGGCGGGAATCGAACCCGCGGCCTGCGGCTTGAAAGACCGCTGCTCTTTGGCTCCCCGAAGAGAACCGTTGACCACTGAGCTACGGGCGCGCGCTTTGCGTCTATGAGGTCTCGACGTTTCCGCCGAGGAGCCTAATCTAAGCAGGCCGGCGACGCCAGCGGCGGTGGGTCAGGCGCCCGCGTCCGGGAGGCCGAAGACGCGGCGCGTGTTTCCGGCGAGGTAGAGCCCGCGGGTCTCCTCGTCCAGCTCGAGCTCCTCGAGGCCCTCGAGTGCGTGGGCGGGAAGGATCATCGGGAAGTTGCTGCCGAAGAGGACCTTGTGGCGGCCGCTGCCCGTCCTCATGTAGGCGAGGAGCTCGGACGGGATCCGGCGGCTGGTGTAGGCGGAGGTATCGATGTAGACGTTCTCGTGCTTGCGCGCGACGGCGACCATCTCCTCGGTCCACGGGTAGCCGATGTGGCCGCCGACGATCACGAGCTCGGGGAAGTCGATCGCGATCTGGTCGATGTAGGGGATCGGGCGGCCGGTCTCCGACGGGCGCAGCGGACCCGTGTGTCCGACCTGCGTGCAGAACGGGACGCCAAGCTCGACACATGCGGCATAGAGCGGGTAGTAGCGGCGGTCGGTCGGCGGCGCCTCCCACAGCCACGGGAGCATCCGCAGGCCGACGAAGCCGAGCTCGGTGACACAGCGTCTGAGCTCCCTCACGCCGTCCATCGGGCGGTCGAGAGCGACCGAGCCGAGGCCGGCGAAGCGGTGAGGGTACGCGCCCACCCAGGCCGCGACCTCGTCGTTGGAGATCAATGGGCCGGCCGGTCCGTGCCAGGCGCTCAGCAGCCCGAAGCCGACCCCGGCGCCATCCATCGCCCGGACGCTGGCCTCGATCGGCAGCTCGCCCTCGGGGATCTCGCCGCCGGTCCACCGGCGCAGCGAGGCGAACATCTCGTTGTCGAGGAAGCGGCGCGTGGGGTGCTGCATCCAGGCGTCGATGATCATGCGCGACAGGCTCTCAGATGCGCCGCTCGGGCGGGGCCCGGTCCTAGATGGTCTAAGGGGCTCGTTCGACGATCGAGCCGCGCGGCAGCGCCGACCTTGGCACGCCGATGCCGGCGCACAGGCGCACGCACGGGACATAGACGGGCCTGAAGCCGAGCAGCTGCGGGATCGTCTCGATCCGGTAGCCGCGCGAGCGCAGCGCGGAGATGATCGCCGGATAGGCCGCGAGCGTCTCGCCCCGCGGGCCGCCCCCGTCGTGGGAGATGACGACCGAGCCCGGCTGCACCTGTTCGAGCACGCGGCGCTCGATCGAGGAGGTGCCCGGACGCGCGTAGTCGCTCGGGTCGACGTTCCACAGCACCGTCGCAAGGCCGAGAGAGCGGGCGACGTCGACTACGGACTGGTCGTAGGAGCCGTAGGGCGGGCGGAACACGCACGGCGTGTAGCCGCTGATCGCGCGGATCGTCTGGAGCGTGCTCGAAAGCTGCCCGCGAACGTCGCCGCTGGAGGTCAGGTTGGGATGGGTGAACGTGTGGTCGCCGAGCACGTCGCCGTCGCGCAGCTCACGCAGGAGCATCGGACGGTAGGTCGAGCTGAGCTGGCTTCCGATCATGAAGAACGTGGCCGTCGCGCGGTTGCGCTCGAGCATCGACAGGAAGGCCGGTGTGTCGGCAGCCGGCCCGTCATCGAAACCGAAGGCGACGGCCCGCACCGAGGGGCCGTGCCGGTAGGCGAGCGTGCCGCGACTGCGGCAGCCGACCACCCGGTACAGCGACGGGACCGAGGGAGTCGGCTGTGCCGCCGTGGTCGCTCGCCGCGGCTTGGCCCTGCCCGCTCCCTGCGCGACGAACGCCGTCAACAGGATCATGGGGAGGAAGACGACGAGCAGCCGCCGCCTGCCCGGCAGTGCCTGCGACACCGATCCCGCGTCCATAGCGGCCACCATATACCCGCGTCCCAGCGACGATGCGGGGGCCGTGCGGGCAGTCGGCGTGCGTCCCTGCCGGCCTGCCGGGAGGCCCCTGCAACAGACCGGAAACAGTGACTGCCCACTAGGTCTAACCTAGGTGGCGGAGCAGCACCGGGCGCGATGCGAGCGCCGGCGCTATGCGAGGTCGGAGGGAATGATGGCGAGGGCAGGGCAGGTTGAGCAGCGCATGCGCGCCGTCAGGCGGCGCGTCGGGCGCATCGGTGATGCGCGGGTGCGCCGGGCGGCGCTCATCACGGCCACCGCGCTGCTCTCGTGCCTGTGCGCCGCGCCCGCCGGCGCGATCGTCGTGCGCTCGGGCTCCGGGCGGATGCTCAGCTACAGCCCCACCCCGGGGCTGGCCCCGCGCGTCTCGCCGTTCGATTCGATCTTCCACAACGTCGACTACAACGGCGGCGAGGTGATGCCGTCGAACACCAACTACACGTTCTACTGGCAGCCGGCGGGCGCGCCCTCGTTCCCGTCCGACTACCAGCCCGGCATCGACCGCTTCTTTGCCGACCTCGCCCACGACAGCGGAGGCAGCCAGAACGTCGAGTCGATCCTCACCCAGTACAACGATGCGACCGGCCATCACGCCGGCTATGAATCGCACTTCGCGGGCGCGATCCTCGACACCCACCCCTACCCCGCCAACGGCTGCCAGCAGGCCGCCATCTGCCTGACCGACGCTCAGATCCGCTTCGAGCTGGCCGCCTACATCAACGCCCACAAACTTCCCGGTGGCCTCAGCCACGAGTACTTCGTGATCGCGCCGCCCGGCGTCGAGAGCTGCTTTGAAGCCGCCGGCGAACTCTGCTCGGCGGCAAGCGCGCGGCCCGAATTCTGCGCCTATCACGGCGCCATCCCGAGACCGGGCGGGCCGATCATCTACGCCGACATCCCCTATCTCCAAGGCACCGTCTGCGACGACGGCAACCACCCCAACGGCGCCAGCTCCGACGCCGCGATCTCCGGCGGCCTCAGCCACGAGCACGACGAGTCGCTCAGCGACCCCGAACCCAACGGCGCCTGGACCGACTGGGCCTCGGGGGCGAGCACGGGCTATGAGGTGGCCGACAAGTGCCGCACGTTCTCCGCCGAATCCGAAGACGGGCCGCCGCTCGGCACCGCCCCCGACGGCGCCGCATACAACCAGCTGATCAACGGGCACTCCTACTGGCTCCAGCAGGAGTGGAGCAACCAGGGGCACGCCTGCATGCAGCGACTGAGCTTCGTGGGCCCCGAGCCGACCGCCTCCTTCACGGTCCAGTCCGGCGAACAGGAAGCGACGTTCGATGCGAGCGCCTCGACGGCATCGGGGGGAGTCGCCCACTACGAGTGGCAGCCCGGCGGCCCCGGCGGCGGCACGCCGATCCAGACGACCTCGCCCGTCCTCAAATGGAAGTTCCCCTCGCCGGGTGTCTACGACGTCGCCCTGACCGTGTTCGCGGCCGACGGCACGGGCAGCGGAACCGCCAGGACAGCCGTGCTCGGCGACCTCCCGAGCGTGACGCGGGTCGCCCCCGCCAAGGGCCCGGTCGGCGGCGGGACGAGCGTCACGATCTCAGGAGCCAACTTCGATCGCGAAACGAGCGCCGTGGACTTCGGCGCCGGCGGCGCGACGTTCACCGTCGCCTCGGCGAGCAGGATCATCGCCCTCGCGCCGCCCGGCTCAGCGGGAGTCACCGACATCACCGTGCTCAACGGGTTCGGGCGCAGCCAGACGACGACGGCCGACCGCTTCCACTACCTGCCCGTCGTGACCCGGGTCAGCCCCCTCGGCGGGCCGGCCGCGGGTGCGACGAGCGTGACGGTCACCGGCAGCGGCTTTGCGCCAGGGACCGCCAAGACGGCGATCAGGTTCGGCACGAGCGCCGCGAAGGGGGTGACATGCGCATCGAGCACGACCTGCACCGCGACCGCGCCGGCTCACCCCGCAGGGCCAGTCGACGTCAAAGCCGCCGTCAAGGAAGCCGCCTCGGCCGCGACGCCGGCCGACGTCTTCACCTACCGCTAGGCGGTCGGCAGACCGTGCGCGGGTAGGCTTGGGCCGTGGGCTCCTACGTCGCGGCGATCGATCAGGGGACGACGAGCACGCGTCTGATCCTGTTCGACGAGGACGGGCGGATCGCCGCATCCGACCAGCGCGAGCACGAGCAGATCCACCCCCGCGCCGGCTGGGTCGAGCACGACGCGAGCGAGATCTGGCGCCGCA
Source organism: Solirubrobacteraceae bacterium (assembly GCA_036803745.1). Classification (GTDB taxonomy): domain Bacteria; phylum Actinomycetota; class Thermoleophilia; order Solirubrobacterales; family Solirubrobacteraceae; genus Palsa-744. The sequence continues at coordinate 39,512 of DAIRTT010000001.1, read as the reverse complement.
CCCGCGAGGTCATCGGCGGCGCGCTCGCAGCCTCCGACGCCGAGGCCGGTGACATCGCCGCGATCGGGATCACCAACCAGCGCGAGACGACCGTCGTGTGGGACCGCGAGACGGGCGAGCCGATCCACAATGCGATCGTCTGGCAGGACACGCGCACGGACGCCCTCGTACGCGAGCTGGCCGGGGAGGAGGGCCTGGACCGGCTGCGTCCGGCGGTCGGCCTGCCGCTCTCGACGTACTTCTCCGGGCCGAAGATCACATGGCTCCTGGACAATGTCCCGGGTGCCCGCGAGCGAGCGCAGGACGGGCGGCTGGCGTTCGGCAACATCGACACGTGGCTGCTGTGGAACCTCACGGGCGGGTCGCGCGGCGGCGTGCATGCGACCGACGTGACCAATGCGAGCCGCACGATGCTGATGGACCTGCGCACGCTCGACTGGCACGAGCCGAGCCTCGAGCTGATGGGGATCCCCAGGGCGATCCTGCCCGAGATCCGCTCCTCGAGCGAGGTCTATGGAGAGGCTGCCGGCACCGCCCTCGGCGGCCGCCCGGTCGCCGGCATGGTCGGCGACCAGCAGGCCGCCCTGTTCGGGCAGACGTGCTTCTCGCGAGGCGAGGCCAAGAACACCTACGGGACCGGCTCCTTCCTGCTCGTCAACACGGGCCCGGAGATCGTCGAGTGCCCGGCGCTGCTGACGAGCGTCGCGGCCAGAATCGGCTCCGCGCCCGCCAGCTACGTCCTCGAGGGCTCGATCGCGGTGACCGGCGCCGCCGTGCAGTGGCTGCGCGACCAGCTCGGGCTGATCGAGACGGCGGCGGAGGTCGAGCAGCTCGCCCTCACCGTCGAGGACAACGGCGGCGTGTATTTCGTGCCCGCCTTCTCGGGCCTGTTCGCCCCGTACTGGCGCGATGACGCCCGCGGTGTCATCGTCGGGCTGACCGCCTACGCGCGCGCCGGACACATCGCCCGTGCCGTGCTCGAGGCGACCGCGTGGCAGACACGCGAGGTCCTCGACGCGGCCAACGCAGTCGCCGAGATCCCGCTGCGCGAGCTGAAGGTCGACGGCGGCATGACGGCCGACGAGCTGCTGATGCAGTTCCAGGCCGACGTTCTCGGCGTGCCCGTCGTGCGTCCGCGGGTGACCGAGACGACCGCTCTCGGTGCCGCCTTCGCGGCCGGGCTCGCCGTCGGCTTCTGGCGCGACGAGTCCGAGCTGCGTGAGCGCTGGGTCCTCGATCGGCGCTGGGAGCCACGGATGGAGGAGGGCCGGCGCGAACGTGAGTACGCGCGCTGGCGGAAGGCCGTCACGCGCTCCTTCGACTGGGTCGAGTAGCGTCCACGGGCACGCTTACCGCCCGGGGAGCGCCGCAGCCCTTGTGGGCTAGGGCGTGAGGACGATCTTGAGCGCCTCGCGGCGGTCATAGACCGCATAGGCCTCGGGCGCCTGCTCGAGCTTCATGTGATGGGTAACGAGGGCCGACGGATCGAGGACGCCCGCCGAGAGCATCGCCAGGACGCGGTCGACATGACCGAGGACGTTGGCGTGGCCACCGCGCAGATTCAGCGCCTTCAGCCACAGCAGACCCATGTGGACCTCGGCGCGCTCCGCGTAGACGCCGATGCACTGGATGCTCCCGCACGCGCGGGTGAGGCGGATGGCGCTCTCGAGCACCTTGGGATCGCCGACCGCGTCGATGCTCACGTCGACCCCGCGGCCTTCGGTCGCGTCGCGCACCGCCGCCCGAACGTCCTGCTCGCCGAAGTGCAGGGCCTGGGCGCCGAAGGACGCGGCCATCGCCAGGCGCTCCGGCACGGAGTCGATCGCGAACACGTGCGCCGCGCCCGCCGCCCGGGCGGCCTGGACCGCGCACAGGCCGACCGGTCCGAGGCCGAGGACGGCCGCGACATCGCCTGGACGCAGCCCGCTCGCCTCGACGGCGTGAAAGCCGGTTCCCATCACGTCACCCGCGAACAGCGCCACGTCGTCGCTCATGCCCTCGGGCACCTTGCGCAGGACGAGGTCGGCGTGCGGCACGAGGGCCTGCTCGGCCTGCGTGCCCTGGAGCGAGCCGAGTGTCGCGCCGTGCCCGAACGTACGCGACTGCTCGCAACGGTGGAACAGTCCGCGGCGGCAGAACCAGCACGTGCCGCACGCGGTCTGGAAGCACCCCAGGACCCTGTCGCCGACGGCCACGTGCGTGACGTCCTCCCCCACGGCGAGGACCGTCCCGACGTACTCGTGGCCGATCGTGAACCCCGGTTCGATCTGGACGCGCCCGTGGAAGATGTGCAGATCCGAGCCGCACACGCCCGTCGCCTCGATGCGGACGATCGCATCGCCATCGTCCGCCAGCTCAGGCTCGGGGCGGTCCTCGACGCTGACGACGCCCGGCGCCTGGAATGTCACGGCTCTCATGGCTGCGCCAGCCTACTACCGAGCCGTCGACGGGCCGGCGCGCCTCGTGTCGGTCCACGAATACCCCAAAGGCGGCTGAGCGGCGCGCCGAAGCACTCAATCCGGCTGGGGCGGCGCCGGGGGGGCCCCGACCTCGCGCAGCTCGCCGGTCTCCGGGTTGAAGACGAAGCCCCTGATGTGCTCGCGCGCCCGCAGCTCGGGACTCGAGCTCAGTCGGGAGAGGCTGTGGCGGAGCGTCGCCTCGACGTCCTCGAATGCTCCGAGGCGCCAGTTGGGAAGCACCCCGTCGGCGGCCAGCGCCTGGGCGAAGTCATCCTCGGATGCGCCGTGAAGGCCGCAACCATCGTGCATGACCACGACGATCTCCTCCGTCCCGAGCAGCCGCTGGGAGGCGCTCAGCGAGCGGATCGCATCGTCGGTCACGAGGCCGCCCGCATTGCGGATGATGTGAGCGTCGCCGCGCTCGAGCCCGAGCATCGGAAACAGGTCGATGCGCGTGTCCATGCAGCTCAGCACCGCGACCTTTCGTCGCGGGCGCGGGCTCAGCCCCGGCGCGGCCAACTCCCCTGTGCGGGTGGCCGCGACCTCGAGCATCCGATCGGCATTCAGCATCGAGACGCCGATCGTAGCTACAGCGTCACGGCGCCGCCGGCTGCGAGGAAGCCTCGGCGGGCGCAAGCCGTCCCGCACGAGGCGCGGCGCGGCGCGCCGCACGACCGCGCCGACTGGGTCGGGCAGGTCGATCTCGCCGAGAACTACGTCCACCAAACTGCAATCTAGGCCACGGCGTGTTTACCGGCGGCGTCCTTCGGGCAACCGAGAGACACGATGATTGCGGACCTGATGAGCCCTGAACTCGAGATATCGCTGCACCTGGACCCGTTTGCGCCGCGCGCGGCGCGCCACCACGTGGGCCTCCTCGACCGGCCCTCTCCCGACCTCCGCGCGGCCGTCACGCTGCTGACCAGCGAGCTGGTCTCACACGCGGTGCAGCAGTGCGACCATGCCCCCGCCGACGAGGTCCAGCTGCGCGCGTGGATGCCCGAGGACGTCGTCCGCGTCGAGATTCGCGCCCCCCGGGGATCTCTGGGCTGGCCTGCGGACGACGGCGCCCACTATGAGGTGCTGCTGCTCGATCGCCTCGCGGACCGCTGGTCGATCGACACCGACGAGGCGACGGCCTGCATGTGGTTCGAGATCGACCGCCATCTCGATCAGGACGCCCCGGCGCCATAGGCGCCGAGCGGCCGAGCCGCCGCCGGACCCTGAGCGACGTGATGGACATGACGCGATGAGCTGGTCCGACGATGGCGCCTGAGCCGTTCGCCATCACCGAGACCGCCGAGGAGGGCCGCCGCACTCTGAGTCTCTCGGGCGAGCTCGACATCGCGGCGGCGGCGCTGCTGGAAGCGCGCGTCGCGGCGCTCTGCAGGCAGCACGGCGGCGAGATCGTGCTCGATCTCGGGCGCATCGCCTTCGTCGACTCGAGCGGCCTCAATGCGATCCTGCGCATGAAGGCGCTCTGCGAAGAGGACCTGTGCGACTTCTATCTCACGCCCGGACCGGCCCCCGTCCGGCGTCCGTTCGATATCACGCGCCTGATCGACCGTCTGCCCTTTCGCCGCTCCGCGCGTGACGATGACAGCGATGCGACCGCCGGCTGAGCTCGGCTCGCGCCGAGCGCGCGGGCGTCAGTGCGCGAGGACGCGCTCGAGCACGCCGTAGACCGCCGGGTGCACCGACATGCCGCAGTGGCTCGAGTCGACCTCGACCTGCTCGGCGTGTGGGTCCAGGCAGGCCCGCCAGTCGACGATCGGGTCGCTGCGCGAGTGGACGGCGACGGCCCGCATGTCGGCGGGCAGCGGGGCAGCGAGGTGGGCGCGGAAGCTCTCGCAGCACTCCCCTTCGTGGCAGCTGCTCGAGAACACTCCAGGCAGCCCGAGGTCACCGAGGCGGGCCATCAGGCGCACCGTCCTCATCACCGGCGCGGACACCGCTAGCGAATCGCGGACCGGCGAACCGAGCATCACGAGCCCTGAGACGACGTCCGGGTTGCGCACCGCCAAAGCGCGTGCGAGCGCGCCGCCACGGCTCTGGCCGATCACCACCACGGGCATCTCAGTGCGATCGTGCAGCGCGTGAAGCTGAGCCTCCAGCCGCGTCACGATCCGCTCGGCGCAATCGACGTTGGCGAGCATCCCGCTCATCGCCACCCGATGGCCGCGGCGGCGCAGCCAATGGCGCATCATCGTCAGCGACGCGTCGCCGGCCATGAACCCCGGGACGAGCAGGACGGGAGGCGCATCCTCGCGGCGGCGCGCCGGGCGCAGAGCCCCGCGGGCGAGCAGGCGAGCCAGCTCGCCGCTGTAGCGCAACTCCCCCCACAAGGGCGCCGCCGGTGAAGGCAGGACGCTGGCCTCGGAAACCATCGTTGACATAGAGTACGCCCTATCGACCCCGCCGCCAGACATATCGTCGTGACGGGGGCCGCCGGGGGCATCGGTCGGGCACTCGTCCGCCGCCTCGCCGCGGAGGGCGCACGAGCTGTCGTCGTCGCCGACCGGGATGGCACCGACACGGCCTCGCTCGCGCAGGAGGTCGACGGCCTGGCCGTCTCATTCGACGCCGGTCGCGAGGACAGCGTCCGGGCACTGATCGACGAGGCCACCGCGGCCAACGGCCCGATCGACATCTTCATCTCCAACGCCGGCGTCCCCGGCGCGCTGGGCGGTCCGGAGGCACGCGACGAGGCCTGGGAGGAGGCCTGGCGAGTCAACGTGATGGCGCACGTCTGGGCCTCCCGGGCGCTGCTGCCCGAGATGATCGCCCGCGGCGAGGGCTATCTGGTCAACACCGCTTCGGCGGCCGGACTGCTGACGCAGGTCTCCTCGCTCGTCTACAGCGTGACCAAGCACGCCGCCGTGTCGCTGGCCGAGTGGATGGCGATCGAGTACGGCGACGCGGGCGTGCGCGTGTCGTGCATCTGCCCCCAGGGCGTGCGCACACCGATGCTCGACCTCGCGATGGACGACCCGGCGAGCGCGGCCGCGCTCAGCGCCGGCGGTCTGATCGAACCGGAGGACGTCGCCGACGCCGTCCTCGAGGGCATCCGCGAGGAGCGCCTGCTGATCCTGCCGCACGAGAACGTCAAGGGCTTCATGTCGCTCAAGGGCTCCGATCCGGAACGCTGGGTCAAGGGCATGCGCCGGCTCGTGCGCGAGGCGCGCGCCGGCGGCTCCGGCGAGCGCTGAAAGCGCTACTCAGCCGCCGCCGGTGGCGGCGGCGGCGGCGGCCGCCAGTGGCTCGCGAGCGCCCGGCTCCAGCGTGCTCGCGTCATGTGAGCAGATCAGCTCGACCTCACCGCGATGGCGCTCGGCGAGCTCGCGCAGCCGCTCCTGATTGCGGCGCCGGCCCGTGCCGTCGATGTCGTTGAGTGACTCGAACACCCGGAGCCCGGGCGGGCAGCTCGGCGGGGTGCGGACCTCGCCTTGGTGGAAGTACGCGTCGCCGCAGTGCAGCAGCCAGCCGTCGGCCCGGCGGATGGCCACGCCCGTATGCCCGACGGTATGGCCGGCGAGCGGGATCAGGAGCACCTCCGCATCGCTGCCGGGCAGGATGCGGATGCCCTCCATTCCCATCCAGTCATCGCCGCCGGTGCCGTGGGTGATCCATCGCGGGCCGTGCGACCAATGCTTGGAGATGTAGCGAAGCCGCTCGCGCAGGCTCGGTTTCATAGCGGCGTCGTGCTCCGCCTGCATGACGTGCACATCGGCGGCGGGGAAGTCGGGCAGGCCGCCTGCGTGATCGAGGTCGAGGTGGGTCGTGACGATGTCGCGGACATCGGCTGGGTCCAGGCCGAGAGCGCGGATCTGCGCGAGCGCGGTCTCGGCGGTGTCGAGCCGCGGCCTGGTGAGGAGCCGGAACGGGGTGCCGAGCTGACGCGGGTTGCGCACGTCGTCGCTGCCGAAGCCCGTGTCGATCAGGGTCAGGCCGTCGGCGCCCTCGAGCAGAAGGCAATGGCAGACGAGCGTGGCGCTCGCGAGCAGGCCGCCCTCTCCGGCGAGCAGCCTCGCCCCGTGAGGGCACATCGTCCCGCAGTTGAGGTGGTGCACCACCCCGACGGATGCGCTCATGCGTGTGCCGGCTCGGACGCCGGCTGTCCCGCGGGCGTGCGTGCGAGTGCCCGCCCGTGGCGGATCAGGTCTGCCGCGCGCTCGGCGAGGGCGATCGTGGGTGCGTTCGTGTTGCCGCGCGGGACGACTGGCATCACCGAGGCGTCGATGACCCGCAGCCCCTCGACGCCGTTGACCCGGAGCTCCTCGTCGACGACCGCGTCAGGGTCGGCGCCCATCCGGCATGTGCCCACAGGGTGATAGACGGCGAACGTCGTGCGCGCGACGTGCGCTCGCATCTCCTGCTCGCCGTCTCCGGCCGGCACCGTGAACGGCTCTGCGCAGTACGGTCGCATCGCCGGCTGGCCGCAGATCTCCTGGGCGAGTCGCAGGCCGGCGACCATCCGGTCCATGTCGCGCGCGGTCGAGTAGAAGTCGTTGTGGATGATCGGCTTGGCCGTCGGATCGTTGGAGGCCAGCCGCACCGACCCGCGACTCTCCGGCGTCAGGACGCAGGGCGAGACCCACACGCCGTGTCCCTCGGGATCGCGCATGCCCTCATCGACGATGTGGACCGGGGCCACATGGAACTGCACGTCGGGCGCCTGGGCGCCGGCCTCGACGCGGGCGAAGCCGCCGGCCTCGGCGAGGTTGGACGCGAACGGCCCGGTCTGCGTGGCTTCGTACTCCTGCAGCGCCGCGGGCTCGAGCGCGAGCAACAGGCTGACCGGTTCGGGCGTCGTCCACACCAGCTGCGTCGCCGCGTGGTCGGAGAGGTTCTCACCGACCGCCGGACGATCGAGGCGCACCTCGACCTCGCGGAGCCGAAGGTGCTCGGCGGGACCGATCCCGGAGAGCATCAGCAGCTGCGGCGAGTTGTAAGCGCCGCCACAGAGGATGACCTCGCGCTCGGCGCGAAGCTCCTGGGCCTTCCCCAGCTGGCTCGCACGCACGCCGACGGCGCGCGTGCCCTCGAACAGCAGCTGCTCGACGTGCATGTACGCCATCACCGTCAGGTTCGGCCGCTCGGACGCCGGATGCAGATAGGCGACCGCCGCGCTCGCACGCATCCCGCCGCGCTGGGTGACCTGGTAGAGGCCGACACCGTCCTGCGCGGCGCCGTTGAAGTCGGGGTTGCGTGCAAGCCCCGCCTCGGCCCCGGCGTCGACGAAGGCACGTGAGATCGCGTTACCCGAACGCTCCTCGCTGACGGGCAGCGGACCGCCGACGCCGTGCCACGCCGATGCGCCGCGCTCGTTGTCCTCGGCCTTGAGGAAGTACGGGAGCAGGTCCTCCCACGACCAACCCGCCACGCCCCATTCGTCGTAGTCGCGATGGTTGCCACGGATGTAGACCATCGCGTTGATCGACGAGGAGCCGCCCAGCACCTTGCCACGCGGGAGCGGTATCCGCCGCCCCGAGCAGGCCGCCTCGGGGGCCGAGTGGTAGTCCCAGTCGACATCGGTGGCCCCCAGTTTGAGATACCCGAGCGGCACGTGGATGTTCTCCTTGACATCCGGCGGCCCGGCCTCGAGCAACAGCACGCTGACATCCGGATCCTCGCTCAAGCGGCTCGCGAGCACACAACCTGCCGACCCTGCCCCAACGATCACGTAGTCGTACATGTATCTCCCTCCTCGAGGCCACCATACCCGACCGAACCCGCCGGGTGGCGGGGACTGTTCAAGCGCGTGCGGCGAGTCGCTCCGGGCGCCGGCGGATGCCGCCGCCTCGAGCGCCGGGACGGGGTCATGGAAAGGCAGCCAGTGAGGCGACGCCCGGCACCTCGGCGTCAGCGCGCAGCCGAAAGGACGCTCCCGCGCGATGGCGCAGGTAGACATCGAGGAACGCTGTGCTGGCGCGCTCGACGGTCCGCAGCTGGGGCTGCTCCACGGTGTACGGCGGCAGGTGCTCGGCGCCGGCGAGCCGCAGCAGGAACTTGGGCCGGGGCGCGGCCGCGAAGTACAGCGCTGTTTCGCTCGGCAGATTGACCGTGTCGGCGCTCCCCTGGACGGCCAGCAGGGCCGGCCCGCGGGCGGGAAACGCGAACGCGCCGTTCATCGGTATCTCCGCCCCCGAGAGGATCACCGCCGCCTTGACGCGTCGGTCGCGCGAGCGCGGATCGAAGGCCGTCGCGAGCGCGGCGTCACCTCCGTCGGACTGCCCGGCGACGGCGATCGCGCCCGGGTCGACCATGCCCGCGAGTGGACCGGTGGCAGACGCCCCGTCGGCGACCATGCGTGAGATCACGAGACTCATGTCGGCGGGCTGATTGGGGAGGTCCGACTCGTCGGGGCCACCGGGCGCACCGGCGCTGCCGAGGGGGAAGACAGGGGCGGCGACGACGTAGCCCGCGCGCGTCCAACTGTGCAGGAGATGCGCGTAGATGGCTGGCGTGACGGCGAACCCGTGGCCGAAGACCACGAGTGGGAACGGCCCCCGCACGCGCGCGGGGGTGGCATCCATCCGCTCGCCGGGTACCGGCTTGCCGAGCGCCGGATAGCGCACGATCGTGAGCAGCGTCCGCGGCACGCGCCGACCGTCGGGGAGCGCCACGGTGCGGTGGGGATCGCGCAGCCGCAGGATCCGGATGCCGACGGCGTACGGAGCGCCCGGCACGGTCGCGACGGGCGCGCGGGCGGGTGTCGGCGCGGCATGGGCGGGACCACTCCGGGAGGACGCGTCCGCGCCACCGGGACCGCTGCTCGGATGTGTCGCGTGCGCGCCGCCGCAGGCCCCGAGCAGCACGGCGCTCGCGGGCGGCCCACACAGGAGGAGGCGGATGAGGAGGCGGCGCTTCAAGCCGCTCAGCAGCTCGTCGACGGTCTCGAGGCGCCGGCTCCGGCGAGTGGTTCGTCGACGATCCCCGAGCCTCCCGAGCGCACGATCGCGCCGAGGTGCACGACGTACCAGACGCCGCGCCATGAGATCAGCGAGGCGACTCCGAACGATCGGGTCTCCCCGTCCTCGCGATAGACCACGCGCGCGTTCGCCAGCTCGTAGTAGCCGACGCGGTTGTCACAGACGTTCGGGGGCACCCAATGCGCGTTGGGCGAGGGCGCGTCGAGACCGAGCAGGCGGGCGCGTTCGGGCCGTGCGCCCAGCAGCGAGTGCGCGGCGGAGAGGTCCAGGCGGAAGTCGTGAAGGAGGCGACCGCTCCAGTCGAGTGCGGCCGAGGGGATCGCCTTGACCTGGACGTAGGCGGCGCGAGGAAAGAAGGCCGGCAGAGCCGTGTCGAGTGAGTCGCGCACGACGCCCTCCCACACCGCGTGTGCAAGCCTCACGAAGTGCTGAGATCCGGTGGAGGGGACCGCGTGGGTCTGGGGCAGCGTGCCGGGGTCGACATGGTGGAGGTGGCGATGGTGTCCGTGCACGGCCGGGGCAACGGGTGAGCCGTGACCCGCGGCGGGGGAAGCGGGCGAGGTGGTGCTGCGGGTGGCGAGAGTCCCCTGTCGGTGCCCGGTGCCCGAGGAGCGGCTGAGGACGGCGATCACGCCGCCGGCGAGGAGCGCGGTCGCGACGGCGGCGAGAACGATCACTCGCCCTGGCCGGGCGCGGCGCTTACGCGGGGAGGGCACAGCCCCTTCTATCATCGCCGATGCGCAGCACGTCGAGCGGTGAGAGGGTTCTCACGGGTCGTTTAGGTGCTGCCTACAGCGGCAAGTTGAAATCCACACATGCGAACGACCGTAGCCGCAGCGCATCGCCGTCGCCGGGTCGCCGCGCTGACGGTGCTCGCGATCCTCATCGCCGGCGGCGTCGCGCTCGCCGCCGGGGCGGGAGGCAACAGCCGGCGGGCGGCCTCCTCGGGACGCACATCCCAAAGCACCGGCGCCGCGAGCGACTCGGCGGCCCGCGCGCCGACGCAGGGGCCGCCGCCGCCACCGGTCGCCCACCTGATCGTGGCGCCGGTCCACACGGCAGGCGCGTGGCGGGTCGTTGCACGCGTGCACGGCCTGCCTGGTGCATGGGTCGCCGAACAGGCTGGCGTGACCCTCATGCGCTTCGATCAGGCTCGCGTCCACCTGAACCTCCACGCGGGCTCGAGCGACGGCGGGACGGTCGGCTGGCGCTACGGCGACGCGGTCACCCCGCGGGAGATCCACTTGCTCGTGGCGGCGTTCAACGGCGGCTTCAAGCTCACCTACCCCAACGTCGGCTTCACCTCCGGCGGCCATGTCGCGGCGGCTCTGAAGAGCGGCCTCGGCTCGATCGTCACCTACACCGACGGCACGACGGCCATCGGCGCCTGGCACGCGGGCGTGCCGAGCGCGCGCAGGACGGTCTACTCGGTGCTGCAGAACCAGTACCTCCTCATCGACCGCGGCCGACCATCGCCGAGCGCCGCAGGCTGCATCCTCGGGTGCTTCGGCGCAACGGTCGGATCGCGCACGGTCGTCGCTCGCTCGGGCCTCGGTATCACCGAATCGGGCCAGCTCGTGTGGGCGGCCGGAAACTCGCTGACTCCGACCGGCCTCGCACGCGCGATGATCGCGGCCGGCGCGGTGCGCGCGGTCGAGCTCGACATCAATCCGGATTGGGTCGCCGCGTACCTCTATCCGCACCATCGCGGGGGCCCCTTGCCCGTCCCCGTCATCCCCGGGCAGAGGGGCATCGGCGGCGCGCTGCTCGCACCGTACAGCCGCGACTTCTTCACGGTCGTCGCCGACTAGCGCGCCGCCGGGTCAAGCGGCGCGGGGGAACACGACGGCGTTCCTCGCCGATCTCGGCGGGCTGCTCGGAGGCCCGGCCGACGCGCTCTTTCACACGGTCGCAGCCTCGCGACGGCTGGAGCCCGGA
>DAIRTT010000001.1:0-28083 GCA_036803745.1 Solirubrobacteraceae bacterium | reverse complement strand
CCGATTGCGAACCGCAGCCCCACCAGCGTGCTCGTCGCGCGTCCTGTCTGCACGCGGTGGACTCTACCGCCTCGGGCCGTGACGGGCGGGGCTCACGGCCGCGCCTCGAGCACGAGATTGAACGGCGTCTCGGTTGCCCGCCGGAAGCGGCTGAAAACCCCCCTCTGAGACGACCTCGCGCGCGGCGGCGGCGATCGAGGAGCGTTCACCGGGGCGATCGAGGAGCGCGACGCAAGCACGCAGCTGGCGATGTACGCCACCGACGCGGAGGTCGTGCTCGCCGACCACCAGAACCAGCCGGGCTCGCCCCGCACGCTGCGCGGCGGCGGTGAGATCGGCGCGTGGGTGCAGGAATGCGATGACCGTCAGAGAGCTGAAGCCGGGGCGCAACCCTGAGCGCCGGGGATCTACTCCGCGCGCACGAAGGCAAAGATGCGCGCGGAGACCTGTGACCAGTAGCTGAAGCCGTGGCCAGTCGGTACGGTCGCGACCGTCGCATTGCACGCGCCGGCCTGCAGGTCGGCGAGCATCTCGTTGGCCTGCAGGATCGCCGGCGTGTCGACTTCGCTGTCGAGCAACAGCCAGTCGGGGCAACCGAGGGCGGGGATGTTGAGCGCCGGTGACCATTCGGCCTCGAAGGACGGCGAGCACGCGGAGAGGACTCCAGGGCAGCCGAGCGCCTGCCCGATCGAGGTGACGTAGCTGCGGTCCTTGATCTGGCCGAGCTGGGCGAGCGGGACGAGCGTGGTGAAGTCCATCGGTCCGCTGAGCGATATGACGGCGCTGACCGTGCCCGGGGCGGCGAGGTCGAGCTGCTCGGCGGTCCGGGCGACAAGCTGGCCTCCTGCCGACCCGCCGATCATGACCACGTTGGTCGGATCGGCGTTGTATGCGGCGGCATGCGCGATCGCCCATTCGGTCGCTGCCGCGACCTCGTTGGTCTCCAGCGGGAACGCGGGCAGCGTGGGTGAGTCCTGGTCGTAGTTGATGTCGAACACCGCGAATCCCTGGAGCTGGAGAGATTTGGCCTGCGAGCCCGCTTCGGTCGCGAGTTTCTGCAGGCGCCAGCCGCCGCCGTGGACAAGAATGACCGTCCTCGCGCCCGGCGCCTTGGCGGCATAGATCGTCTGCAGCTCAGCCGGCGACGGACCGTAGGAGACGCCCCGGTAGATCGGTGGCGGGGTCGCGGACGCAGACGCGCTCGCCAGCAGCGTCGCCGCCAGCACAGCCACCATCCCCGCTCCAGCCCCTCTCCCTCTCATCTGGCTCCGTTCGTGCTCGGCCGGGGCGGGGCTCCATCCCCGCGACCCTCCGGTCGAGCTCCCTCTTGCCGCGGAAGCATAGAGGGTCGGCGGCGCTCGCTCTAGTCTCCGCGCGCCGCCCGCTCTACGCCCGCGAGCACATCGTCGCCGAGGACGGCGTCGACCTCCAGCTGCGCCGTGGCCATGACCCGCCCGACCATCATGTACTGCCCGATCACGAGCAGCAGCTGGATGATCTCGGCCGGCGTGAAACGGGCGCTCATGGCCGCGAACGTCTCCTCGTCGGGAGCCGCGTCGCGCACGACCTGAGTCGTGAAGCGCACGACCAGCCGTCCGTCCTCGCCGAGAGCGTCGGCGTCGAGGGCGTCCGCCTGGAGTGCGTCGACCTGCTCCCTCGAGCCGCCGACGGCCAGGAGGATCGGTACGTGCTGCACCCACTCGTATTCCGCTCCCGGCGTCAGGCGCGCGACGCGCAGGATCGCGAGCTCGCGAAGGACGGGATCAAACCAGCGGGCATCGAGACAGTCGCCCCCGAAGCGCAGCCAGTTGACGAAGGTGCCCTGGGCGTTTGCGACGGTCGAGAAGATCGCCAGCGGCGGCAGACGCTCGAGCGCCGCCCGGACGTCGGGCTGAGCATCGGAGTCAGAGAGCGGATGCAGGCGAGCCATCGCCGGCTGACTCTACCGCCGGGCCCAGCCAAGGCGCCCACGAGGCGCCAGGCGGCGCTAGGGTGAGTGCATGGCGCACGCATGGCCGTCGCTGGGCTACGAGCAGTGGAGCGCGACATGCGACACGCTTCACGCGCACACCCAGCTGCTCGGCAAGATCGCCGTCGTTCTCGCGCCGCCTCAACCGGAGTTGCAGCACGCCGCTCTGCGGCTGACCGCGCGCGGCTGGGAGACGGCGCCGCTTCCTGCACCCGACGGCGGTGGCGCGTTCGTCGTCGCGCTCGACCTTCACGCCCACGAGGCCGTCATCGAGCACAGCGACGGGCGCACGAGGCGGATCGCGCTCGCGCCCGACCGCTCCGCCGGCGCGGTCACGCGCGAGGTGCTCGCGACGATCGGCGACCTGGCGGGGGCGGTCACGATCAACCCGGCGCCGCAGGAGGTCTCCTGGAGCGTTCCGCTCGATGAGGACGAGGAGCACGCGAGCTATGACGCCGAGTCGGTGTCGCGGTATTTCGCCGCGGCGACCCAGGCTGCGCTCGTGCTGGCCGAGTTCCGGGCGCCCTTCAGGGGCCGCTCGACCCCGGTCAACGCGTGGTGGGGCTCATTTGATCTCGCCGTCAGCCTCTTCTCCGGCCGGCCCGCCGACCCCCCTTCGCAGGACTTCATCATGCGCAACGCGATGGACTCCCAAGAGGTCGCCGTCGGCTGGTGGCCCGGCGACGCGCGCTATGCCAAGCCGGCGTTCTACGCCTATGCGCATCCCGCGCCCGACGGCTTCGACTCGGCGACGCTCTCGCCTGCGGCCGCGCACTGGGACGCGGCGATGGGCGAGTACATCCTCGACTGGGCCGACATCCGCGGGTCCTCCGATCCCCCTGCCGCCGCGCTCGAGTTCGCCCGCTCGGCCTTCAGCCACGCATGCGCGGTGTGCGACTGGGACCCGGCGCTCGCCGCCAGCGCCCACGGCTCGCCGCCGCCCGTCGTCTGACCCCGCGAGCCTCCGCTCAGCGAATCTCCATCCCGCTGGCCCGCGGGCCCTCCTCCTCGGCCGCTTCGCGCAAGGAGGGCCGCGCGCGACGTGCGATCAGGCCGCGAAACGCTGGGCGCTGCGGGCGCGCCGCTTGGCCGCCTCGACCTCGCGGTCCTTCGGCGCGGCCGGGCTGAGGAGCCCCCCGAGCAGCCGCTCGGTCGCGAGGGCGACCTCCGCGACGGCGCGCTCGAAGACCTCCGCGTTGGCCTGGGACGGCTTCGTCGAGCCGCTGATCTTGCGGACGTATTGGAGCGCCGCGTCATGCATCTCCTCGTGCGAGGCCGGCGGCTCGAAGTTGTGGAGTGATCTGATGTTTCGGCACATGCTCAGAGCGTAGCGGCGAGCGGCGCCGATGCCCCCGGCGGCGGCCGATCGCGTCCGAGGCGCCCCCATATCGTCGAGTGTCGCCGCCCCCGTCGCCTCGCGCGGTTCGGCCAAGTCGATGATGAACTCGCCCCCATCCACGTAGGCGCCGACCGGGAATGACACTGGCCGTCTCGATCCTGCTCGCCGCCGTGCTCGGCTGCTCGGCGCTCCTGAAGGCGCGCCGCAGCGAGCAGGCCGCATCCGCATTCGCCACCTACGGGATCGCCGGCCTGCGCGCGCAGCGTGTTGCCCTGTGGTCACTCGTGGCGCTCGAGCTCGCCGCCGCCGTCGTGCTGGCGGTCCGGATCTCGTGGGCCCCCGCCGCCGCTGCGGTCCTGTTCGCGGGCTTCGCGGCGGTGACGCTGACAGCCCTGCTGGCCGGTCGCGGTGGGCGTCCCTGTGCCTGCTTCGGCGGCGATACGCGCCTGGGATGGTCCTCGCCGGCCCGCGCCGGCGCGCTCGCGGCGCTCGCCGCCGCGCTGGCCCTCGGCGCGTTCCCGGGAGCGCCGACGAGCTACGACGAATGGCTCACGGTCGGGTTCCTCCTGAGCCTCGCGACGGTGGGCGGACTCGCCCTGGCCGTGCTCGCGCTGGCGCGCGAGGTCGGCGTCCTGCGCCTCGGCGCCGGCGGCGGGCGAGGGGCGCTGGAGATCGCACACGAGGGCCCTGCGCTCGGCGAAGCTCAGCCCTGGGCGCTCGTCTCGCCGCGAAGCGCGCGGACGCTGCTGCGGTTGGCGGTGTTCACCTCCGACGGCTGTCCGCTCTGCCGCCAGGTCGCTCCGGCCGTCGAGCACGTCGCCGGGGATCCCGTACTCGAGGTCCGGACCTTCGACGAGGCCCTCGACGCGGTCGTCTGGCGAGAGGCCCGCGTACCCGGCAGCCCCTACGCGGTCGCTCTGAGCGTCGACGGCGTGGCCCTCGCCAAGGGCGCGTTCAACAGTCTCGCCCAACTGGAAAGCATCCTCGCGACGGCACGGCGGCGCGAGCGCGAGGAGATCCCACTTGCCGCCTGAGCCGCCCGAGGAGCACTTCGCCGATGCCGTCCTGCGCCACAGCAGCCGCCGCGGCTTCCTCGAGCGGGCGGGCATGGCGATCATCGCCCTGGCAGGCGTCGGCAGCGCCGCGCGGGCGGTCCTCCCGGACGACAGCGACGCCTATACGAACTTCTGCGGCCACACGTTCACGACGGGCAACTGTCCGCATCCGACCGGGCTGCCGCGGGTCGACCGCGCCGACTACCCGCTGCGGGCGAGCGACGGCCATGCGATCGACGATCTCGGGCGCCCGATCGACGGCGCGGGCTATCCGGTCGACGCCCACGGCAGGCGACTCGTGGACGCGGGCGGCGAGCCGCTGGCGCCGGCGCCGCGGTCGAAGGTGTGCCCGGCGGCGGGCAGCGAGCACGGACTCGAGCTGCACGTGCAGGGGTCGTGGTATCGCTGCTGCGGCGGCCGCGTGCGGCGCCTGATGGACTGCTGCGGATATACGAGCGTGCGTATCAACGGCGACGCCGCGCTGACGGGCTACTGCTACGGCGGGCGCAACGTGTTCTGTGTCCAGTACTACGAAACGATGGTCCCGTGCTGAGCGGCCTCGCCGTCTGCGCGGCGCTGACTGCAATCGTGGCCGGCGTCGCGGGGGCATGGTCACCGTGCGGCTTCTCGATGGTCGAGACGATCGGCAGCGCCCTCGGAGACCGGCGCCGGGGCGCTACGTTCGCCGCGAGCGCGGCCTTCACGGTCGGGGCGGTGCTCGGCGGTGTCCTGACGTTCGGCGGCCTCGCGCTCGCCGGTCGGCTGCTCGACCCCGGTGCCGGCGGCGTGCGGCTCGCGGTCGGCGCCGCGATCGCGGTGGCCGCGGCGGCCGCCGACTGGCGCGGCGTGAAGATCGCGCCGCAGATTCGCCGCCAGGTACCCGAGCGCTGGCGCTGGACCGCGCCGCTGCCGCTCGCGTGCGGGCTCTACGGCATCCTGCTCGGGCTCGGCTTCACGACGTTCGTGCTCGCGTTCGCCGTGTGGGCGCTCGCCGGCATCAGCTTCGCCGCCGGCGATCTGACGGTCGGCATCGTCGTCGGCGTCGCCTTCGGCATCGGGCGTGCGCTTCCGGTCCTGTGGATGGCTCCGAGTCTCAGTGATGGGCGCGGCGGCGAGCGGCTGGATCAGATGGCCAGCGAGCCGCGCATGTGGCTCGGCCTGCGACGCCTCGACGCGCTCGGTTTGAGTCTCTGCGCACTGTTCCTCGGCGGCGCGAGCGCGTCCGCCGCTGTTCTGCCGGGGGCGAGCGACCCCTCTGCGGCCGGCGGGCAGCTCGCGTGGCAGCAGCCGGGCGGCGCGGGCGTCGTGCGCCTGGCCTCCGGACAGGCGGTCGCGCTCCCGGGCGGGCACCCCGCCCTGGGAGGCTCACGCGCGGCTTGGAGCCAGGCGAGCGACGTGGTCATCGCCGACGACGTGACGCTCAAGCCGGTGATCGTGCTGCCGCTCGCCGGCGTCGACGCGCTCGCGGTCTCGGGCGGGTGGCTCGTCTATCGCGTCGCGGGCCCACAGGGCGAGCGCCTCCTCGCCAGGTCCCTGCTCGGAGCGCCCACGGTGCGGCTCCTGGCGGGGGCGCGGCCGGCAGGCGTGATCGGGCGCCCGGCGCTCCAGGGCTCGACGGTCGTGTTCGCCGAGAGCACCGCCCGCAGCAGTGTGATCGTGAGCGTCGAGTTGTCCACCGGCGCGCGTCGCGTGTTGCGCAGCGCGACCCGTTCAGCGCAGTTTCTCAACCCCTCGATCCAGGGACGCCGCCTGCTCTACGAGCGCATCGACCGCTGCTCCCAGGAACTGCGCCTCGGGCCCCTCGGCGGCCACGGAGCTGAGCGCGTCCTGCTCACCCTGCCCTCGACCGTGGTGCGCGACACCGGCTATCAGGTCGGCTACGAACATGCCTGGAACATGGCGAGCCTCTGTCCCAACCGGGGCAGCGGGCGACCGCGCGCCCCGCTGCTGGGAGCGACGGCGCTGAGCGCGCGGCAGGCCTTCGTCACAGAGCAACCCTCTCGCCCTGCCGATGCGCGGATCGTCACGCTCGCGCGCTGAGCGCGCGGGCACCGCGCTCCTGGCGGCGCTCGCCGGCGTCGCCGTGTCGGCCGCGGTGGCGAGCGCGGCGCCGCCGGCCCACCCTGCGCCGCCCGCGCGGGCGTGGCAGCCAAACGTATCCGCGGCGATCGCCTACGCGCACACGCGCGCGGGAGAAGTCAGCTTCGCTGTGCGGACAGAGCACCGCTTGTGGGCATGGCGCCCCACGCGGACGGTCCCCTCGGCGAGCGTGCTCAAGGCGATGCTCCTGGTCGCCTACCTCGACGACCCGCGCGTCCGCTATCGGACCCTGAACGCGGCCGACCACCGACTGATCGATCCGATGATCGAGCGCTCGGACAACACGGCCGCGACCGATGTGCTCGCGTTCGTCGGCGCCTCGGGCGTCTACGGCGTGGCGCGGCGGGCGGGCATGCAGCGTTTCTCTCTCGATCCCGTCATCTGGGGACTCAGCCGGATCGACGCAGTCGACCAGGCGCGCTTCCTGCTTCACATCGACGCCCAGGTCGTGCGGCGTCATCGCGCCGCCGCCATGCACCTGCTCGCGAGTGTCACGCCGAGTCAGCGCTGGGGCATCGGCCAGCTGCGGCTCCCCGGGTGGCAGGTCTACTTCAAGGGCGGCTGGGGGTCCGGGTCGGGAGCCGTCGAGCACCAGGTCGTGCTGCTCCGCCATGGGGTCGTGCGCGTCGCGCTCGCCGTCCTGATCACGAACAGCCCGAGCCACGAATACGCCAAGCAGACCCTCCGCGACGTGTTCCGGGCGCTGCTTCGTGGCGTCCACCGCCTGCTCGTGGCGGCGCCGACGAACCGAGCCCCGCACCGCTACAGGCCGGGCTAGGGCCCGGGGCGCCGCCGGGCGGTCGTCACGACCGCACCGATGATCAGAAAGACAATGACCGTCCCGACGATCGCGACGAGGACGTTTGCCGCTTTGGCGAACGCGATGAACGCGAGCACGCCGACCATGGCCGGCAGGCCGAACCAGGCGCTGCCTTTTCGCTCGTCCTCCATCCACCGAGCCTACAGCGGCCCGGCGGCTAGCCGAGCTCGACGATCAGATCGGCGACCGAGTCGACGATGCGCGAGGCCCTGAACGGATGGCGCTCGGCGTCCTCCCGGGCGGTCACGCCGGTGAGCACGAGGATCGTCTCCATGCCGGCCTCCAGTCCAGAGACGATGTCGGTGTCCATGCGATCGCCGACCATCGCCGCGGTCTCGGAGTGCGCGTCGAGGGCGTTCAGCGCGGAGCGCATCATCAGCGGGTTGGGCTTGCCGACGAAGTACGGCTCGACGCCCGTCGCCCTGCTGATGAGGGCCGCCACCGAGCCTGTCGCCGGGAGCGGCCCGTCCGTGCTGGGGCCTGTCGCGTCGGGGTTCGTGGCGATGAAGCGGGCGCCGTCGGCGATCAGGCGGATCGCGCGGGTGATGCGCTCAAAGGAGTACGTCCGTGTCTCGCCGAGCACGACGTAGTCGGGCGAGCGGTCCGTGAGCGTATAGCCGGCGTCGTGCAGGGCGGTGGTGAGGCCCGCCTCGCCGATGACGAACGCCGATCCCTCGGGCCGCTGGTCCTCGAGGAACCGCGCCGTCGCCAGCGCCGAGGTCCAGATCGCGTCCTCTGGCACGTCGAGGCCGCTTGCCTGCAGGCGCGCGGAGAGGTCCCGTCGCGTGTAGATCGAGTTGTTCGTCAGGACGAGGAACGGCGTCTCGCGCTCGCGCAGGCGGGCGAGGAAGCGGTCGGCGCCCGGGATCGCCTGCTCCTCGCGGACCAGCACGCCGTCCATGTCCATCAGCCATGAGCGGATCTCGCGGCCGGTCATCGCACGCCAGGATGACGCAATCGGCGGCGTCCGGCCATCCGGCCGCGGTACAGGTTTGGCGCGAACGGGTAGCGTGGACGTCGATGACCAAGATCCTCTTCATCCCCTTCAGCATCCTCGCCGGCCTCGTGTCGGGCCTGCTCAGCAGGCGCATCTTCGGCGCCGTCTGGGGCGTGATCGACGAAGAGCAGCCGCCCCAGGCCGAGCACAGGCGCGTCTCGTGGGGAAAGCTCGCGCTCGCCCTCGGTCTCGAGGGCGCGGTGTTCCGGCTCGTCAAAGGGCTCGTAGATCACGGATCGCGCGAGGGCTTCTCGCGCCTGACAGGCTCCTGGCCGGGCGCCGAGGAGCCTGAGCCGGAGTAGCACGCCGTCCTCGGGCGGTGTCCGCGGGAGCCCGGATATAGTCGCCGCAATGGGGGCGCGGCTGGAGGGAAAGGTTGCGATCGTGACCGGGGCCGCAGGCGGCATCGGCGCGGCGGTCGCACGACGCTTCGTGAACGAGGGCGCCCGCGTCCTCTTGACCGACACGCGTGAGGAGGCGCTCGCGCCGCTCATCGCAGAGCTCGGGCCCTCGACGCTCGCGATGGCCCACGACGTGACGAGCGAGGACACTTGGAGCACGGACATGAACGCCCGCCAGCGCGAGCGCACGCCCGAGCTCGTGGACCGCCTGATCCGCGCTGTGCCGATGCGGCGCATCGGCACACCCGAGGAGGTCGCCGACGCGACGGTCTATCTCGCCTCGGAGGAGAGCAGCTACGTCACCGGCGCAGAGCTCGTCATCGACGGAGGCAGCAGCGCGTGAGCACCACAACCAACAGACTGGAGAGAAGCGAATGAGCAGCCTCAACCATCAGGTGCGCCTCGCGGCCCGGCCGAAGGGGCTTCCGAGCCCGTCTGACTGGAACCACACGGAGGAGCCCGTGCCGACACCCGGCGACGGAGAGCTCGTCGTGGGCATCTCCCACATCTCGCTCGACCCGGCAATGCGCGGCTGGATGAACGCGGGCGCCTCCTACATCGAACCGGTCGAGATCGGCGACGTCATGCGCGCCGGCGCGGTCGGGCGCGTGATTGCTTGCGAGCACCCGGGCTTCGCGGTCGGCGAGCACGTCTACGGGAACTTCGGAGTTCAGGAGTACGCCGTCTCCGACGGGCGCGGCGTGATCAAGGTCGATCCCTCGCTGGCGCCGCTGGAGACCTATCTCGGCACGCTCGGGATGACCGGGATGACCGCGTACTTCGGGCTCCTCGACGTCGGCAAGCTCGAGCAGGGTGACACCGTCGTCGTCTCCGGGGCGGCCGGCGCGGTCGGGAGCGTCGCGGGCCAGCTCGCGAGGATCAAGGGGTGCCGCGTGATCGGTATCGCGGGTGGCTCCGAGAAGTGCCGGTGGCTGAAGGAGGAGCTCGGCTTCGACGCGGTCATCGACTACAAGGCGCAGGACGTGCGCGCGGCGTTGAGGACCGCGGCGCCCGAGGGCGTCGACGTGTACTTCGACAACGTCGGCGGCCCGATCCTCGACGCGGTCCTGACTCGCCTTGCGCGAGGCGCGCGCATCGTCATCTGCGGAGCGGTGTCGCAGTACAACGCCACAGGGTCGGTGCAGGGGCCGAGCAACTACCTCGCTCTGCTCGTCTCGCGCGCCTCGATGACCGGCATGGTCGTGTTCGACTACGCCGCGCGCTACGGCGAAGCGGCGGCCGAGCTCGCGGGCTGGCTCCAGGACGGGTCGTTGATCTCGCGCGAGGACGTCGTCGAGGGGACTATCGCTGACTTCCCCGACACCCTGCTCAAGCTGTTCGCAGGCGAGAACGTCGGCAAGCTGGTCCTGCAGATCGCGCCCGCCTGACGCTCACTACTTCGGCTTCTTATCGCTCCCGTGCGCGCGAGCGGAGCCCTGACCCTTGGCCATCTCGACCGGCTGGCGGAGAACTCCGATCGCCCGCTCGAAGGTCTCTGCCTGGCGCTTCATCATCCCGGCCGATTCCTCCAGCGCGCGCCCGGCCGCCTCGAGCGCCTCGGCCTGGGCACGCAGCGTGGAGCTGGTTTCCTCGAGCAGGTCGAAGACGGCGTCGACAGGTCCGAGCAGGCGGGCGGTGAGCTCGCCCTGAAGGCGGCGCTCACGGTCGATGACCTCTTGGACGAGCTCCACCTGACGCTGCATCGCCCCCGCCAGCTCGCTCGGCAGCTCGGCGCGGCCTGCGACCGAGGCGGCCGAGGCGAGGACGGACTCCATCACGCGGCGCCACTCGGCTAGGAGGTCGCGTCCGCTTGGCTCGGGCTTGGTCATCGGCGATCACCTCAATCATGGCAGCCCGCCGGCCGATCGCGACCAGGACTTCTACTTGGGGGCGGCCTTGGCGGGCCGGCGCGCGCGCCTTCTTCGTCTTGGGCGGCTCGGCGAGAGCGAGCAGGTCGGCCATCCCGCTTTCGACGCCGGCGGTCAGGACGTCGATGTCCGGGGCGCCATCGTAGTCGCCGGTCACACCGAAGTAGAGGCCGCCGTCGTAGGAGAAGATCGCGACCACGATCTGGATCGAGCCGACGACCGGCACGAACGGATATGACTCGAGCATCCTGCGACCGAGCGTCTGGACCGGCTGCTGGGGCCCGGGCACGTTGGTCGTGGCGGTGTGCATGTTGAGCCGTGGCGAGGCCGTGATCACGCGGCTGCCCAGGGCCAGCAGCAGCGGCGGCGCGAAACCTGACAGCGAGCTCAGCACATCCCCCGCGACGGCCTGCTTGGACTGCTTGATCCCGTCCATCTCGGCGCGGATGCGGGCGAGGCGGACGGCCGGGTCGCCGATGCCGACCGGAAGGCTCGCGAAGACCGCCGAGACGCGGTTGTTGTAGACGCCCTTCTCGCCCCTCGCGCGCACCGACACCGGCACCATCGTGCGCACGACCTGGCCGTCGGCGATGTGCTCGCCGCGCGACTCGAGCAGATCCCTGAATCCGTTGGTGATGATCGTCAGGACGACGTCGTTGACCGTCCCGCCGAGCTCGGCCCTGACGGCCTTGACATCGGTGAGACGCACGTGCGCCCAGCTCCAGCGCCGGTGCGGCCCGATCGGGCCGGTAAGCGACGACGAGGCGACCGGGCGCAGCGTCCGCGAGGCCGACGCCAGCCCACGAGCGGTCTCGGTCAGGGTCTGCAGCGTCTGGCGGGGGCGCTGCAGCGCGTGCTGGAGCGCCTGCACCTGGCCGGCCGGACTCGCGCGCCGGCGCAGCGATCCGATCAGGACCTCCAGGCTCGACGGCTCGGGCTCAGGCGACCATCGCCCGGCCCCGGCCGGGACCTCCTCGTCGGAGGACATGACCGACATCAGATCGGTGGCGGCGACGCCGTCGACCATGCAGTGGTGGACCTTCGAGAGGATCGCCCAGCGTCCGCCGTCGAGGCCCTCGACGACCCACAGCTCCCACAGCGGCTTGTTGCGGTCGAGATGCTGAGAGAAGATCCGGCTCGCCATGTCGCGCAGCTGCGCCTCGCCGCCGGGCGAGGGCACCGCCGTGTGACGGACGTGGTAGGCGAGGCTGAAGTGCGAGTCCTCTATCCACACGGGCGGCCCCGCCTGCAGAGGGACGAAGCGCACCTTCTGGCGATAGCGCGGCACGAGGTCGAGCTTGGCGGCGACCATGGCGCGGAGATCTTCGAACGCCGGGGGCGGCCCCGCGAAGATGCTGACGCCGCCGATGTGCATCGGCGTGACGTTGTTCTCGACGTGTAGGAACGACGAGTCGATCGGGCTCATCCACTCCATGCTTCTCCTCCCTCGAGAGCACGCGAAGTCCCCTGCCCGAACCAGTCTACGCCCGACCTATCCGCGGCGGGGCGCGGGGTTATGGTTGCGAGCGGTGGCCCTCCGTCGAATCCCAACCAACGGCGTCGAGCTGTCGTGCATCGAGGAGGGCAGTGGCCCGCTGCTCGTGCTCTGCCACGGATTCCCCGAGCTGGCTCACTCCTGGAGGGCGCAGATTCCGGCGCTCGCGCAGGCTGGCTATCACGTGCTGGCGCCCGACATGCGGGGCTTCGGCGCGAGCTCGGCGCCGCCCGCGATAGATGCCTATGACATCGTCGAGCTGTGCGGTGACCTGTGCGGCCTGCTCGACGCCGTCGAGGAGGAGTCGGCGACCTTCATCGGGCACGACTGGGGCGCGAACGCGGTTTGGCACATGGCACTCCTGCACCCGGCCCGCGTCGCCGCCGTGGCCGGCCTGAGCGTTCCATTTGTGCCGCGAGCCCCGGCCGCGCCGATCCCGATCATGCGCCGACATCTCGGCGAGGACTTCTACATCGTGTGGTTCCAGCGGCCGGGCGTCGCCGATGAGGCGCTCGCGCGCGACGTGCGCCGTACGCTGACGACCTCGCGGCAGTGGACGGCCGAGTGGGCCGAGGAGGAGCCCCACCCTCCGCGGGTCCCGACCTGGCTTGCGCCCGAGGATCTCGAGGTCTACGTCGAGGCGTTCGAGCGCACCGGCTTCACGGGCGGTCTCAACTGGTATCGCAACATCGACCGCAACTGGGAGCTGACGGCAGCCGTCGCCGACCGGCACATCGATCAGCCGGCGATGTTCCTCACCGGTGAGCTCGATCCCGTGCGTCGCTTCATGCCGAGCGAGGCGATGCGCGGCTGGGTGGGCGACCTGCGCCGCGACGTGGTGATACCGGACGCGGGCCACTGGGTCCAGCAGCAGGCGCCCGGTGCCGTCAACGAGGAGCTGCTCGGCTTCCTCGCCGAAATCTGAAGGTCGCCAACCCCAACCGCGACGCGCGGGCGGCGACCGCGGCTCGAGGCCGCGGCGCCGCACCGCGACGCGTCATTTGGTGACCGTGACCGTCCCGTCCATGTTCGGGTGGATGACGCACTCGAACGTGTAGACCCCGGGTTTGGTGAAAGTGATCTTGGCCGTCGACGGCAGCGGGCCGCCGGGCGCCGCGAGGATGCCCGCACCCTCGTAGCCGTTGCCGTGGTTGGTGCCCGTGTAGGGCGGCAGCGGCGGCGGGTCGCTCGGGTAGGCTCCGAACGGGTTGACGATGATGGTCGGCGGTCCGCCCGGGTTTTCCTGCGGCACGGTGAACGTCTTCTCGATTTCCGACGTGTAGGCGGTAGCCGCGCAGCCAGGGCACCGTCACCCGCCAGCCGGCGGCCACGAGCGCCTCCTGGGTCCCAGCCCATGCGAGCGGGGTGCCGGGGAAGCCGTGGAGCAGGACGACGTCGGCCCCCTCACCCTCCTGGGAGACGACGAAGCGCTGGCCGTCCTCTCCGGCAATTGTGCGGAACTGCACGCGCGGCAGTCTACGAGGCGGACGCGGCCGCGGCCGCCCGGCTGCGATCGCCGTCGCGGGCCGCGTCGAGCAGCTCCTCCGAGGCCGCGGCCATCGCGTCGAGCAGCACGTCCAGGTCCTCGACCGAGTCGCGGTCGGCGACGACGCCGAAGAACATGCTCGAGTCGTAGCTGACGACCGCCACACCGAGGGCGTGGCTGGCAGCGAGCGGCACCAGCGGATGGATCTCGCGCAGCGGCGCTCCGAAGGCGTAGAGCGTCTGCTGCGGGCCGGGGACATTCGTGATCGTCAGGTTGAACAGCCTGGTCGCGTAGAGCGACTGGGCAAGCGTCGCGTGGATGACCGGCGGCGCGAGGCCCGCGAGCTCGATCACGGCGCTCGTCCCGGCCGCCTGGCGGCCGCCCGCCTTCAGCGCGAGTGAGCCCTCGACCGTTTCGCGGTAGCGGCTCAGCAGGTCCGGCTGGGCGACGGGCAACTCGACGAACAGCGAGGAGACCCGGTTGCCGAGCGCCAGGTGCTCGCTCGCGGCACGGACGTTGACGGGCACCATCACCCGCAGCCCCTCCGCCGGGAGGTTCTCGCCGCGTGAGAGCAGCAGCTCGCGGGTGCCGCTCCCGACGATCGTCAGCACGACATCGTTGATCGTGCCGCCGAGCCGACGCTTGATCTCGCGCAGGGCGGCCAGCTCCACACGCATCACCGCAAAGCGGCGCAGCGTGCCGATCGGCTCGTTGAGCGATGTGTGCGGCGCGCCGTGGAGCTCGTCGCGCACGATCACCTCGAGCGCCGAGCGCGCTCCGCGCAGCGCCTCGCGCGGGTGCGCGACCGCGTGGGCGCCGTACTTGGAAGCCTCGCGCACCGTGTCGACGGGCAGGGCGTCGGCCCACGAGTGCAGCAGCGACGCGAGCGCACCGGGTGAGCCGCCAGCATCCTCGCCGGAGGGCTCGCCGGCCGGCGAGCCCTTTGAGATCCGTGTCCTGCGCGGCCGGGCCGTGGTGTCGAGCAGCAGGCGACCGACGTCGACCGAGCTGACGCCGTCGACCATGCAGTGGTGGGACTTGCTCGCGAGCGCCCAGCGCCCATCCTCGAGTCCCTCGACGATCACCATCTCCCACAGGGGCCGGTGGCGATCTAGGCGCTGGGAGAAGAAGTCCGAGGCCCACGCCTGAAGCTCGCGGTCCGTGCCCGGGGCTGGGATCGCGGCGCGGCTGACGTGGCGAGCGATGTCGAAGGTCGGGTCATCCTCCCATTCGGGCCACGACAGTCCGCCGGTGTGCGGCTCAGAGAGGCGCTGGACGTAACGCGGCAGCACGCCCAGACGGGCCTCGAGATGCTTGCCCAGCTCCTGCACCGAGGGAGGTCCGGCGTCGGGCCGCGGATCGAAGACCATGATCGCGCCGATGTGCATGTGCGCGCTCTCGTCCGCCTCCTCCAGCTCGAGGAAGGTTGCGTCCAACGCCGTCAGGTGCTCGCCCATGACTCTCCCTTGGGGTGCTCGGTGTCCCGCGGAATTGCTTGGCCGTGGCGGCCGGCGATCGGGCGGCGACTGTGCCAGCACGCTAGATCCCTCGCCGAGCGATGGCATCGGGGCGATGCCGCACGCTGGCCGCGGGATCACACGGACCGGGCCGCCCGCGACTCGGGCGGGCGCTCAGATCCAGCCGAGCAACGGGCCGAGCACGAGGCCGGCGGTGAGGTCGAATGCGCCGAGCGCGGCGACCGTCCGCAGCTGGCGGGCGCGGCTCGGCATGTCGTGGACCCAGAAGGCGACGACATAGAACGTGAGGTACCCGAACACGACGATGACCGGGAAGCTGGCGACGTTCCACCACCAGTAGTACCAGTGGAAGACGCCGTCGGCGTGAAGCAGCAGCTCGACCCCGACCGACACGAGCGAGAGGCCGATCGCGAGCGCCCAGCGGTCGGGCAGCCCGAGGATGCGCGTGCTGCGGTCGGGGGAGAGAAGCTTGGCGAAGATCACGCCGTTGATCGCGAAGAAGAGCGAGATCTCGACCGTCAGCCCGATCAGGATCACGTAGCTGCTGCTGCCGGTCACGGTCCACAGCGCGGCGTGGCCGTCGATGTGCAGGACGAGCGCGTTGGCGAGCTCGTTCAGCCAGTCCATCAGCCAGAAGGCGACACCGGCCAGCACGGCGTTCCAGTTGGCGCGCTCGACCTCGACCGCGTAGACGTAGACGACGAGTGCGAGCAGCGTGACGGTCGACCACTGGAGGTGCCCGGGAGAGCGAAGCAGAGCTTCCGCTTCACGGGTGAACGTGGGCGTGGAGCCGGCGAGCACGGCGCGGCTGCCTAGGCCTGCGCGCGAAAGCGCGAGAAGTCGGGGGCGCGCTTCTCTGCGAAGGCGGTCACTCCCTCTCGCGCCTCCTCTGAATGCCCGAACTCGCGCAGTCCGCTGAACGCGAGCTGCCCGACGCCCGCCAGATGCTCGGTCTCGGCGTTGAACGACGCCTTCAGGAACCGCAGGGCGGTGGGCGCCAGCGCGAGGATCTCATCCGCGTAGCGGCGCACCTCGGCGCGCAGCTCATCGCCAGCGACGACGCGGTTGACGAGCCCCCATCGCTCGGCCGTGTCGGCGTCGTAGCGGCGACAGAGGAACCAGATCTCGCGCGCCCGCTTCTCGCCGACGGCGCGGGCCAGGTACCCGGTGCCGAACCCGGCGTCGAAGGAGCCTACGCGGGGGCCCGTCTGGCCGAACTGGGCGTGATCGGCGGCGATCGACAGGTCGCAGAGCAGGTGCAGCACGTGGCCCCCGCCGATCGCGAAGCCGTTGACGGCCGCGATCACGGGCTTGGGAAGTTCGCGGATCGTCCGGTGCAGGACCTCGACTTCGAACAGGCCGCTCTCCGACGGGCCGTAGTCGCCGGTCTCGGCGCGCTGCTTCTGATCCCCGCCCACGCAGAAGGCGCGCTCGCCGGCCCCGGTGAGCGCGACGACGCCGACCGTGGGGTCTGCCCACGCCGCCTTGAGCGAGGCGATCAGCTCCTCGACGGTCCGCGCGCGGAACGCGTTGAGGACCTCTGGCCGGTCGATCGTGATCCACGCCAGACCGTCGTCGACCTCGTAGCGGACGTCATCCATCGGCGTGCAGGTTCTCAGCGAGGCCGGACGCGAGCGCGGCTATGACGCCATCGTCAGGCCGCCGCTGACCGACAGCGTCTGGCCCGTGATGAAGCCGGCCCGCTCGGATGCGAAGAAGGCGACCGCCGCCGCGATCTCCTCGGGCTGAGCGAGACGCCGCATCGGCACGGCTCGCACCATCGCGCCGATCACGCGCTCGGAGTCGCCTCCGGCCGCGGCGATGCCGGCCAGCATCGGGGTGTCCGTCGGCCCGGGGCAGACCGTGTTGGCCGTGACCCCGCGGCGCGCCGATTCCCGCGCGATCGTCTTGGTGAACGCGATCACGCCGCCCTTGGCGCCGCTGTAGACGGACTCCAGCGAGGAACCCACGCGGCCGGCGTCGGAGCCGATCGAGACGATCCGCCCGAAGCCGCCTTCGAGCATCCCGGGCAGCAGCGCATGGGTCATCCGCAGCGCACCCTTGAAGTTCACGTCGAGGACCCGCTCCCAGAACTGCTCGTCGGTGTCGATGAACGGCCGCAGCTCGTCCCAGCCGGCGTTGTTGACGAGGATCTCGAGCGGCCCCAGCGCCGCGGCGGCGGTCGCGGTCGCGGTGGCGACCGAGGCGGGCTCGGTCACGTCGAGCGCGACGGCCAGGGCAAGGGCACCCGCGCCCTCGATCTCGGCCGCCACCTGGCGGGCCGAGTCGAGATCGAGGTCCGCGACGGCGACCGAGCGGCCGTCCTCGGCGAGCGCGATCGCGATCGCGCGGCCGATGCCGCGGCCCGCGCCGGTGACGATCGCCGCCCGCGTTTGGCTCATCGCCGCACCTTAGGCCTAGGCGGGAACGCCCGACAGGCGCTCGTGCACGAAGCGCACGACCATCGCGCCCTCGCCGACGGCCGTCGCACAGCGCTTGATCGAGCCCGAGCGCACGTCGCCGGCGGCGTAGATCCCGACGACGCTCGTCTCGAGCAGACCGTCGGCTCCCGCACCTGTGCCGGTCAGCACGAAGCCCTTCTCGTCGCGCGCGAGGACATCGCCGAGCCAGTCGGTGCATGGCGCCGCACCGAGGAAGAGGAACAGGAACGAGAAGCCGATGCGCTCGCCGTCGAGCAGGGTGACCGCCTCGAGCTCCCCGTCGCTCCCGTGCAGCTCGGCGATCTCGCTGCGGTCGCGAACGGCGACGCCGTAGCGCTCGAGCTCGAGGATCAGGTAGTCAGACATCGTCTCGCGCAGATCGGAGCGGCGATGGAGCAGGGTGACGAGCGCGCCTCCCCGCGCGAGCCAGATGGCCGCCTGGGCGGCCGAGTTGCCGCCGCCGAGGACGCCGACGCGGCTGCCGCCGCAGCGCTGCGCCTCGGGCGGACCGGCCGCATAGAAGACGCTCACGCCCTCGTAGTCGGAGAGCTCATCGAGCGCCAGGCGGCGGTAGTCGGCGCCTGTCGCCAGCACGATCGCCCGTGCCGAGACCTCGTGGTCATCGAGGCGCGGCCAGGCGGGAGCGGGAGTCCCCGTGTCTACCCATGCGCGCGTAGTCGGCGGCGCTGCGGTGGCGCCTGAGTGCTGCGGCACACCGCTGGATACCTGTTCGACGCGCTCGGCGGCACCCGAGGCGCGGGTGGCGAGCGTGAACCAGACGACCTTGCCGGCGTCTAAGCGTGAGATCCCCCAGGCGTCAGACATCATTTCGACGATCAGCAGGCCGCGGCCGCGCGGGTCGCGGGCCCCCGGCGACTGGACGACCGGCCGGCCGCTCCCGGTGTCGCGTGCCTCGACCCGTATCTCGCGCCGCGAGGCATCGATCGAGATCTCGAAGTCGCTGTGGGCGTGCTCGACGCAGTTGGCCGCCAGCTCGCTGACCATCAGCTCGACCGCGTCGAGGATCTCGCCCGGCTGCTCGCTGAGCGTCTCGCGCGTGAAGCGGCGGGCCGCGCTGACAGAGCCCGGGACGGCGAGGAACTCGCTGCGGCGGGTCACGAGACGATCCTCAGGACGCTCGTCAGGCCCGTCAGCTCGATCAGACGCCTGACGATCGGCGACGGCTCGCGTAGCTCGATCGTGTCGATTTCGGCGGCGGCGCGCACCAGGATCGCCAACCCGGCGCTGTCCATGAAGCGCAGACCGGCGAGGTCGAAGACGACACGCTCGGGGCGGGCCGGCGTTATCGAGCGCATCCGCGTGGCGAGAGTGTGGGCGTTGGAGCTGTCGAGCTCCCCCGCGACGATCACTACAGGGGCCCCATCCGGGTCACGCCCGACAGTGACATCGAGCTGGGCGGCGGTGTCAGGGCCTAGCTCTGCCATTGGACTCCGACTATGGCCGTGTCGTCGCGGTGCTCGCCGAGGGCGACGGCGTCCGACAGCTCGGCGACAAGCTGCTCGAGCGTCACGTCGTCGCGTCCGACCGCGGCCGCGCGCAGCCGCTCCATGCCCGTGTCGACGGTCTCCTCGCGCCGCTCGACCAGGCCGTCTGTGAAGGCGACGAGGATCGCGTTGGCCGGAACCGTGAGGCTCGTCTCGTGGTACTCGAAGTCTCCTGACACGCCGATCGGCACGCTCACGTCGAGCTCCAGGAACCGGCCATCGTCGCCGTCGATCAGCAGCGGCGGCAGGTGCCCCGCGCTGGCCACCGTCAGCCGGTGGCTCTCGACGTCGATCATCGCGCACAGAACGGTGGCGAAGTACTCGTGGGGCGTCCGGTTCACAAAGCCCGACAGCTTGGAGAGCACGACACCCGGGCTGGCGTCGTCGGCGGCGTAGGCGAGCGTCGCGTGACGCAGCGAGGCCATCGTCGTGGCCGCCCGCAGCCCGTGGCCGGAGACGTCGCCGATCACCAGCAGCACGCGGTTCTCGCCGGCCGCCACGACGTCGTACCAGTCGCCGCCGACCTCGATCCCCGACCCCGCGGGCACGTAGCGGGCGCTCACCCCCAGCCCCCTGACCTTAGGCAGGGCATCGGGGAGCAGCGCGTGCTGGAGCGTCTGGGCGATGTTGCGCTGCTCGGTGTACATCTGCTCGTTCTCGGCGGCGACCCGGTCGAGGTCTACCGCCAGCTGCTCGGCGCGCAGCCTGCCGCGGGCGAGCCTGTCGGCGATGAAGGCAGCCGCGAGGGAGATCAGCAGGCCGAAGCCCGCCACGATCCACGGCAGGCTATGCAAGAAGGCGCCGCCGAGCGAGCCCCGCGGGGTGACGACGAGCGTGAGGGAGCTGTTGCCGAAGGGAACCGAGTCCGACGCGTGGCGGGAGGTGACGGGCAGCCGCTTGAGACTCGTGACGAGCAGGTTGGCGGCACTCTGGGAGCCGCCCAGGTAGATGGCGTAGTCGAGATCGGAGAAGGCCGTGTTGCGCTCCAGTTTCGAGCGCCTGGTCTTGGGCAGGGGCGTCTCGGCATAGACGGCGTAGACGGGCTGTGCCCCGCTGCTGCGGAACGCGTAGCCGATCGCCGGCTGGGAGGAGTGCAGCAGCGGGATCAGGTCAACCGTCTTGACCTTGGCGCCCTGGGCGAAGAACGTCTGGGCCCGCTGAGGCTGGGAGGCGAGCACCGGCCTGGTGCCGACGACGGCCGTGAGGGTGGCGCCTGACGGTCGCACCCGCCACAGCGACGCCGAGGTGAACTGACGTCCGGCGCCGACGAGCGGCGTCACGAAGGCGCGGAACTTCTGCGCGCTCCCGCCCGTCGCGCGTGCCAGCTCCGAGGCCGAGGCGAGAGGCGTCTGGATCGGCGGGACCGCGGCGGTCAGGACGAGGCCGAGCTCGCGCGCGCGCAGGCCGAGCAGCCGGCTCTCGTTGTTCTGGTAAAGGACGATCGTCGTGACCACCAGGGCCGCCGTCGCGAGGATCCCGGCGATGAAGATGACGGCTCCGACCCGTGACGGGCGCCAGCGCCGGACCGGTCGCAGTCGACGCTGGGGCAGGGGCACCCGAGGGTCGAGGTGCTCCGGCGCAGCGTCGGGCGGGGACGGCGCCGCGATCTCAGTGGAGCTGCTCATTGCGGCGTGCCGACCAAGTCCATGGGCACGGAGAGCTTACCCGCGGTCGTCAGTACGCAACCGGGTTGAGGTTGCGGATGAGCGGGGGCGAGGGTCCGTTGCCGAGCTGCCCGTAGTCGTCGTAGCCCCAGCAGTCGGCGCCGCCGGGGACGAGCGCGCAGGCGTGCCCGAAGCCTGTCGTGATCGAACGCGCGCGGGTGATGCCGCTCACACCACCACCGCAACCGAGCCCTGCCACACTGGCTCGAGCACTACAACACGCGCAGACCACACTCAGGGATCGGCAACCAGCCACCCATCAGCCGCGTTCACAACCTCCGTGGGCAGGACAACTAGCCGCTGAAGGGCCGCGAGGTGCCGAGCACGTGCCGGTGAACGTCGAGCGCCTGGACCTCGTAGCTCGGGTAGGAATGCGCGACGGGGATCGAAGTCTCAAAGCCCGACCGAGCGGCGCTCGCGACGGCGCTCGGGCGCCCGCCGCTCGGCCCCGCCAGGACCCGCCAGGAGGCGACCTCGGTGGCGCCGTTCCAGCTCGCGTAGACCGTCGCCTTGCCGGCCTGCGCGGAGGCCGCGCCGGCGGGGGGCGTGAGCGGACGGCCGACCCACTCCTCAAGCGTCGCGCGGTAGCTCAGGTCGGGACCGGGCAGTTCGGCCTCGAACAGGAGCTTGCCCGAGCGGCTGTACTCGGAGAAGAACGGTTCCGAGCCCCAGCCGATGAACACGTTGCCGTTGGGCAGCGGCTGGGTGTCGCCCATGTAGGCCGCGTCGAATTTGTGGCCGCGGGTGAACTGGGCCGCGAGCGTGGCCGTGTGGGTCCGCTGGTCGAGCCTGAGGACGAGTGCGCGCGAGGGTCCCGTCGGGTTGACGTAGGTGCCCCCTCCGGTCAGCTGGCAGCAGTGGTCGTCGTACAGGCTGACGGTCGAGCCGGGCTGGAGCTTGACGTCGTGCTGCCACTCAAAGCCCGCTCCCTGGCCGAGCCTGAAGCTCGAGTGCTTGCCGCCGAGCGTCCATTCGATCCGGCCGCTGGCGGCGTCGACGAGATAGGCGCCCCACGTGTCGCGCATCGAGACCAGGAACTTGCCGCCCGCCTGGAGGTCGATCGAGTTGACGTGGTAGGCGTCCCACGGGAACCCGTTGGTCGGCAGCGACGCCTTGGACTCGCTCAGCGGGATGTGGTCGAGCGCGTCCCAGCTCCTGATGAGGCGCCCGGTCCTGATGTTGTACTCCTGGACCGCGGAGTCGATCAGCGCGCCGTTGTAGGCGCCGCCGTACTTGGACAGGTTCATAGGCAGGTTCTTGTTGGCCGTCACCCACGCGATGTCGCCGCGGAGCACCAGCTCGTGCAGCGTCAGCACCCAGCCGCCGCTCGCTTTGAGCCGCGCGACCGGCTGGTAGTGCTGGTTGACGACCACGTACTCGCCGCTTTCGGTCGCCCCGGTGTTCGTGACCGCGCCCTGCCACCAGGCGAGCGCCGGCTTGCCTTCCCACGTCTGCAGGCTGAGGTTCGACGCGACGAGCTTCTCGGAGACGGGCTTGAACCAGACCGGCTGGAGGCTGCGGTCGAGGATCAGGGGTCCGCTCTGGCCGACGATCGGCGGTTCGTTGAGGTCGTAGAAGTTGGCCGTGAAGATGTAGCCGGGTGCGAGCTGGCTCGCGGGCGCGCGAACGTTGCTGCGGATGCCCGGCGGGTGAAGCTCGGGGGCGCTGAGGAAGCTGTAGGCGCCGGCCTTGGTGTAGCGGCCGAGCGGCGCTCCCCTGGAGCCGGCGAAGGCGGCGCTCAGCCCGACGAAGACGGCCAGCACGCCGGCGATCGCGATCGCCAGTCGCCGGGCGGCGACACCGCGTGCCCCATCGGGCCGCGGCAATGAGGTGAACGTGATCACGGCGGCGACCGCGGCCAGGCAGGCGCCGATCAGGTAGGCGAGGCGGAAGCCGTGGGTGAGCGCTTGGGCGACCTGCTGGCCCGAGCCGATCAGGTGGGTGGTGCGCTGGGTCGCGAACGTGATCAACAGCGCCAGGCCGAGTCCGCCGCCGACCTGCCGCGAGGTGTTGACGAGGCCCGAGGCGAGCCCCGCCTGCCCCTCCTTGGCGCTCTGGGTCGCGACGATCGTCGAGGGCACGATCGACATCGCGATCCCGGCCGCCGTGAGCAGGCCGGGAATCATCACGTAGACGATCGGGCTGCCGCTCGATCCGATCCGGGTGAACAGCAGCAGGCCGCCGGTCATCATGATCAGCCCGCCGCCGAGGACCGGGCGGACGCCGAACTGGCCGACGAGCCGGCCGGCGCGCGAGGCGACGAGCATGATCGTGAGCGTCATCGGCAGGAAGATCAGGCCCGTATGAAGCGGCGAGAGGCCGAGCACCTGCTGGAGGTAGAGCGAGCTGACGAACCACATCGGGAACAGCGCGGCGCTGAACAGCAGGACGATCGTGTTGGCCGAGCGCAGGACCTTGGTGAGCTCCTTGAAGGGGATCAGCGGCGCCGAGGCGACGCGCGTCTCGATCACGCCGAAGACCCCGAGCAGCGCGATGCCGAGGAAGATCGGGCCGAGCGCCGCGAACGTGTCCCAGCCCTTGAGACCGGCTTCGACGACTCCGTAGACGAGCACCATCTGCCCGATCGTCAGCGTCAGCGCGCCGGCGAGGTCGAACCCGGGAGCGTCGTGCGCCCGGCGGCGTTCGGCGACGACGGCGTGGGCGACGAGAGCCACGCCGAGGGCGATCGGCGGGTTGATCAGCAGGATCCAGCGCCAGCTGAGGATTTCGGTGATGACCCCTCCGAGCAGCACGCCGGCGGCGCCGCCGAGGCCGTTCATCGCGGCCCATGTGGCGATCGCGCGGTGGAGCTTGGGCCCGGGCGGGAACGACGCCGTGATGATCGCCAGCGAGCAGGCCGCCATCAGCGCGCCGGCGAGGCCCTGGATCGCGCGGGCGCCGATCAGCACGCCCTGCCCGGGTGCTGCCCCGCCGGCGAGTGAGGCGACCGCGAACAGGACGAGCGCGGCGACGAACGTGCGCCGCTGCCCGAGGTGGTCGGCCGCGCGGCCGCCGAACATCAGGAAGCCGGCGAACGTGATCGCGTAGGCGTCGACCACCCACTGAAGGTCGGGTGAGGAGAAGCCCAGGTCGGACTGGATCGAGGGCAGCGCGACGTTGACGATGCTCAGGTCGAGGATGACCATGAACTGCGCCACGCAGCAGACGACCAGCAGCCAGCGCGACTGCCCGCCGCCCTCGCGGGTGTCGAGGCGGGGCGCCTCGAGCGGGGCCTCGGGCGGCACCGGAGCGGCTGTCGTCTCGACGCTCATCGAGCCGCTCTGGAGTGCGATCTGCGCCGCGTGTGCCTGGTAGGGTCAATCGCCGAGCCCTCGAGTGAGATTTGGAGCCCGGCCCATGAAGAAGACGTCACCGACCGCCATGCTAACGGTCGTGCTCGCCCTGGCTGGCAGCGTCGCCGTGAGCGGCTGCGGCGGCAAATCGGGGAGCTCGACGACGACGTCGAAGACGAGCAGCAACCCGACGACGACGCCCGCGACGACGACCAAGCACAAGTCGAAACCGGCCTACTGACTCGTGGCCCGGAGCGCCCGGGTTCCCACGCTGCGGCCGCCCTGCTGAGCGTCCCCCTCATCATTGGCTCTTCGCCTCCTCGGGCAGCGACGCCGCGTAGCCGACGACCTTGATGGTCGTCGAACCCGCGAGCACGTGGCCGCCGGAGTCGAGCGCCTGGACCGCCACGCGCGCGTAGCGCTTGGGCAGCGTCGTGGAGCTCTCGAAGCCCGCCGACGGGATCGTCGCCCGGACGCTCGGCGCGGCTGAGCCGCCGGACGCGAGCACGCGCCACGCGGCCACCCCGGTCGCGCCGTTCCAGCTCGCGTGGAGGATCGTCGCTTCGCCGGTGTTGTTCAGCGAGGCGAGCACCACGGGGGCGGCTGCGGGCCGGGCGCTCCAGGGGAAGCGGAAGGCACGGTAGAAGGACATGTCGTATGGCTGGTGGGCGTCGAAGACGAGCGAGCCGTCGCGCGCGAACTCGCTGATCGCGGGCACGCCGCCGTAGCCGACCAGCGTGCTGCCGTCGGGAAGCGTCTGGGCGTTGCCCTGGCTCGCGGCCAGCAGCGGCGGGTCGAGGTGGGTGAGATCGCCCGTCAGCGTCGCGCGGTGGGTGGCGAGGTCGAGCCTGATGCGCAGGGCGCGCGACTGCTGGTGGATCGGCGGGTTCGAGCCGTCGTCGAAGAACGTCAGCTCGCCGTCTGCGAGGAAGCGCCCGTCGTGCTGCCAGGCCATCTTCGTCCCCGGGCCCATCTTGAACGAGCTGCGGTTACCGCCCAGGCGCCACAAGATCCGCCCGGTGCCCCGTTCGAGCTCATAGCCCGCCCACGTGCTGCGTGCCGAGATCAACAGGTCGCCGTTGGCCCGCCGGTCGATCGAGTTGAGGTGGAAGTAGTCCCACGGCACCGTGTCCTCGGGCGTCTCCACTTCGGACTCGGCGGGCGCCACGTGGTCGAGGCTGTGCCATTCCCAGCGCACCAGCCCTGTCCTCATGTCGATCATCTGGATCGCCGTATCGACGATCGCCCCCGAGCGCGACCCCTCGACCGAGTGCAGGTCGCAGCGGATCGGGTTGTAGGCCGTGATGTACGCCACGCCGCCCGGGGCGAGCTGGAAGTCGTGGAGGTCCGCGTGCAGCCCGTTGCCGGCGCTGATCGTCGCGATCGTCCGGTAGTGGGAGTCCATCACGACGTCCTCGCCCTCGCCGAAGCCCAGCCCGAGCACCCGGCCGCGCCACCACGTCAGCGCCGGGTGGCCTTCATAGCTCTGGACGCTCAGGTTCTCGGCCGTCTGTCCGTGCGCCAGTCTTTCGAACCACACGAGCCGGCCCTGGGGCGTGTAGATGAGCGGTCCGTACTGGCCGGGGCCGGGGCCGTTGGTCGTGAAGATGTCACCCGCGCCCGGATCGCGGTCGGGGACTGTCACGGTCATGCGCGGCGGCTGGGCGCCCGGGAGCGTGTAGAAGCTCTCGTAGTCGGCCGGCGCTGCCGGGGCGTTGTGGAAGACCGAGATGCGCGCCGTCGGGTAGGGCGTGTCGACGTTGAAGGAGAACGCGACCGTCCTCTGCCGAGCGCTCCCGCCGATCAGCGCGCGGACGCTCACGCGCTCGCCGGCCTTGAACGGAGCGTCCGGCTGGAAGGCCGCGCCGTCGCCCTGAGAGAAGGCGCGCAGGCGGCCCGGGTGGGCGCCGCTGTCCTGGCCGGTCACCGAGACGTCGCGGATGTCGGGGGCCGGTGCGCCCATGAAGGAGATGAGGGTGTGGGGGTTGGCCGTGCCCGTGCCGGGGGCCGGCGAGACGTCGACGGCCGTTCCCGGCAGGGCGGCCGAATGCGCGATGCTCGACGGCAGGCACGCGGGCGAGACCGCCGTTGCCGTGCTCGCCCCGGAGGACAGGCGCAGGCTGGGCGAGCCGAGCGCGAGCGCCAGCACGCCCCACACGAGCGCGAGGGCGCCCAGGATGATGAGTACGTTGCGGCGCATGTGGTCAGTGCAGGACGGGCCGCGCGGGCTCGGGGCCGCCCGCCGGTCCAGGCGGCAAGCCTGCCATATCCAGCCTGGCGGCATGTAAGAGTTACGTCAGGAGCGTGCCGGCGCTCGGGCCTAGCGCGACATCGGGCCCATCGGCGCGCCCAGCCAGACGCGCTCGACGGGCGCCGCGAACAGCCGCTCCATGGAGACGTCGAGCCTCACGGCTGCTCCCCGAGGAGCTCACCGAGGGCATCGAGGCGGCCGTGCCAGAACTCGCTGTATCGGGCCGACCAGTCGTGGACCTCGCGAAGGGCAGCCGGACGCAGCCCATAGATGCGCCGACGCCCCGACGCCTCGCTGCACGTTGCGCCGGCCGCCGATGCCCCGCACCGCGGCTCGGCGGGTTCGGACACTCGTAACAACGACCGTTGTGATGTTTGGCCGCCGGACCATATGACGGGCTGCTCCACCTGGAGACCATGCCCGGTATGGCTCTCCAGCCCATGTCAGCGAGCGAACTGGCCGAGACGCGAACGCTGTTCGCGAGCTTCATGGGCCACACGGACGCGAGCTACCAGACACTCGGCCGCCTCCGAGCGATCTACCGCGAGCGCCGCGCGACGATCGACGCAGCGGAAGACCGGGACGACGACCTGAGGGTCGAGCGGTTCATCGACGACATGGCGGGTGAGCGGTGGACAGACGACGTGGTCATGCGGATCGGCGTGTTCGACGAGACACCCATGATCATCGACGGGATCCATCGCGGGATCGCCTACCTGGCGTGCGTCGAGGACGGGATCAGCCCGGAGCGGCTGCCGGCGCTTCACGTCGACCGCTGAGACGTGCGCGGGGGCATCCCGGCGACGCCCCCGATCCCGCCGATCCCCGGCGCGATCGGTCACGTTCGGCTTCGCCGTGCTACCGTCCTCTCACTAGGTTGGGCGTTCGCTCAACATCGCAGTGCCAGCGCTCGTAGCCTTTGCTCATAGCAACTCCCGCGTTCGCAGCACGAAACTACGCCGGAGGAAACAATGGCTGCAGGAACTGTTAAGTGGTTCAGTGACGACAAGGGATTCGGGTTCATCACGCCCGATGACCAGTCCAAGGACCTGTTCGTCCACCACAGCGCAATCGTCGGAGAGGGCTACCGCTCGCTCGCCGAAGGCGCCAAGGTGACCTACGACTCAGAGGCCGGGGACAAGGGACCGAAGGCGGTCAACGTCCAGGCCGTGTAGCACCCGTTCGCGTCTGCCGGCCTGATGGTTGGCAGACGCGAACCCTTCTCCCGAGAGGAGAGCGATGTCTGATCAAGCGGCCGGCGATGACACGCTGGTCATCGAGCACGAGACCGTCGACCGCGTCGCAAACGTCGTCGTCACGGTCGTGCCCGTCCTGCTCTTCGGCGTCGCCGTGTGGCTTGCATGGGGCGGGACGCTCCACTGGCAGGACCTTGTGGTGCTGGTGATCAGCTATCTGATCACGGGCGCCGGGATCACGGTCGGCTTCCACCGCCTGTTCACCCACCGCAGCTTCAAGACCGGCCGGGCGGTGCGCGCCCTGTTCGCCGTGTTCGGCTCGGCGGCGGTCGAGGGACCGGTGATCGAGTGGGTATCGACCCATCGCAAGCACCACCGCTTCAGCGACGCTCCCGGCGATCCCCACAGCCCCCACACCGATCATGCGCCCGGCTGGCGAGGGGCAATGCGAGGACTGCTCCACGCGCACGTCGGCTGGATGTTCCGCGGCATGGACCGAGCGAGCGAGGAGCGATACGCCAAGGATCTGCTCGCAGACCCTTTGATCCGCGCAGTCGACCGCACGTTCCCCGTATGGGTTCTCGTGGGGCTCGCGTTTCCGTTCGGCCTCGGCGTCGCGCTGAGCGGCTCTGTCGTGGGCGGCCTGACCGGGATGCTGTGGGGCGGCGCCGTGCGCATCCTGTTCCTCCACCACGCGACCTTCTCGATCAACTCGCTGTGCCACT